>NZ_JBHIRY010000001.1:0-441220 GCF_042138635.1 Paenibacillus medicaginis | reverse complement strand
ACCCGCTCATCTCGCCAACCTGATTCCCTTGTCCACTACACAGGTTACCCCCATACAAGGAGAATTATGCATTAGATGGAGAACAATTCAGAATTCGAGCCGATCTGGTTCCCTTGTCCGATTTTAGATTTGTTCTTGGACAAACCTTTGAAAATGACTGTGAATCTAACAAGCTATCAATAGAGCTCTATTATCTAGCATTCCACAACAAATAGCGAAGAGCCGTTTTCCCCATACGTGTCCGTGAAGTTTGTTTCTCTTCCTGTCCCTAAAACCTTGCCCCTCGATGTTCCGGTAATATTGTTTTCATTATCATGCGATCCATATGTGTAACTCCCAGGTGGTTTGCGTGTACCGCATGGTAATGCTGTTGCCTGAGGTGAAGCAGCATCAATAGTAATTGTATCTTCTTTTTGTCTAGGCAAAATAATATTCTTTGATGAAACCTTTGCCATTATAAATTACCCTTTAACCGGGCTGAGGGTCAGGATGGGAGCACCCACATCGTCCAATCTTTCCAATTGTCGGCTAGCCTCGGATCAAGCCAAAGAATAGGAACTGAGAAAGTTGGATGGGATAACCTGCTTTATAACGAATGATTCTACTATTCCAGCAGCACAAGTCATTCCAAAGTACCATGAGAAAAACAAGGTGGAGGAAGCGTTTCGGGAAATGAAATACCAACTTTCTTTACGGCTTATCCACCTCACTCGTCCTGAACGAGTGAAAGCTTATGTGAGTGTATGCGTTCTGGCTTACTTGCTAAGAAACACGATGGAGATGATGCTTCGGAAAGCTGGTTGTATTGGATTCGCCAGAGAAAACAAATTAATTCTATCAGTTGAAACTTGTCGGTTTTAAAGGTCATTCAACGAACTCCATCATGATCACAAAATGATGGAAGAACAAGAGCGTTTGACCGGTATCCTACTCGCGAAAACCTTGGAAACCCTCGTTGTGGGGACAAAAATGGGTTGCCCAAGGGTCGCAAATCCTTGCTACGCCTACAACTGGAACATTCTTATGTCAAACTTGGCTTGAAATTATTTTTTTGGATTTTTTGGCATAATACCTTTATTTTAGTGTTCATTTATCATATAATGGCTATCATAAAGCTGAGTCGTTTTGCAATTAAAGCTTATTTGATTTTTGTAAGTAAAGAAGTGAAGTCATAAGAAGTTATGGAGAACATGGGTTGTTAGCTCAGTTGGTAGAGCAGAGCATCTGGCTTCTTAATCAGGCGGTCTAGGGTTCGAGTTCATGGCAATCCATCACTAGTGCTGTTTCTCGGAAAAATCTAACATCTAGATACAGAGAGTTTTACCCTTATATGTCCACTTGAAGGGCTTGGCCATGGTTTCATTGAAGTAGGCGATAAATTGAAAGATTTGCTTTTGCAGATCCAAGGTGGTCTTGAAGCTGTTTCGTTTCAACAAGCGACGGACTATGATACTAAACCAGAACTCAATTTGATTTAACTAGGAACCTTGTTTCGGTGCGTAACAAAGTGAATAACGGGATTGGCTAAGAACGCCGCTCGACTCGGCTGAGTGCCAGCACACTCGACTTTCTTTTCTCCTCTAAAGTTGGTCTCCAGTACTGGGTTGTAAATAAAAGTGAAAAATTATTGCTTATCAAAATTAGAAAATTGGCATACTACATGAAGATGGGAGGAAACATTCGATGAAATTGTCTATAGTGATACCTACTTATAATCGTGATCATTTGTTGCTAAAAGGACTGTTGTTTTTATCCGAACAAGTAATAAAATCTGAAGATTTCGAGCTAGAGGTAATAATTGTAGATGATGGATCAACAGATAGAACGGCTGAGTATATTTTAGACGTTCAAAAAAGTATAAAGAATTTAATCCACGTATATTTGCCTCGTGATAGTGGTTCGAATTTATCACGCGCTCGGAATGCTGGGTTAAACATCGCATCAGGAGACATTATCTGTTTTATGGATTCTGGTATTTTAGTGCCAGCTGATTTTTCGGAAAAGATTATGAATATATATAAAAATGGAAATCTCAATAAATTAGTGTTGGTACATAACGTATACGGATTAATACTCGAAGATTCAAAGGAAAACATTATTGATTACATAGAAACATTAACCCCCTATAACCTTCAGGAACATACTCGCACATGGAAGAAAAGTCAATCATGGGTAGATGTCAGAGAATCGATATTTGATGCAGTTGGTGATGATCTGGGCAAATTACCTGCTCCGTGGACTTTAGCATGGGGCGCGATGGTAACGGTTTCAAGACAACTGGCAACGGAGATCGGAGGATACGATGAATCCTATTTTGGTTGGGGTGTAGAAGATCAAGATTTTAGTTATCGATTGTATTTGAAAGATGCAATATTTATGGCAGAAAGACAAGCCTTTGGGTTTCATATACCCCATCCAACGGCTAAACAAGAAGCTAAAAAGAAGAGCATCAGTAATAGGAAGCAGATGCATCAAAAATTTTATACTCTTGAAACTGAGTTATTTTATCTGTATAACGGCCTCTACTATAACCATATCTTAGCAAAGTTAAATACATTCGTCATTTCCAATGCCTTTCAGTCAGTTTATCCAGCATCAGTGTTAGGAAAAGTATCAGAATGTCTCTCGGTTAATCCCGGCCATTCGCTTTTGCTAGGATTTGATGATATCCCGATTACTAGTTTGTTGTATACTACACATATTTTTGTTCATAACAAAACGGTATTTAAAAGATTTAATGAAGAATACAAGGATCGTTCCATTCATTATCTATTAGGGTGTGATACATTTTTTGAAAATAAGTATTTTGAACTCGTTATAATGTCTGATTTTGTTCTTGTGCTAGGCGAAAGACTATTAAAAGATATTTTATTAGAAATGCAGAGAATTTCAAAGCAGATAGTGTTTCTTTATGGTAACATTAAAAAGTTTACAGATGACTCGTATAGGTTGGTAGGCATCGAGCGTTTAAAGGAAATCGCAAAAGAATTTAATTTAATCATTGTTTTTGTTGAATTTTAATTCCAGTCTATATAAGTTCAAGTTAGGAGTTTCCACATCGGATCATTATGAATCACAGAGTAGAAGCCAGTTTGCTGTAACGTTTCCGTGAATTCTTTCATGGAACTTATATAGATAATCTAGGAAGGTGAAATTTTCATGAAAATAGGTATCATTCTTGAGCAGTTAAAATCAATCGGTGGCACCAGCATTCATGTTAGTTCTATGGCGAAGTGTTTGGCAGATGAGGGGCATGAAGTACACGTGATTTCGTTAGGTGAAGTAAACAAATGCCTTGATCTAGGTAATGTGGTTCATCATTCTGCTGGGCCACTGCCAGCAAATATACTGGATGGAAACTCAAGTGCTCGACTACTTATAAATATGCTCTTAGAAGTTACCTATAAGTATGAGATTGATATAGTTCATGCTCACTATCCATGTGCAATGCTTGCTTCTGCAATTAACAAGGTTATAAACGATGTTCCTTATGTAGTTACATTGCATGGTTATGAGATTCAATCTTTTTTAATGCGTGACTTCCAGTATTACTCCTCATTAGTTGGATTAACTTTACCATCTACCATTATTTCAGTATCAAAAGCTCTTGCGTCAGAGTTTACTGAAATTTTCGAAGGCACACATATTTCCATAAATGATGCATCTATCGAAATAATTCCAGATGGGACTAGTTTTGAGATAGTAACTAAGGAGGCAGAAGAAATACGAAAAAAGTTAAAATTAGAATCCGAGTTTACATTCGTTTTTGTGGGCCGTTTATCGGTCGAAAAGGGTTTACGGGAACTGCTCTTAGCGTTCAAAGAAACGGTAAAGCAGCAACCAAATTGTCGGCTCATTATTGTAGGAAGGGGGCAGATGAGTCAAGAAATTGATGAGTTTATCAGTCAGCATGATTTGAAAGAAAATGTACATCTGATCGGAGAGATTCCTCACTATGAAGTGATTAAGTATTTATCAGCTTCAGATGTGTTAGTATTACCATCTCATAGTGAAGGTCTTGGTACCGTTATTTTGGAAGCGTTTGCAGCTGGTATTCCGATAATAGGCACAACAGTCGGGGGAATACCTGAGGCTATAATGCATAACGAAAATGGGTTGTTAGTGCGGCCTAGGGATCATGTAACACTAGCAGATGAGATGATTAAGATAGCTACTGATCCTGAAGGTTATGATCACCTAAAACAAGGTGCAATAAATTCAACTAATAAATATACTTGGAATAATTTGACTAAACAAATTATTGAAATTTACAAAAATGCTATTTATAAAAGAGATAAAAGGAAAGAAGAAATGTTAAATAAAATCAGAGAGAAATATGACTTTTCCCAAGGTAATCCGTGGGACAAAAGTTCACGAGAGGAGACTAAATTATGAACCGGTCAGCTTCAATTGCTTCATGGGATGGCGTTTGGAAAAATGATTTGCCTTATGCTCAGGGTGATTATCGTTTTTTCAGAGGAATGGAGAAAATATCGATAATAAATAAATTTGTTCCTTTTATTCCGGGCAAAAAAATTCTCGATGTAGGCTGTGGGGCAGGTCAAGTTTGCCTTATTTTGAGCAAGCTATTTGGTCTTGAGTCACATGGTATTGATTCTTCGATGACTGCTGTAAAATCCGCACAAGGAATGGCTCAAAAGTGGAATGCAAACAGTACGTATTCGTTTGGGACGGCTCAAGAAACGAATTATCCAGACAATTTCTTTGATTACTCATTAAATTTTGGTGTACTAGAGCATTCAGATGATCCTTCAATTGACCTCAGGGAGAATTATAGAGTTTTACAACCTGGAGGATGGTCAATCATCGTTATCCCGAATGCTTTTTCAATCGGTCCCATCGATCGAATTGTCAAGCAAATGTTTGGGAAATGGCCTTATGGTTATCAAAAAGAGATGACCCCTTCTCAATTGTCCAGATTGTTAAAAAATTGCGGTTTTGTTGACGTTCTTACATTTGCAAGAACGCGTAACTGGACAGGGCAGGCCATCAAAATCAATAAAAAATTCGGTTGGTACCTATATGCTTTTGCCCGTAAACCCTCATGACAAACAAAAAATTAGTGGAAAGAGAAGGAGTCGAACCTTATGTATTTTAACGTAGATGGCATTAAAGTCTATTTCGATGAAATAGAACCGAAGGAATTCCACTCAGTTTTGGTCGTGTTGAGACAGGATCAGAAGTGGCTTCTTGTAAAAAACAAAAATAGAGGATGGGAATTTCCTGGTGGAACACGTGAATTAAATGAAACATTTGCTGAAACGGCCATTAGAGAGGCTAGGGAAGAATCAGGGTCAAATATAAAAGACATTAAGTATGAGGGATATTACATTCTTCCTCATGGAGAAATCACCATTATCACTACGGCACAAGTAGATAAGCGGGAAGAATTAACTGGGGGATTTGAAACGGAAGAAGTAAAACTGTTTTCTGATCTTCCGAAAGATCTCTCTTTTAACGATGGGCTGTATGAGTTTATTATTGAAAGAAGGTGGAACACGAACTATTTAGGAGAGAGGGTATAAAAAGCTTGATCCCCTTTTTCAGGGGATCATTTTATATTGTTATGAAAAAACGGGTTGTAATGCGATCTATATCTTCAAATTTTCTTTTAGCAATTTCATTTATTTCCAGAAATGAACGCCCGTCTACGAGAGGTTCTTTTTTGTAGGTTTTACGTGCTTCTATTTCTATTGAACAATCAAGTCTTTGTGTGTCTATCTGGATAAGTTGTGGATGATTTAATAAATATACATACTTTTGAACTTCAGATGAAGAAGTATGGTTCAATAAATATAAGACTTCATAATCAACCATGGATTGAAATGATGTTTTCGAGAAACTCGTTTCACGAATCATAGCGCCAAGGGCTAGTGATAGTATCTTGTCCATGGCAAGGAAAATGGGGTTAAACATGATTTCGTGTTCAGCAAATATTAAATCAACCAAGTGCATTGCGGATTCCATGTTTGTGTTTACATAGTTATTCTTAATTTCGATTTGGGATAGCAGTTCTGAGGGGGTGATATTATATTTCCCGGCATTAAATGTATCGCGCATGAAGCTATCTAAATGATCTAGCCCTAAATAATTTGTTTTACTGGTAAGTGCGCTATTTCTATTAAGTAAATCTATTATAGTACCAGGATCAAATCCATATTTCCTCAAAATAGTACCTATTATTTTACCGAAAATTAACTCTTCGGTTAAATTATGATGACTTAGTTGTAAGCTTTCTTCGACTGCATGAGAGAACGGTAAATGTCCAACGTCATGTAAGATCGAGGCGATCCTTAACTCTGGATGATCAGGCATTAGCTTCGCAGTCAGCGCCCAGACACCTAAGGTGTGCTCGTACCTGGAGTGAACAATCGGGCTAAACAGCGCGGCCGATCCAAAATGGTGTAAATGTTTCAATCTTCGCACAGGCTTGCTGTAAAATAAATCAATTTCCCATGGATATGCGGAGACATATTCACGATAGAGAGGTTCCCATATCTTATTGTTATCAAATGATTGATGTATGTTCATATTTAACCTCATAGGATTAGATTTAAATGTTGAATAAGTTTGAGGGGGTTGGTGAGGAGCAAATGGAAACTTATATATCAAAGAAGAAATCTTTTTCTATCATTTTTAGTAATAAGGACTATGTTTACTTAAGTCTAATAAATGTACTGCAAGGATTACTATCTGCTATCATTGTTCCGGTTTTTCCGCTTTGGGTAATGAATGAAGTGCATGTGTCTGTTTCTCATGTGTTCTATTTATTGTCCGTTATTGGATTGGGTAACGCTGTTATTAATACTTTCGTCGGTTCTCTTTCTGATAAACTGGGTAAGCGCAAGCTTTTTTTTGAATTATCTATGTGTTTATCTATAATAAGAAATGTATTGTACGCCTTTTTCCCCTATATAACTGTTATTATTATCGCTAGTTGGATAACTCAACTCTCAGCTAGTGGAATAACCTTTGCTATTTTAGATGATAAAATAAAAGCTAATGGTGATGAAAACCACTCAGGGATAATAAATTCAATAATCAGAGGAGCTATTTCTGTTGGCTTTATACTCGGCCCTTGGGTTGGAACGATGCTAATCTCAATTATGTCTTATAGAACTTTTTTTATTTTATACGCTATGTGCTATTTATTACTTTTGTTACTAATTCGCTACCTAATACATGATAGCACAAAAATTACTCCAAAAAAAGAAGTAATAAAGAATAAGAAAAAGGAATCGATTAGAATTAGAAGCGTTTATTTAACTGTCGGGGTAATTATTTTTACAGTATTAATATATGCTGGGATTCAATCAATCAACCCTTTGTTAACTTTGTATGTAAACGAACGTTACGAGACATGGGTTATAGGTGCATTGCTTGGGTTTTCTGTTGTGTTTGAAATCCCTTTTTTTATTATTGTAGGGAAGATGGTTGATAAGATAGGGACGGAAAGAACGCTTTATATTGGGATTATCTCAGAAATCTTATATTTTGCTTTACTATCGATATCGACTAATATTTACGTTCTTTTTGCTTTGCAAATACTAGGTGCTTTTCATACGGTAATATTGTTTATAAGTGTAATGATCTATATCCAGAGCTTGTTCGAAGGAAAGACGGCCTTCTCTACGTCAATGTTTTTCAGCATTTTAATGGTCACAGGAACATTAAGCAACGGGTTAATTGGATTAGTATTACATTCGGGATATAGTAAGGTTTTCCTGCTATTTGCGTTTTGTTCGCTTGGTGGATTAACGATTTTGTTAGCATTAAGCAGTTATAAAAGAAAACAAAGTTCTTACCTCAATTCTTCACGAGATTGAAGTCCACATGAGTCACCTTGCCCTACGGCGGGGACATGGGATGAAAGTTACGTGTCTTACCGTTGGAGATCTTACGGATGCATGAAGCGCATCTGCAGCAGTTTGATGAACTGCCCAATCAAGATGGACGATTTATTGCCAAAATTAAGGGGCCACCCCATAAGTCATTGAAGATGACTTAATGGGATAGCCCCTTAATGCAAGGTGTCTTGATGCTCGAACGTTTGTATATCTACATCAACCGAAGAACGTCTGATACAGTAAAAACAAGTTTAATGCGATGATCAATACGGCCACACACCAGCCAAGAATGGTTGTGATGCGTCGGTTAACCAGGCTGCCCATCAATTGACGATTGCTTGTAAACATAATCAAAGGAATTAATGCAAACGCAATCCCGAATGACAGCACGACCTGGCTCATAACCAGAGCATAGGTTGGATTGACGCCAAACGCGATGATGACAAGCGGCGGGATCATCGTAATGAAGCGTCTGAGATACAAAGGAATACGTCTCTGAATAAAACCTTGCATAATAACGTCGCCGGACATGGTACCTACCGATGAACTGGATAAACCGGAAGCAAGCAGACTGACCCCAAAAAGTATGGCCGAAACAGGACCAACTAAATTATGGAACCCCTGAAATGCCACATCAAGATCTTCAACATTTAATCCATTTTTGAAGAACAATGCGGCAGATACAATCAGCATGCTGGCATTGATGGCTCCGGCAATGAACATAGCGATCAGGATATCGATAAACTCAAAACGGAAGATTTTGCGCCGATCCGCTTCCGTTTTGCCCACGATTCTGCGCTGTGTCAGTGCGGAGTGCAGATAGATCGCGTGCGGCATTACAGTTGCACCCAGAATACCAGCCGCAAGCAGGATACTGTCTACCCCCTGGAATTGGGGGACAAAGAATCCTTGCAGGATTGGCGCAATTTCAGGTTTGGCAAAAAAGATTTGAGCAACGAAGCCCAGCACAACGATGAACAGCATGCCGGTGATGCCCGCCTCAAGCGAACGGAATCCCCGCCGCTGCAGCTCCAGAATGGCAAAAGAGCCGACAGCAGCAATTAATGCAGCAGGAAGCATGGGAATACCGAACAGTAAATACAAGCCTAAAGATGCACCGATAAACTCAGCGAGATCCGTAGCCATGACGACCAGTTCAGCCTGAATCCAGAGTCCGAATGAAACTGGCTTCGAAAACCGCTCACGAGCGACCTCAGGCAGATTTTTTCCGGTTGCAATCCCTAATTTGGCTGACATGGATTGAATTAAAATCGCCATCAAATTGGAAAGCAGCACGACCCACAGGAGCAGGTAACCGTACTTCGAACCTCCTGCGATATTGGTTGCGAAGTTTCCCGGATCAATGTAAGCAATGGCCGCAATAAAGGCTGGTCCGAGGAACGGCAATAATCTTTTTAATCCCTGAGTTTTGCCGCTTAAAGCAGCATGTGCAGATTGAACTGTTGCATGATTGGCAGAAGACTGCTGTTGTACAGCGACATTTTCATTCATAGTTTATCCCACCTTTGATGATCTGAATCTGATTTCTATTATTTTCACCTTAAGCATAGATGTTTCCTTAGGGAAAATTTTATTTTAAAAAAATGCACCGGCCAAATACTTTTGCCTCTACGCAAATTATATTGCCTAAACCACGTTTTAGGCAATACCTATTTTATTTTTAAAATATCTTCTCTGTTGAGTTCATCTATTTTCAATAACAAGCAACTCTATTACGCCAAATTGTTCAGCGCTTTCATACATGTAATTTAAAGGTTGAAGCAAAGAAACTTTTACCATTTCATATCGTTTAAAGCATTGTGAAGGGCAGTCTTATTGACATGTTAAAACGGAAGGAAGAGGGCAATCATGTTAAAAAAGCTAATTCTGATGGCTGGAGTATTGTTAACCGGTTTGATTTCTCCGTTATCGTCCGGTGAAAGAGCTTATGCTGCAGCTGCGGCTGTGGATACGAGCATGTTCCAAACCGGCAATCTGCTAAGAACGAGTGCAAGTCATGCGGATGTTATGTACCAGCCATTGTTTGCGGCAAGACCGGAGGACCGTGAAAAATTGACTAAAGTCAGCCAGATCATGAGTACCGTGTGGAGCAAAGGCAAGACAGCAGTAGTAAAAGAGGAATTGGATCCCTTTGAATCCTTTTTCGACACAGATATGCTGGTGGAATTGAAGAACGGCCAATCAGTGGTACTTTATCCAGAGGGTACAAAGCGTGTGGGCATGGCTTACGGAGAAGTGTACAAAATCCTTGAAAATCAGGAGATCCACGATCTGCTGCAAAGCCTGCTCGTTACAGGAGAAAGCACGTCCATAAGCCCGGAAAAAATGAAGATTGATGAAAAGGTGCATGTGAAAGGCAGTGACGGAGCAAGTGAAGCCGAACCCATTTATGTTTTTCTGGCGCCGACAGGGGGAGAGTTCTCGTCCCTGGAATCAGTAGATGGCTTATACTATCCAAGCCGGGGATCCTTATTGATCCATCAGGATGAACTCCGATTCGGACGGTATGATTTCGAGTTTACACTTCCGGCCTACGGCAAGGCGGTTGACGGAACGATGAAACCAATTCCTTCGGGGAGCGTTACCGTGGCAGTGAATTTTTCAAGTATGACATCCTTCCAACAAGTAACCATTTCACCTGTGCGTCCTGTGTCGATTTCATTAGATGGATCAGTGCTTACCGAACCATCAGCTCAACCGGTGGTTCACAAAAATATGACTTATCTTCCGGTCAGAGTTGCTGCCAAGCTGGTTGAGCAGGATTTGCAGTGGGACGAAACAACCAGAAGTGTTCTTATTCGCACAAGTTCAGCCGCAACAGTGAAAAGAGCGGACGGGCAAATCAGCTTATGGATTGATGGCAAGCAATCGGCAGTGCAGCCATTAAATATCAAGAACACAGTTTATATCCCGCTCAGAGTCGCTGCTGAGGCGTTCGGCTTGCAGATCAACTGGAACGCCGCAACCAGGACGGTGGAAATCCATACCGATGGGGAACGAGGATAGTCTCAGTTTATAAAAAAACCGTTACATGCTCATAAAACAGCTTGTAACGGTTTTTTCGTTCTGATTTTTTGAAAAAATTTGATTTTATTTGCAGGGGAAAAGCTTTCCCGATACGTCTAGAGATAGAAGGCCGCAGGCCTTCGTTCAATAGATCCCGTTCCCGTGCTCATAACGCAGACGGTAAATGTCTTTTACTTCATCGGCAAGATCGCCAAATGGCTCGTACGGGTTGGTCGTAACAATTTTGTGCAGCCGCAGAAAGCGGTCTTCAGGCAGCTTGCGGGCATATCTGTAAATAAATTTGGCATGTGCCACTACATATTTCTTCAAGCGGACGGCAGCACCGGCAACGTAGATCAGGATGTGTTCACCGCCGGGCATGTCCAGGATCCGGTTCTCGTAGAAGGTGACGTAGCGGAGCGTTTTCTCCTTGATCAACTCCCGCTTGATTTTGGCGATCTCGCCAATATATTCGGCTAGCAGCGGCTCAAAGCTCTTCAGCAGCAGACCGTCCAGGATCAGATCCATATCAGACCGCAAAACAAAGGATTGCAGCAGTGCGATCTGCTGCAGCTTCATCCGGTCATCCCTGAGCAATACGCCGACCTCGCGCAGCATTTCGTAGCACAGCAGCTCATCGGTTTGCCTGTGGGCAACCGCTTCGGCACGGTTGCGGGTCAAGCCTTCTTCAAGATCCTCGAAACGGTATTTGAACAGCCGCCGCAGCTGCCGTCTCTGCTCAAAAGGCTTGATCCCGCGCTGCACTGCCCAGAGAAGTAACAGCAGCGCCAGAGAGCCTGCCGCTACGAACAGCGTCTGCTCTGTCGAGGTGCTGAAATAAATGGCCGCGCTGGCGATCACAAGGCCGATGAACAGATCTTTACCGAAATAGCGGAAGGTTTTGCGGTTCGCCATCTCCTGTACGGAGATGAGTGTGCTTCTTCCGCAGGATGGGCATTGATCCTCCCATAAAGCGGTGAAGCTGCCGCAGTGTGTGCAAATGCGCAGCTTTTGCAAGGCGTAACGTGTTCTGACGAACGGCCGGAAGTGGACAGGCTGCTTCTGAGTCTTCATGGGCGCTCACTCCTGCGGTTCAAAGCGGTCAGCAGCTCGGTGTCGATTTGTTCGAGCGAATGCGCCTTTTTTCTATGAAAATAGTAGTTTAGCAGCTTGATCATGACAAAAAGAAACAAAACGGCAAGACATCCGTAAGAGATCATATGCATTCCTTTCCAACGTGAAATGGTGTCAGTTTTTTCATAATTTGCGGCATGGATTGCGCTATAATTATATCATTGCTGCTGTTTAATGGTAAAATGCCGGCATGTTTGCAGAAGGCTGTCCGACAGAGGGAGGGTACTTTTCAGCTAATTTTCATTTTCATTTCATCAAAATTTAAGAGAAGCATAGTACAACTATAGAACTATGGGTAAAGGGGTACAGAGATGAGAAGTCGATTCAGGCATATAACATGCAGAATATTGTCGCTGCTGATGCTCGCGGCAGCTGTAGCAGGAATGCTGCCTTTGAAGGCTAACGCGGCAAGCTCCGCTTCACAGGTGGATGCGGTGCTTGCGGTTGATGTCAGCAATTCCATGAATACGAGCGATCCCGACAAAATCGGCAATGAAGCGATGAAAATGTTCATAGACATGCTGTCCCAACAGGACAATAAAGTGGGAATTGTAGCCTATACGGATGTCATCCAGCGGGAGAAGGCTTTGCTGACTGTAAAATCCCAGGAAGACAAGACCGGGCTAAAGGAATTTATTGACGGTTTGAACCGCGGCGCATATACGGATACCTCCGTCGGGATCAAGGAAGCGGTAAATCTGCTGCAGGACGGGGCGGAAGCCGGACATGCGCCCATGATTGTGATGCTGGCTGACGGCAACAACGATTTGAATGAACAAACAGGACGCACCGATGCGGATTCACAGCAGGATATGCAGCAGGCAGTTGCGGAGGCGAAGAAGAACGGTATCCCGATCTATACGATCGGCCTGAATGCCGACGGCAAGCTCAACAAAGAGTCGCTGGCGAGCATCGCCAAAGAGACGGGCGGCAAGTCCTTCATCACCAGCAACGCGGACGATCTGCCAGGGATATTGAGCGAGATTTTCGCCAGCAATCTGGATCTGAATGTTGTTCCCCTGCAGTCCATGACCGGGAACGGGCAGTACCAGGACGTAACCGTGAACGTACCGAATGAAAATGTGCTGGAAGCCAATATTTCCATCATGTCCTCGAAGCCTGTCGATGCGCGGCTCGTAGATCCCAAGGGCAAGACACGACAAATTCCTGCAAATGATATTTTGCTCTCGAAGTCTAAAAGCTACTCGCTCATCAAGATGCTGAAGCCGCAGGCCGGGGATTGGAAGCTGCAGGTTAAGGGTGTCAGCCAGGACAAGATCGATATCAATCTAGTATTTAACTACGATCTGGGCATTTCTATGAATCAGATTCCCGATCAGGACTACGGGAAGGGCGATAGCATCAACATCAATGCCTACCTGACAAGCGGAGAGCAGCAGCTGCAGGACAGCTCGCTCTATGAAGGCATGAGCGCGGTGCTGAACATTACGGATCTGGATACAGGCAAGATGGACAAAATGGAGCTGGACAATCAGAACGGTTCCTTCAGCGGCACCTTCAAAATTCCGGAGGATCACAATTATGAATTAAAAGTAAGGGCAGAGGACGCAAGCTTCTTCCGTGAAACCGATCCGTTGACCATCCGGGCAGCGGCATCTGGCAGCTCGTCTGCATCGGCCGAAGCGGGTAATAGCAAAGCGGGGTTATGGCTTCCGGCGGTCCTGATGGGAATTATTGTTCTTATCCTGTTAGCTGCGGCCTTTTTCATCTGGAAGTATTTCAAGAAAGCAACTAGAGGTTTTGTGGGACAAATGGTCGTTGAGGTAAGGGATGAAAATACGGGCGAGAAATCGTACCCACAGTACAAGAAGCTGAACGGCTTCCACGGCAAATTCAACCTGCACCAGCTGCTGCAGCTGGCTCCCGAATTTACCGGGACGGAGAAAATTGTATTTGCTCCAGTCAGCGGCGACCGTCTGACGGTGCGCAGCACGGGCGATTTGACGGTGGAGAAATCCGGCAGAGCCATCGATGCATCGCGTGGAATTGAGCTGAAGAACGGCGACAGACTGACGATTCCCCTCGGCAGCGCAGGCAAAACGATATTGCTTGAGTATTTGTCGGTCAACAGCTAATAAACCCATATTTATTAAAATAATTGATCCAAGCATTTATTCCACAAATATATCCAGGGGGTAGAGAAGATGAAACCAGTAGTGAGAGAGCATATCCAGCAGCTGGACGTATCGCTCGGCGGCGGTATCGTCAGCGAGAAGATCAGGGTGGACACGATCGATAATCCGATTTTGATCATCGGTCTGGGCGGCACGGGCATTGATGCCCTGCTGCGCCTGAAATACCAGATCAACCGCCGCTTCAAGCTGCCGGAGGATCCGGTATCCAAGAAAAAGTTCGACAAGCCGGATAATGTTGAATTTCTCGCCTTTGAAACGAATGAGCAGGACCGGAACAAAAAGTACAAGGGCATCGGACTTGATCCGATTAATGAATTCGTGCTGCTGTCCAATGCAGAGATCGGCGGTCTGCTGCAGAACCGCAGCATTCTCGAGCCGTACATAACGGAGTGGCTGTCGCCAGAGCTGAGCATTACCGACGGCATGAACGGTGCTGCCGGTGTGCGTCAGGCCGGACGACTGCTGCTGTTCACCAAGATTAACCAGGTGGTGCAGAGCATCGACAAGAAGATCAAAACACTGTCTGTCGGCACGAACAAAAAGCTGATGGTGTTTCTGCTTTCCGGTCTGTCCGGAGGGACGGGCAGCGGCACATTCCTGGACATTTCATACATCGTAAGGGGCATTATCGAACGGGATTATGGCTCCGCAGGCATCGACCGGGTGAACACCCTTGGTTACTTGTTCACGCCGGATGTCAATCTGGCGAATAAGAGCCTGAGTGAGCATACCCGCGAGTATATCAAGAAGAACGGATACGCCGCACTGAAAGAGTTGGACTACTGGATGAATGTGGATAGCCGTGGTGAACGTTTCAGGCAGCAGTACGGGAACATTTTGACGGTGAATTCCCCGCTGCCACCGTTTAATCTTTGTCACCTGATTTCGGCTACGAACACAGAGGGCAAGCTGCTGGAGAACGCCTATGATTACTGCATGAACGTGACGGCGGAAAATATTACGAACTTCATGGCCAGCGAGGAAAAACAGTCAGGCGAAGAGTTCGCCATCCATGACTATATCAGCAATATCCGCACCAACATTGCGCAGATGAACCGGGCATATCCGGCCAACTATGAGTACAACATCATCGGCGCCTCGTCCGCCGTGCTGCCGGTGGAGGAAATGACGACATATCTCGCTTACCGTCTGTTCGGCAAGATGGAGAAAATGTTCGAGAAGGCCCCCGGCCAGGAGGAAGTGGAGAAATTTGCGCGCAAGCTGGGCGTGGATCTCGACAGCATGATCAAAAACTTTGAATCCCGCGTTCCCGAGCCGCTGCCGGGTTATGAGAATAGCGAGCGGCTCAGCTACAGCAATGTCATTAAAATGCAGGTCGTCAACATGGACACCGAGCTGGAGCAAAATTTCCTGACCCGGGCACGCGAGGAATACATCAAGGCGAAGAAGCAGCTGCCCGGCGAAATTGTGGGTCAGTTCACGGATCAGATCCGCCGCATGTTCCTGCATCCGGAGCAAGGACCGTTTTATGTATCCCGCCTTATTTATACGGAGAAAGGCTTCTGTCTGCTGAAAATGCTGCTGTCTTACATTGAGACGCTGCGCGAGAGCCTGCACCGGATTCCGCGCGATATCGAAACCGCGCGCGAGCAGGCTGATGACAAAATGGGCGACGCCAAAAGCGCCTTTGTCTCCAAGGATAAGAAGAAAAACGCTTATATTGAAGCTAAAATCAATGAATATTGGCTGCGCGCCGATGTGGAGCGCACGGAGCAGCTGATTGAATTTTACGAGGATTTGTACGATCTGCTGAATCAGGAGAACAGCCGCATTTATAATGTATATTCCGAGATTCTGAACGCCCTGAGCGCAATCTTCTCCAAGAACGGTGACATCCTCATTAACGGGGAAGAGCAGACCGATCATCGGGGCAACAAAACCTACTACTGGAATTTGGTCAGCGTGCCGGATATTGCGGCCGTGGTTTCCAAAATGATGGAGAAGCGCGACGGGGACGATCTGATCCGCGATTTCACCCAGGAGCTGCTCACACACTCCAATCAATGGGTCAAGGAACAGGAAATCGACATTGTCAGCTCCATTTCCGACTTTTTGACCGAAAAATTCGGCGATCTGATCACCCGCTCCATGGAAGACTTCCTGATGATGAAATACGGCCAGGACGAAGCGGTGGAGAAGTTTGTGGAACGCCATATTGCCAGCCGTCTCGATGACGATGCCGTTCCGGTCTTCCATCTGAGCAACAGTTCCGGCAATCTGTACTTCCCTTCCTGGGGTTTTGTATCCGTTCCGGTGCAGGCGCCGGGCATTCTGAAGGGAATTCGCAACTATCAGAATAATGCGGTCGGCAAGTCCCATTTTACGATCAAGGAGAGCGAGGTCAAAAACCGCATTTTCTGGCTGAATACGCGCAACGGGGTGCCGCTGTTCGTGTACACGCCGCTCAAGGTGTATGAAGAAAGCTACGAAAAAACGATTCTCGACCGCGAAGGCATCGGACGCCATCTCGTGCAGACGGCCCGCAACAACTGGACGTTCTTGCCGTCGCCCATTCCGGAAAAGTCCTGGGGAGATGTTTACGTTAATCCGCGTGTTCAACAGTACAATGCACGCGTGCGTGGGGAATTTGCCCGCGCATCGGCGGCAGGCATCATCCGCCTGAAAGGGGACGACAAGAACACAAGCAACCGTTATGAAGTGGCGAAGACACGCCCATTGGACCTGAACGCCATGCTTGCCCCTTATGATATGCGCCTTCAGGAAGCGAAACCGAACCTTGGCGAAGTGAAGCGTGCCTTTGATTCTCTGAAAAGGCTGCTGTCCGAAGGGCTGGAGACCGAGTATGTGAAGGATATCTTTGGCAGTATCAACGAAGAGCTGGCACAGGAGAATCTGATTCGTTCCCCTGAGTTGTCACGTGTTGTGCGCGATGAATTGGCGAAGCGCGAAAGCATCCAGGCGAAAGTGGCGGAACTGGGCGCCGTGCTGGACAAATTCCAGGACGAGGAGAAGTGGCTGGACCAGTTCATTGAAGCGCTGTATACGGGCACCATAACCAAAAAAGGAGCGCTGTATGTGTATGACCGCGATCCGGAGGAGGATGCCTGGGAGCCGTTCGCCAATGTACTGAAAAGCCGCAGCTATGTGGAGTATGAAGTGTTCAGCAATTTCCGCGCACTGGATGAGAAGCACCGTGCTGTACTGTTGCGCAAAGCTTCACGCCGCGATGCTGAAATGACATCTTCAGAGGATATCACGCCTCTCTTGGCTAAGCTCGACGAATTGGCCGCTGCATTTACAGAAGGGCGCGACCAACTGCAGTATGAGCGGGTAGAGCTTGCGAACGGTGAGGAGCTGTATGCCTTCTATAAAGAAATGGCGGGCAAGCTTAACGATATCCGCAGAAGGCTGAAGTAGGCCATGAGAGAGAAGCTGAACCAGTTTGCAGAGACTTACGCCCGTGCGGAAGAGCAACTGATCGGTAGTGGGGATGGGCGCAGCAGCATCCATTACCCCGCTGTGTTTCTCTTTATCGGGGACCGGTGCGGCCCGGCGCTGCAAACGGTAATGGAAATCAACAGCCGCAAATGGGATAACAGCGCGGGGGTTGCCTATATCCATGTGGCTGCCCAGGCTGAAGCTCTACATACATCTGGCGGGGTGCTCGGGCATTTGATTCCACCGTTTGACGGACTGGATGACAAAGCGAGGAGAAGCGGATTATACCGGGCCTTTTACGACAATGAAGAACAGCTTGTACGGCTGAATGCCCTGCTGCGGCAGGCCAGCCGGCAACTGGCGGAATACGGGAAGCTGTATTCGTCCTTTGAGAGGGTGCACCTGTCCGTCATCACCTGCGCTGATGATCCGCTGAACGCCGTGGTGGCCGAAGTCACGCTGCTGGCGGATTATATTTTGGGCCAATCCTTCAAGTCGGTGCAAACGGATTTATATGTTCTGGTGAAGGAGAGTCCTGAAGAACAGTTCGGTTACAGCAGCGCCATCAACGTGGCGTTCCTGCGTGAGCTGGAATGGCTGCAGAGTCCCGGGTTCACGTTCTCCGCTCCCTTACACATGACGGAGGAGCGGCTCGCGATTCAGGTGCAGCATGCACCGGCTCCGCTGTTCGATCTGGTCTACCTGCTTTCGGACAAAAATGAACGGGGTATGATCGTTCCTGATGAGCTGCGCCAGAACTGCGAAATGATTTGCCATATCCAGCTCCTCAAGAACCGCAGTAGGGTAGCGGAAGAATACAGGCCGCAGGATGGCGGGTACAACAATACATCGTTCAAGAACAACATCATGACCGACTCAGGCCGGGCCGGATATGTATCGGCAGGTTTTGCGCGGGTGAAAAGGCCCAATGAATCCATTGCGCTGACGGTGCTGTATCATTTCTACACACAGCTGCTGGAGCGAATGAAGAGCGGCCGGGACTGGAGCAGCCGCGATAAGCTGACCTATTTCGGCCTCGACGCCCCGGACCGGGCGGAACTGCTGAACAGCCTTGTGCCGGAGCCGTCAGCGATCAGGGATATGATGGGTCTTATGACTTCCGGCATCGGGTACGCGGCCTTGAAGAGAATGACGCTGCAGGAAGCGGAGGAAGCGCTGTTTGGCGAGGGCTGCCGTAAGTTCTTCAGGCAAAATTTCGAGGAGGCTGCTGCTGAGCGGCTTCGTTCCTTCGATGCAGAAGCGTGGCTGCGCAGCCGAACGTCTCTTTCCGTGGCAGGCGCGGAGGCGGGCATTTACGAGCTGCTGGAATGGACGGATGAGCAGGCTGCGGGCAGTGTGCTCGGCGCGGTGAGGAATCTGGTCCGCGATACGGCGAATGATCTCGCCGTCAGCAGTGCGGAGCTGGAAGCTCTGTATGCCGCCTCCGCCGAGGATCAGCCTTTTCAGCGGTTGCCGCTGATGGATAAGCACAACACGCGGAATCTGATCCGTTACTTGACGGAGACGGTCTATAGCCACAAACTGCATATGCTGCGGCTGCACACAGAGCTTGAGGCCCTCCGCCGCTGCGAGGCTGCACTGGAGCGGCTGCACAAGCAGACGAAAGCGCTGGCTGCGCAGCTGGAGCAGGTGAAGCTGGAGCTGCGGACGGCTGCCGAAGACAGCATCCGCCTGGCAGATCAATATACGGGCCAGAATCTGTTCGAGTATTATGAACATGTGGCCGCAGAAATCATGAAAGAGATAGAGAATAAGCGGGGCAAGCAGGTGCTTTTCGAGGAGCGGTTTATGGGTTCGCCCGCTGAGCTGCTGGGCAGCGGAACGGATGGGCTGGTGGACAGACTCATCCTGACCTGCCACAGCCTGATCCTGGGCGCGGAGCCGTTCAAGCAGACGTTCGAGGAAGAACTGCTGCGGCGCGCCAACGTTGCCTCGGATTACGACAATCGTCAAATTGTGCCTCAGGATGAGCTGTTTAAGCGCTTGTACCGCACGCTTGAAGAGAATGCGGTAATCAATGTGAGGCTGCTGGACTACACGCATGAGCACAGATACGAAGAAAGGTATTTTTTCGGTGATTATGAAGGTGAATTTCTGCCTTACGCCCTGGGCGCGGATGACTCATCCCGCCTCTACAAGACAGGCTTCGTGCATGAAAAGCGCAGCAGTGGGGTAGAAAAGCTGCAGTTGATGGGCGGTTTTCATATGGAGGATTTGATGGTGTACAGGAACGGAAAGACGTATTACGAGACGTACTCCGCGAATGGATACGAGCTGCACGGGATCGCTGCGGGGCGGCTGCCTGAACTGCGGTGAGCAAGTACGAAGCCGGATCTAATAGAGGTAGTTCAAAAGTCATCTTTTGATCACGACTTTTTGAACACTCACTAATTGAAAAGGGGTTAGGGGTTATGATGCAGAGAAAAATAAATCTTCTTATGCTGCTGTTCAGTCTGATCGGGGGAGCGGCAGGGTTTCTGATCGGTGAAATCCTGCTGCTGCGTTTTCTTGACGAGTGGCCGCATTGGCTGGTCATCGGCGTTTATTTCGGAGTTATGGCGTTCTGTATCGGATTGTTCTGTCTGATCGCCGAGCTGATTAGTCCGAAGCTGAACGGGATGTCCTGGAAGCAGCGCTATGCAGGGCTGTCGTGGAAGTTGCTGGTGCCTGCCACGCTCGTTCTGCTTTTTGCGGCAGGTTCATTGCTGGAGTTGGGGTATCAAATCAATCCTGCGGGAGCCAAAAAGGTGAACGATCTGGTTCTCGTCATCGACAACTCGGGCAGTATGGCACAAAACGATCCGAACAATGACCGCATCACCGCCGCCAAAAGCATGATCGCCCAAATGAACGGGGACAAACGTGTGTCCGTCGTCCTGTTCGGTGACGAGGCCGAGGTGCTGCAGCCGTTCACACCAGTAGGTACGGAAGCCGAAAAGCAGGCTGTCTATGACAAGCTGGACCACATTCCAGGCACGGATGCGGGGACCAATTTCGATCTGGCCTTGAGTGAGACGCTGCGCCAAATCCAGGCCCAAGGGGAAAGCAATAATGGCGCCATGGTCATCCTGTTATCTGACGGATATAGTGATCTGGATACGGCAACTGCTCTTGCTCCTTATACAGAGCGGAATATCGCGGTCAATACGGTGGGCCTCAGCGTGACGGATGCCGGTGGGGTCGGACTGCTGCAGGCGATTGCGCAGATGACCGGCGGCACCTACTATGACGTAACGGATGCAGGCCAGCTTTCGCTCGTGTTCGGTGAGATTTACAACAGCCTTGGCGACCGGACGCTGCTGACGGAGCGCACCGGCATGTACGCGGACAGCACTTATCTGGCCATCTATCGTACAGTGGCTTTGGTCATGATCGGAGCATTGATCGGGCTTGCGCTTGGACTCATGTTCGACAATCGTTATTTGGCGCGGAACTTCGCCATTGGCGGCATCCCGGCGGGGCTGCTGGCTGGATTGCTGCTGGAAAACGGGCTGCATGGCTCCATCTGGCTGGACCCCATCGTCAGGCTGCTGGCGGCACTGCTGCTGGCAGGCATTATTGCACTTTTTTCTTTTGTGCTGCCGATTCGCGATCATGGCAGATCATCCGGCGGCAACGGCCGCGGAGTGTCGACCCGCCCGGGCAGAGGCGGGGAAGGATTCGACCATGCGCGCCGCAACAGCAGCAGCAAAGGATTTTAGGTACGGAAACGGGGGCATAAATTATGCAATATAGAGAAGCTCAGCCGGGCATGCCCGCCATATCCGAGCTGTCATGCAGGCTGAATGACAACCATGTAGTGCTCCGCTGGCAGTGGCCTGAAGGCGTGCAGGCGGTATACATTGAAAAGCGGGACGCAGAGACGGCGGATGGTCCTCCTGCTTCGGCGGCAGGGGGGCTCAAGCTGTATACCCGTGAAGAATATAAGGCGGCAGGCAGCTTCCGGGATCGGATTGAAGGCATCGGTCGTCTTCGCTATACGGTATACGCCAGCATTACAGAAGACGGGCAGATGCTGCTTATCCGGCAGAGTGACGGCCACAACAGCGCGGAAATCAGTACAGGCAAAGCGAAAATCCGTTACACGGTGGATCATAAGAAGGGCCTGTTCAGCCGCCACAAGACGGTCCGGATCACCGTCACCGCCGAAATCCCGGTTCCCCAGGAGGCGCTCTGCTACGTGAAGAAGGAGGGCGGGTATCCGCTCGACAAGGAGGACGGAACTGTATATCCGTTCACCAGACCGTTTGCGGCCGGCAGAAATGTGCTGCCACCCATTGAGGTGGGTGCCAGCGAGTATGTGCGTCTTTTTTTCACCGACGGCCGCAAGTATGGGAGCACGTTCGAGCTGATTCCTGAATGAGAGGAGAGGAAGTATGGGCTTTTTTCAACAATTTTTCAAAAAGAAACCGCAGCCTGAACCGAGGCCGCTGTTCTATGATATCGTCTGCCCGTATTGCTTCAGCAAATTTTCACCGGAGGATGTAGTCTTCCGGGCTGCGCATCATCGTGAGGATGATGAGGATTTTGCGCTTGGTGAGGACGAGCTGCTGAATAAATACCGGGAGCGGTTTGGCCTCGACCAGGTGTACGAGATGGAGGCGGTGATTCATCCGTATGATGTGCCGGAGGAGCATCGCATGTATTCCGATCATGTGCTGATCGGTCTGACGGACCGCTACGGGGAGCTGACCCGGCGCCGTCTGTGCCCTCACTGCCACAATGAGCTGCCGGTCACGGCCGGCAAGGTGCCGAGCAACATCATTTCCATTATCGGGGCTTCGCAGGCGGGCAAGTCGGTCTACATGACCTCGCTGATTCATACGCTGCAGCACTATACCGCCGATCATTTCGGCGCCGCATGCATGCCGCTGAACGCGGAGATCAGCCGCAAATTCCGCACCCTGTACGAGGAGCCGCTGTTTGAGCGGGGCGATTTGCTCTCGTCCACACAAAAGGAGAAGATGCAGGAGCCTTTCATTTTCCAGTTTGTGTTCAAGGATGAGGAGAAGGCGCCGCTGACCTTGGTCTTTTTTGACGTGGCTGGTGAAGGCATGGTGGATCAGGATTATCTCGGTCTGCATGGCCAGCATATCAAAAATTCGGCAGGCATTCTGTTCATGGTCGATCCGCTGCAGATTCGCTCCATTCGTGAGCGCATCAAGCTGAACCTGGGCGGTCAGCCCGGGGAATTTGTGGCCCAATACGATGAACCCCGCGATGTTGTGCTGACGCTGTTCGGTGATTTTATTGCCTATCAGGACAAAACGAAAACGGATATTCCGACCGCGGTGGTGCTGACGAAAAGCGATATGCTGACGGCGCTTGCCGATGAGGAAGGCACTTATATCAAGAGCAACAGCAATATTTTTAACCCGATGGAGCACCACAATTATCTGGATCTGACCGAGATTGCTAATATTGACGGTGAAATCCGGCGTTTCATCGAGAAGGTGGACAGGCCGTTCAAAGGCACGATGGATGTCTATTTTTCCGACACCGCTTATTTTGCCGTTTCCGCGCTTGGCAGCAATCCGGTGGATCAGAAGCTGCAGGGGCTGGTCAGCCCGATCCGGGTGGATGAGCCTTTCATCTGGCTGCTGTACAAACTGAAGTATGTTGAGGGGAGAGAATTGCATTGAGCAGTTTGAAGCCCATTCAGCAGCAGATGTATACCCGTGAAAGGCAGGGCATTTTCCGGTCTGCTGAAGGGTTTGATACGATTGCCAAATCGCAGGGGCTGGAGAACAACTGGATCAAGAAAGTGCTGCATCCTTTGTGTATGTATGATGCGCCGACAGATCTGACTTCGCGTGGGGAGAAGGACGAGAAGGCTTATCCGGATGCCGTTCACCTCGTACGGACAGAGAACGGAGATATCGTGCTGGGGCGCAGCTTATATAAGGCTGCCGATTTTACGGGCCTGAGAAGCGCATTCTTCACGCATAACTATGTCATTCCTGCCGGACACGGAGAGGGGACTGCAGATTACAAGCAGTGGCTGAATACAGCCTTTGCGGACTCCTACGACATCGAACAGGGAATGGAGCTGCCCGAGCTGGACCGTCTGCCTGCGGAAAAGATATATCCCGCCGTCACCCCGGCATCCGTGCTTTCCGAGCTGAATATTGATGAACAGACCTTCAAAAGACTATTGTATGCGGTCATGATGTCGCTGTCCGGCCGCAAAAAGGTATATGTCTCGCTGAATGTTCCGGCCGGGGAAACCTCTGCTGCTGCCCAAAAGCTGCTGTTTGTTTTGTACGGCTATATGCCTTACGCATTCAGAAAGAGACTTGGTTTCCTGACCTATGCCGCGGAGCCTGCCAGCAGGAAAGGTATTCAATTGACGTTTGTGGTTCAGGGCGGCTTGCGTCCGGGAGACCGGAATATTGAGAAGGAATTTGTGTTTGACCTTCCGCAGGGACGAATTCTGAACGCAGAGGCTGAAGAGGCTGAAAGGCCATTTCTGGAGTTGATGTGGGAGCATGTAAAAAGCGGAGAATCGCCTGAAGCATTCTTCAAGTTCGCGGATCAGATGCTGAACGGAATGGAAACCGGGCGCGGGCTGAGCTTGCAGGGATACGATGAGCTGAGCGTCTTTTACCGGATGGAGCGGGGCGAGAATGAGTGGTATCAACGGACTAAAGCGTCGGTACTTCAAGGGCTGAACGCATACCTGACCAGCCCGGAAGCAATGCGGCGGCGGATGAGGCTGAATGATCTGTTTCTGGCCGCGTTCGACCGTGAGTTTGACGCCGTCAGACAAGGAGCGTTGCCAGACCTGGACGTGGTCAAGTGCTTCAAGGATTACTACAACGCCGATTCCTCGTATCTCGGCAACAAGCTGATCGAGTATCTGATTCGCTCATTGAGCAATCTGCATTCCGCCAAAAGAACGGACATAACAGCGCAGATCTGCCAAATTATCGACAGCAGCCCGGCGCTTCTAGCGGCATTTTTACATAAGGTGCTCAGCACAAGCGCCTTGACGAACGCGCTGTTCCTTCCTTATGCTGAACAGAAGCTTGCGAGGGCTGCGGACGTACAGGATATGCTTGACCTGATCCGGGACTGGGGCAGAGTTCAGCCTGAGCTGCTGAATCGTCCGGAGTTCCAGAAGCGGGCGGAAGCGGCGGTCATGGACCGGCTGCGTTCCATGCCGCAGCGGCACGAAGCAACGGTACATTTTCAGCAAAGTGTGTTGAACATGATGCATGAAAGGCTCGGCACACCCGCTGAAGAAGCATTGCTGGACAGGCTCTTTGAAGCGGGGGAGCGTTTCCTGCTGACGGAGGTTAAGCTGCAGGAGATCACGCCAGCCCAACTGAAGCAATTGGGCTTCTGCACCCGCCCCGATCTTGGACCATGGGTAGCCCAGCTCCCGCCAAGGCTGCAGTCGCTGGCTGTCGAATTTGTGGCGGCCTATGATTGGTTCACAACGGAGAAGCCGGAGCCATCATTGCTTATGGAGCTTGCGGTGCAGGAACGGGAGCATGTGCGCGGCTGGGCCATGCGCTGGCTGCCAGCCGAGCTGCAAAACGGAAATTATGCCAGGCTGCTTCCTGCTTACATTGAGCTGCCGGAGAAAGGAAGCAGGGTATTGAATTTCGGTGCGCTGCTGAAGGATGTGCGGAGCTGGGCAGGGGACACTGAGCTCGTATGCCGCTTTATCCGCTGGAGCGAGCAGCATACGGAATTCGGCAACCCGCGTACAGGCTTCCATCCGGATTATCAGAAGAGCCTGATGGTGTTCTTCAAGGAGGAAGGTAAGGAGGGCCTGCACAAGAAATCGCTGTGGCGGCGCCATTTCGAGCCGGCGCAAGGTCCTTACCTGGCCTTTTACAATAAGGCGAAACGGGCAACCGATCCGCCGCTGCTGCAAACGCTGCGTAAGCTGCGCAAGGGCAGAGCGCTGCTGGTATTGCTTGCTACAGGCGCTCTGGTTGCGGCAGTGGTCGTTTTCGCCTCCGGTCTGTTAAGCCCGGAACCGGAAGACACCTCTTTGCAGAAGGCCCAGACGAATCATACGTCGACCGTCGCTATAACGCAAACGGAGCCGATCTCGCCGCAGGAGGTTCCGGCAGTACAAGTGACTTTGCTGGCGAGAGAGGAAGGCTCAACAGCGAAAGGGTTAAAACTTTTGTTTGCATTCACAGACGTCGTACGGCAGGAGACATTTGAACCGGAGTCGATCAACATCACGGACCCGGAGGGGAACCGGCATGAACTTAAAGACTTTTTGCTTGAGCCGATGACGCCGGATGCTTCGAACGGGGACGGAAAAGGCACCCAGTCAAAGAGCGAGACCGGGTCGAAGCCGCCTTCCTATCCTTACAAGGTATTGGTTACATTCAATGAAGACTATTCCATTCAGGGAGGGAGCACGGTTGAAGTGGACGGGGAACAATATCCGATTACTTCAGCAGTTGATTCCGATAAGGGAAATGCAGGCGAACGTTAGTGGAATTGTGGGCGGTATTTTGGTAGAGCTTGTTAGTGTGCAGGCTTTTCCAGGGGTACTGCTGGCTTCTGCTGGTGCTTGCATTGATTACAGTATGGAGTGCGAGAAGGTACGGTTTTCCACGATAATTTTTTAAGACTTTTAAAAAATTCTCTAAATCACAGTGTTTGCTCTTCATTTTTGCAATGAAGGAGCCGATAAAGAACTTATATTTGTCTCTTTTGATCTGTAATGAAGAGGAGAAGGTCACCATGATTCATTCCAATAATAATGAGCTGAACGCGTCCCTGCTGGTCGCGCTGAATGCCAGAAACCGCGTGATCGCGAACAATGTTGCCAATGCCGATACGCCGTATTACAAGGCCCAGTCTGTTGAATTTGAAGAAGAGCTGAAGCGCAAGCTGGAAAGCGGCTCAGGGGGTCAGCTTCTCCTGAAGCGTACGAACCCGAGACATCTGCCCATGCCGAGCGCCTCCAATCAGGTGGAGTTTAAGGTTGTTGAAGATCAGAACACAACAATGAACAACAACAAAAACAATGTGGATATCGATAAGGAGATGTCTGCGCTGGCGGAGAACCAGTTACTGTACAACTACACCGTTGACCGGGTGAGCGGTTATTATTCCAAAATGAAAAATCTGCTTTCCGATTTGAAATAGGTAATCGAATATTTTGAAAAGTGGAAATCCGCGCCTATGCGCGGATTTTTTGTTAATCGACAGCTGTTTTTGTTACAGTAGAGTTTAAAAGGGACACTATATAAATAGCGAGTTTTTGAAAGAAATCTGCAAAGGAGGAGAAGGGATGGCAGCAAGACAAAACATCAGAGTTCCTTACGGATATGAATCACCTGAAGAGAGCCGCAAAGGGACGCTGATTTTTTATGACTCTTTTGAGGATGTAACAGATGCTGAACTGGAGCGGGCTTTCACGGCCTTTGAGCGGCGTGCTTTTGCCAAGCTGGTGCTGTATCCGCTGCATGAAGAGACGGTTCGGCGAATGTGGAAGGAGCCAGTCAGCGCCTTTCATAAACGGCAAAAAAGTTTGGAGGAATGGAAGCTGGATTCCGGTCATTCCACAGTCAGCATTCAGAATTGGGACGGCAAACGCAAAAAATACACACCGATCGATACTGCTTTGCGTTATCTGACCGAGGTGTATCCGTCACCGTATTTTCTCTATATGACTCCTGAAATGGCCAATTTATTCGCTTCCTTTTCCACGTTTGAAGAGTGGATCGTGCAGCTTAGACTGCTCTTGTCCACCGGCCCGGAGACCGTCCATCCACGACTTGAGAAGTTTCGGAGCAGGTGGGATGTATTTGCCGAAGAGTAAAAAAAACAGGGTGCTCCGTAGTGGAGTACCCTGTTTTTGATCCGCGATATGTTATAAAAATACCTAGCCGATAACCCCAACCGACGAAGCGGTGGCCGTCGGTCCAGTCAGCCAAGAATAGGAGGATAACGGCAGATTATCGGCCGACAGCCACTTAGCCAGCGAACACGTATCTTGTGTCTGCTGGCTTTTTGCTTTTTTACGTAAGGTCAAAATAAACGGAAAAATTAACAATTTATTCACTTGTATTTTATATTGACTTGAGCATTCGACTTTAAGCTAGAAACAGATGTCTAGGAATCTTCCTGAACAACTAAGAGAATATGACAAGGACCTGAAAGGGAGGGAAACATACTGTGTCTCAAGTGAAATCATTATTTAGTCGTCTGATATGCGCCATGCTTGCAGTCGTCCTCAGCCTGCCGATGCTAGGTCTATTTGCACAAAAGGCTCATGCGGCCGATTATACGATGGCTGCGAACAAGCCCGTTTACTGGCAGGGTGAAAGTGTTGAAGTGACCTATTCCGGAGCTGTTAATGAAAAAGATTGGATAGCTGTATACGAAGCTTCCAATGATAATCTGAAAAACTACCTGGAGTGGCATTATACGGGAACGGGAGAAGGTACCTTAACATTCAATACTTCTTCCTTGAAACCGGGGGACTATACTCTTCGTTTTTTGGTTAACGACGGCTATCAAGTTGAGGAAAGTACCTCGTTTACCATTGAAGCGCTGCCGGCACCTTCCGGCCTGTCTCTGGACGCAGTGATCGGCGGCGATAAAAACATTACCGGTGATGTCACGATTACACCGCCTGCAAACAATAAGGTCATTCAAAATTATAAATTGTATTGGGGTGGAACGAGCGGTATGCTCCCTGGCGTACCTGAAGTGACCACGGTAACATACGCTGCTTATCAGAAGGATGTCATGTTCACGTTTCAACCGGGTACCGTCGTGCCAGAAGGAGCTACTTCACTCCTGGCCTATTCCGAACATGAAGGACTGCAATCACAATCCTTTGCGAGAGCGCTGCTTCCCGGATATGTGACCCCGGACGAGGTGGATTTGACCGTGATGAGCTTTAATATTTGGCAAGGACCGGTCAAATCCAAATACGGCGTTGACGGTGCCGCGCAGCATATCGCAAATGCCATCCGTGAAAGCGGAGCCGATGTGGCGGGCATTCAAGAAACGGACAGAGATATCGTCGTCAAAGCAGCGCAATTGCTCGGGTATCAAGCGGCTGTCAAATCTGGCAGCGACCTCAGTCTGATCAGCAAATATCCAATCATCGAGGTTGATGAAGCGAATGACTATTATCTGATCGAAGTCGTGCCGGACAAAGCGGTGGCCATCGGCAATATCCATTTGTCTTCTTCGCCTTATGGTCCATACGATATCCAGGAGGGCAAAACGGTCGAAGCAGTTTTGCAGAACGAGAATATGTATCATATGACGGAAATGAAGAGTATGTTCAACAAGCTCCCGGTTTTGGCCGCGCAAGGAATGCCCGTATTCCTCACTGGCGATTTCAACGTTCCGTCACACCTGGATTGGGTTGAAGGCAATAAAAATCGCCATAGTGGTCAAACTGTCGAATGGCCGGTATCCAAGAAGCTGGAGGAACTTGGTTTCCAGGATTCCTATCGTGTCGTCCATTCCGATCCTGTAGCGGAGCCTACCATTACTTGGGCTGCCGAAGGAACGGAATGGAAGAATCCAGAAATGTATGATCGGATCGATTATGTATACAGTCACGGCCCTGCTGTTGTAAAGAACAGCCAAGTCTATGGCGAGAAACAGGTTGCCGGAGGCAACTCCAGTTCCTTTACTAAAGCCGACGTGGGATTGGATACTTGGGTATCCGACCACAGAGCTGTGGTTTCGACTTTCACCGTAACTCCGCGCAGTTACAATGACTTGGAGTTGCCGAAAGATCCAGAAATCGAAAAAGCGACGATAAGTCTGGAAAAAAACGTTTTCGCTCATGGCGAACCGATTACAGTCAGTTATAAAGGTGCCCAAAGCCTGACGGATTGGATCGGGATCTATAAGAAGGATGAAAGTCCAGGCGGTCCTGCTTCACAAAAATGGGACTATGTGCCGAGTCAGCCTGACGGTAAATTGACATTGGATGACAACAGCGAGGGCAAAGTAGCCACCATGGCGGATATTGCGCCAGGCGAATATTTTGTGACCTTGCTGCTCAACGGCGGTTATCAGGAAAATACCGAGCGGATTTACTTTAAAATTACCACCAAGACAACACCAGAAACTCCAGAAACTCCAGAAACTCCGGGAACGCCGACAACGCCGAAACCGCATGATTCGAATGATGATGATTCGGATGATTCATCCTCGGGTGGCAGTTCGAGCAATGGTTCAGTTTCGAAACCGGGACAGGAACAATCAAAGCCTGGCGCCGGGTCTGAAACCAACCCGGAAACTACACCGGCAGATGACGATGAGCAGCCTGCAAAACCAAGCACAGCGGTTGAATCGGTCTTTACCGACATCGACTCTTCATTCCAAGCGATCGATGCGCTTCAATCTATGTTTGACAAAGGTGTCATTAAAGGTATAGACGGAAGCAAGTTCAACGGCAACGGCAAATTAAACCGCGCGGATTCCGTGATCATGTTGAACCGGTTGTTCAACATTGCGGGCCAATCCGGGACCAGCTTTGCCGATGTCAAGCCGAACAGCTACTATGCCAACGATATTGCCGCGGCAAATCAGCTTGGTCTGGTCAACGGAACAAGCAGCGGCAGGTTTAACCCTGCGGGCAAAATTCGCAAATTGGATTATTTGGTGATGTTCTATAGATACTTGAATCATCAAGGGCGGATATCCAACCCGCAAGAGATGAGCTCGTTGAATGCCGCTGCATTGAACAATGTGCCGGGATATGCTCAGCAAGCCATCCATTACTTCCTGAATGTCGGGTTCCTTAAACCTGATTCTTCGAATCTTTATAATGAGCTTACCCGCACAGATGCGGTTGTATTGCTTGCTCAACTGAATGAACAATTTTTGGAAGAATAACCCCTATCTTTAATACTGGGAATAGAAAAAAGGTTTCCGCTAACTCAAGCCAGCGGAAACCTTTTTTCTATTCTAAAACCAGTAATTCAGAGAGTTAGCGGGCCATCCAGCCGCCGTCAACACAAAGAACATGTCCGTTCATATAGTCGGAGGCAGCGGAAGCGAGGAATACGGCAGGCCCCTGGAGATCCTCCGGCGTGCCCCAGCGTCCTGCCGGAATGCGCTCGGTAATGGAACGTGTCCGGTCAGGGTCCTGCAGAATGGGCGCCGTATTGTTCGTATCGATGTAGCCTGGCGCAATAGCGTTGACCTGGATACCCATTTGCGCCCATTCGTTGGCCAGCGCTTTCGTCAAACCGGCAATGCCATGCTTGCTCGCGGTATATCCGGGAACGTTGATGCCGCCCTGGAAGGAGAGCATGGAGGCGATATTGATGATTTTGCCGCTGCCGCGGCTGATCATATGCCGTCCGGCGAACTGTGACAGGATAAAAATAGAGTTGAGGTTCAAATTGATGACATCGTTCCAGTCCTGCAGACTGTGCTCTGCCGCTGGAGCTCTGCGAATCGTGCCTGCATTATTGACGAGAATATCAATGTTTCCCGTTAAGCTCAGGGCATCAGTGAACACCTGCTCAATACCGTCGGTTTTGCCGAGGTCGGCCTTGATATCGAGCGCCTGTCTTCCCAGATTACGAACGGCAGAAACTGCTTGCTCGCTGCCTGATCTGGATACGGTAACGACATTGGCCCCCGCCTCAGCAAGACCAATCGCAATACTTTCCCCGATTCCGCCGGAGCTGCCTGTGACGAGCGCCGTTTTTCCTTCAAGCTGAAACCATTGCATATAATAATGACACTCCTTTATACAGATGTCGGATGGATAGAATCAGGTGTTACTGATTATGCGGACGCCTGTCTCCCTAATACGCTGGCCCTGCTCGCTATCCGGAATCCGGTCCGTAATAATGGCTGTCAGATCCGACAGAGGGGCGAAGGTACGCAGGGCAGTCTGTCCGAATTTGTGATGATCCACAGCGGCGTACACCTCTTTGGAGACCGCGATCAGCGCCCGCTTGAAATCAATAAGATCGCTTGTATACACGGACAAACCGTTCTCCGGGTGGATGGCGGTAGAAGAGATAAATACTTTCCGGATATTCAGGCCCTGTATGAAGGCCACTGCTTCCGGACCTGCAAGCACATTGCGGACACGGTAACCGCCTGGTACAACAAGGCGAATATGATCCTTTGGAGCCAGCTCGCTGATGATATATACATCATTGGTAATGACCGTGATTGATTCCGGTCCCAGCTGCTTCGCAATTTCCAGTGTCGTGCTGCCGCCGTCCAGGGCGATAATATCGTTCTCGACGATGAGTGACGAGGCAGCAGCGGCGATTTTCTTTTTTTCGGACAGGTGCTTGATTTGCGATTCCTGCTCGGGCAGAATCCCGTATTGCTCGCGGCTAGCCAGCATGGCCCCGCCGTGGACACGCACGACGAAGCCCTGCTCCTCCAGTTTGGTAAGATCCTCACGGATCGTTTTGCCGGTGACATTCAGGCGCTCGCTGAGCTCATTGACCGTCACTTCTTTGTCACGCAGCAGGACCTCCATAATAACCTCATATCTTCTTAGAGGGTTCATAAAGCAGTCATCCGTTCTGTTATTGCTTAAGATTCTAGAATGTATAAACTTTATCTTAACTCGTCCATGGCCACGCCGTCCATATCCTCGAAAATCTGGTTTTCCCCGGCCATTCCCCATATAAATGTGTAATTATGAGTGCCTACGCCGCTGTGAATGGACCAGCTGGGGGAGATAACTGCCTGTTCATTGCGCATAACGACATGGCGTGTCTGCTGGGGTTCTCCCATGAGATGAAATACGACGGCATCGTCCGGAAGATTGAAATACAGATAGACTTCGGAACGGCGGTTATGAGTATGAGCTGGCATCGTATTCCACATATTGCCCGGCTCCAGCACGGTCATGCCCATCACGAGCTGGCAGCTTTGAATGCCTTTATCATGGATATAACGATAAATCGTCCGCTCATTGGAGTGGTCAATGGCTCCAAGATGAACATTAAACGCATCGGAAGGACCTGTTTTCGCCGTTGGGTAGGTTTTGTGGGCCGGTGTCGAATTCAAATAAAATTTGGCCGGATTGGCGGCATCGCTGCTCTTGAACAGCACTTCCTTAGCTCCCAGCCCTACATACAGGCACTCCCGCGTGTCCAATTCGTAATCGCTGCCGTCTACGGTTACCGTACCGGGGCCTCCGATGTTAATGATTCCCACTTCGCGGCGTTCCAGAAAGGTGTCTGCGCCAATGGTTTTGGAATCCGCTTTCAGTTCTATCGCTTCCTGAACCGGAACGGCTGCGCCGATGATGTAGCGGTCGACATGGGAATAGACCAGCTTGAGCTCACCGGGCACAAATAAAGACTCAATGACATACTCATGTCGAAGGCGCTCCGTGTCGAAGGCTTTCACTTCATTGGGATGAGAGGCGTGGCGGTTTTCCATAATTACTGTCTCCTTCATGTTCGTTTTGGTTAAAATAAAGTTTATATAAGTTTAAATTACTCCAAATAAGTTCATTTGACAAGTGGATACACAAGATTTTTCAGCACGTTGGTTTAACTAAAACAGCGATCGCCCGGGATTGTTCTCGTCCTGGGCGATCGCTGTTTTAATTTCCGGGATCAATATGGTCACAATTTGGCTTCCCGTCAGCCCAGACTGGCGGGGAATCTTTATTTTCGCAGATCCAGCCATTCGAGTTCCTCTTGTGTCAGCTTAATTTCCGCACCTTCGGCACAGGAATCCAGCTCCGCAGGGTTGCGGGCGCCAATGACCGCACTGGTTGGGAACGGCTGATTCAACACATACGCAAGGGCAATCTGAATGGTGCTGGCATTCTTCTGCTCTGCAAGCTGCTCCGCGCGCCGGAGGCGCTCCCAGTTATCGTCACTGTAAAATACGCGCACCAAATCTTCATTATCCCGCCGCTCCGGTGTGAATTGCCCGGTGAAAAAGCCTCTGGCCTGCGAAGACCAGGATAACAGCGGAAGCTGCTGCTGTTCATGCCAATCGCAGGTCTCCTGATCGGCAGAGACACAGCCTGGCCAGAAGGGTTCATTGGCTTTGGCCAGACTGAGGTTCGGGCTGCTGAAGGAGAAGCCCTGCAATCCGTGAGCCGCTGCGTATTCATTCGCTTCCTGCAGCCGCTGCCATGTCCAGTTGGAGGCGCCGATGGCTTCAATCGTTCCGGCCTCAATGTGACGGTTCAGAGCTTCGAGGATCTCCCCCACAGGGACGGAGGGGTCATCCCGGTGCAGGGCGTAGAGCTCTACCGAGGATGTCTGCAGCCTCTCCAGACTGCGGGCCAGATCCGCATCAATGGCTGCACGGTTTACACGCGGCCCGTTCTGATCATGATGCGCCCCTTTGGTCAGAATCACCCACTGATCGCGGTTTCCCTTTTCCTGCATATATCTGCCGATGACTTCTTCACTTTGACCGCCGGTATAAATATAAGCCGTATCGATTGTATTGCCGCCGGCTGCCAGAAAAGCATCCAGATTGCGCGCGGCCGTATCATAGGTTTCATGGGTAAAATAATCGGAGCCTTTAATCAGCCGTGACACCGGTTTACGAGTTCCTTCAATTGAAATATAGTCCATAACGTTGTCGCCTCCCTGATCGCTTTAAATCCTTCTCAAGAATCTGATGGTTGCTGCCTCAGGGTTATATTAACATTGTGAAGAAAACGGTTCCATATAAAAAATACGAAGCGGGATTACAAAATACCACTTCTTTTTTGTTATATCAGGAGCCGTACAGCATACGAAAGGGGTGCCCAGGTCAAAGGACCTTATGGGACACCCCGGATATCTGGATATTAAAAATTAAAAGTGCCGTCCAGTAATATAGCGGCTGCCCCAGTAACCAGTATTAATACTGGCGATGGAAACACCTTTGTGCGGCATGTTGCTGATCATTTTGCCGTTTCCGATATAAATGCCGACATGATCGATTTTACCGGGCTTGTCCACGCTGAACATCACAAGATCACCGACGGACAGCTTGCTCTTGCTGACTGCTTTCCCGCGTTTGGCCTGGGCTTTGGAGCTCCAGGGCAGATCTATTCCGTTCTTCTTGAACACAAATTGGGTAAAGGAGGAGCAATCAAAGATCAGCCTGGAAGGATTGCGAACACCAAACTTGTATGTAACTTTGCCTTGATAGGACTTGGCGGTATTGACGATGCTGCGTCCGCTGGTTGCAGAAAATTCCTGGGCGGAATCAAATGCGGAATCGGAGGCCGAAGCGGAACTTGGAGTTATGAAACTAACAGCAGAGAAAAGCGTCGAGATCGTTAAAGCGGCAGTAACCAGTTTTTTCATGAGTCATCTCACTTCCTTGATTGGTAGATATATCAGTTACAGGAGTACATTAGCATAGGCGCTAACAAAATATCTTTAGTGGATGTTTGGGCATGGAGGAAATTTCGGCCAAAGGCACATGAAAATCGGCCCGTATGCCGATAAAAAAATAGAACATCGGGGAAGGTCGGGTGAAGGTGAAATGAAAGTTAATGGGCGCAGAAAAGGCGGCAGATTATGGATCAATATGTCCAGCGGATTTCACAAATTGGGTGATTACAGAGTGGAATTTGACGTCAGTACAGGGGACAGGCTCATGTCCAGTCTGACCCGGCGGGTATATTCCATCGTGCGGATTCAAATCGGAGAGCAAAGCTTTGCCGAGCTTGAGCTATTCGTGAAGGAAGAAGTCAGTCTTGACGTATAAAAGAACGCAGGAAACCTCAAATAACCGGCTTCGAACTTAAGGCCGGTTATTTGAGGTTCATCCTTACAATTATATCCATTCAGTGCTCTACGCTCACTGCTTTACGATCTCCTAGAGGCTGTACCGGACGATGATTGTCAGGAAAAATGGCTGCAAATTGGTCAATTTGCGCTTGCGACATTTCAATCGGGTTGTCCAGTACAATCCAGCTTACACCCTCGGTGCACGGCGGTGTCGTGAGCGAGCCGCTGTACCGGATGGAATGCAGGTTTGCCGGAAGCATGGAGGCGGGATCAACGGTGTCTTCCAGCTCAACTGCTTCTTCTGTTTCCGTGGCAGGCATGCTGCTCCATATGCTCTCGAACGCCTTATTTTCAGCACCCTTTTTGATCAGAACACCAAGCACTGCGGTTTTGCCATCCCCGCTTTTATGGACAAAATGCAGCTCCATGTCCGCATGTTGCCCGTCGATCTGATGCTCGCTCGGGTGATGGAAATGGAACTGGGCAAGCATAAACCTGGTTCCATCCAGGACGATATAATTTTGGTGATCCTTCAGACCAACCTGAATCGTATATCCGTTGTTTTGTATATTTGCTTCCGTTTTGCCATAATGAACCTCCATCGGCTGGATAGTGTCAGAAGCTGTCAGTTCGGAGTGTTTAATATCGATGGGGGACTGCTGTGTTCCGTTTTTACATGCCAGATAATCTTCATCCAGCTCGCCCCAGTGCTCCGGCCCGGTATCGCCTTCATAGGTCCAATGTGCGGGAGAGGCTTGGGAAGCAGCGGCCATAAAAACAAGGACAAGCACAGTCATACAAGCGATTTGTAACTTGGTTTTCATTTCCTTTTCCTCCACTATTCCGTTTGTATATAACTTGTAACAATGTGGTTTATTTCATACCAAGCTTCAAGGGCATTAGGACTTTGTTAACTGAGATGTTGCATGCCAAAAACTAGGGAAAGTGGAGGAGGAAAAAGAGGAAGACCGCCCCAGATTTTTAGGAGGGGACGGCCATTGAGGATGATACATTACGGCATAAACTTTCTGACAATAATAGCGGAATTATGCCCGCCAAAGCCGAAGGAATTGGACATGCCGATCGCCAGCTCGTCCTTCCTTGCCTGATTCGGCACATAATCGAGGTCGCATTCCGGGTCAGGCGTCTCCAGGTTGATGGTCGGCGGGACGATGCCATCCTGCAGCGATTTCACCAACGCAACCGCTTCGACGGCGCCTGATGCCCCCAGCATATGGCCAGTCATGGACTTGTTCGCAGTGACGGGCATATTGTAAGCATGATCCCCGAATACCTGCTTGAGCGCGGCGGTCTCCGAGCGGTCCCCGATCAGCGTGCTCGTGGCATGGGCGCTAATGATGTCCACCTGTTCCGGAGAGATACCGGCTTCGGACAATGCAGCAACCATCGCGCGGGCCGCCCCATTTCCGTCCGGAGGGGTGGCTACCATATGGTAGGCGTCTGAACTCGCCCCGTAACCGATCACCTCTGCCAGAATGGTGGCGCCTCTGCTTTGCGCATGGGAGAGAGATTCCAGAACAAGGATGCCGGCCCCCTCCGCCATGACAAATCCATCCCGTTCCGCGTCAAACGGGCGGCTTGCCCGCTCAGGCTCGGCATTGCGGGTGGAGAGGGCGGTTGCATTGGCAAAGCTGGACAGGGCAATATCCGTTAGGGCCGCCTCTGTGCCGCCCGCGATCATGATGTCCGAACGCCCGGCCTGGATGTTGAAAAATGCTTCTCCAATAGCAGTGTTTCCAATGGAGCAGGCGGTCACCGGCGACATGGACGGGCCAAGCGCGCCATACCTGATGCTAATCATGGCGGCTGCCATATTGGAAATCATCATGGGCACCAGAACGGGACTGATCCGTTCCGGTCCGCGTGCGGCGAGAACGGCGCTCTGGTTCAACAGGCTTTGAATACCTCCTGTACCGGAGCCGACATACACCCCGAACCGCTCCCTATTTATCTCTTCAAGCTTGAGTTCTGATTGCTGTAGGGCCTCATCCGCAGCGGCCAGAGCGAACTGGCAGAAGCGGTCCATTTTGCGGGCTTCTTTAGTGCCAAAAAGCGCATTTGCATCGAAATCATGTACAATCCCCGCCATTTTCACCTTTTGCTTTGATGTATCCAGCGAATCTATTTGCGAAATTCCGGATTTCCCGCGTACAAGGCCGGACCAGAACGCTTCCACATGATTGCCCAGTGGCGTAATAACACCCATACCGGTGATTACGACTCTTTCTTTTTCCATAACAGGATACCTCCCTGAAGCTGAATAAATTCTGTAGATAAGGATAGAATGTCATGAAAATTATCCTATTACAAGATATAGTTTATGCTAGTATAATTACTACCATAATAACTCTATACATCGTTGCAAAAGGAGAGAGGCGAATGAATTCCCAAACCAGGCTGCAGGCGTTATCCGCTTTTTTAAAGGCCCAGCGTGCCAAGCTTTCTCCCGAAGGGGCCGGGTTTCCGGGAGGCGCAAGACGAAGAACTCCAGGGCTGCGCAGGGAGGAGGTGGCGCAGCTGGCAGGGGTGAGCACCACCTGGTATACATGGCTGGAGCAGGGGCGCGACATCAAGGTGTCCCCGTCTGTACTGGATTGTGTGGCCACAGCGCTCCAGCTAACAGCCGATGAGCGAAAATACCTGTTTTCGCTCGCGTTAGAACCCGGGCTGTCAGCATCCTATCTGGCAAAACAGGAAGTGCCGCTCATTACTCCTTCTCTGGACAAAATTATAACCGAGCTGCGCTATTGCCCGGCGATTATTTCAGATCGGACCTGTCATATTGTGGGCTGGAACCTTGCAGCTGCTTATGTATTTCTTGATTTTGAGCTGATTCCCCGGGAAGAACGCAATATGATCGAATTGCTCTTTTCGCGCAGGGAGTTCAAAAGATTGGCGGTGAACTGGGAGCATTTCGCCAGCGGTTATCTTGCGATGTTCCGTTCGTACTATGGCCAGTATGTGGAAGACGAATGGTATGATCATTTTCTGGAGGAGATGAAGAAGCGTTTTGCAGATTTTGAGCAAATGTGGGAGCAGAGCCGAGTGAGCTACGCGCCGGAGGTGCATCTGGAGTTCAGACATGCCAAGGCGGGCAAGATGGTATTCGAGCTTACGTCGCTGCAGGTTTATGGCGAGCATGATCTGCGCTGCAGCATCTATACACCGGATACAGGCACGGAAGAGAAGTTGAAAAAATTGATGAATGAGCAGGGGGCAGAAATGCAGATAAGATAAAGCCCTCAGATAATTATCTCGTTGCGGTGAAGAAAAAAGACACAATTCCTTTTATGAGGTGTAATGAAATGGCATTGCAAAATAATAAGAAAATACACTATTGTTTGTCTTATGCCAAAACAATAGCACTCCTATTTGAAGGAGGCATATCCGTCGTCAAGCATGAACACTCCCGTTAATAGCTCTGGCTTCATCCAATGAAATCATATATACAGCATCAGCTATTTGCTTTGGATCCATCAATGTGTTGCTTGCCGGCTGCGAGAATTCCATAAGCCGTACCATGCTGATTTATACTAATCGTCTTATGGTATTCCTCCAGATTCATATTTGCTAGCGATGGTATTAAGGGATCATACCCGGCGTTATTAAACATCACATCAATACTGCCATAAGTTTCAACAGCTGCTTCAACCAAGGCTTCGATCTCCTCGTATTTTATAGCATCTGTCCTTACGAAAATCGCTTCTCCTCCATTTGCCTTAATGGTTTGAACAACGGCTTGACCATGCTCCTCGCTGCGACCAGCTATAACGACTTGGTCTTCTTCCTGTGCAAACTTATAAGCAGTGTATTCTCCTATTCCACGTGTTCCTCCAATGATAACAGCTACTCTCTTATTACTCATCGGGAACTCCTTCTTGAATATTCTGACATACATCTTCATGATTCCTCAATTAGCGAACAAAGGAAATACCCAATTCTGGGTATTTCCTTTGTTTAAGTCGGTTTCTATACTTATTTGTAAGCTGGTATAGAGAATTACTACACCAATCGACAATTTTATGTATTTCATACAATTTCATATTTCGTACGATAATAGTAAACCCACTGAAAGGTGGCGACGCAAAGCTATAGGGGCTAAGGTGAGATCGTAGATCACTATGCCAGCCAGTTGCCGAATACGACGGGAGCCTCCGTCTATTTTGTTATGGCAATCATAATAATAGACGGGGCTTTTTCATTTTCCCATTAGCTTCCGGATTCGGCAGCAGCGGTGAATAGGAGATCGATTTCAGTATAAATCACTTATTCTTAGAGGGAAGAAGGGAAAATAATGGACCAAAGAATATTGCTGGAAGTAAATGATCATTTTCCTAATATTCTCAGCATGTCTGAATTTAAAGAAAGGTTGATTGAACGAAAAGAAATCCTGCATTTACTGCAAGAGGAAACCAGGAGTATGAACGACATGCTGTCGATACCCTTTTTACTTGTGATTGCGAATCCGGATGGAACCATTGTCGATTATTACGGTACCGATTCGTTAAAAGGTTATTTTGAAAGAAATAATATAAGAAACGGCACATCATTCGCGATGGAATACTTAGGAATAAATGCCATATCATTATCCATGGAACATCAAGCGGTTTCTGTCGTCATTGGAGACGAGCATAGCAACAAATTGTTTGCCGAGTTGTCCTGGGTTTGTACGCCCATTCGAATAAAAAATGTTATTATAGGCTATCTTAGTCTCTGTTTTCACTATTTTCATGAGGTTACATTTGCACTGCCCCTCATTGAACATCTGGCAAGGAATATTGAAGAAAAATTACCTCAAAAGGACCCCGTTCTACAAAAAGAACTGACCTATTCTCTCTTTGATCAATATGAACTGACAAACCGTGAGAAAGAAATCGCCTATGGGTGGCTGGAGAATAAAAACGTACCTGAAATTGCGGATATTTATGGGATCAGTGAAAGCACGGTCCGTACTTTTATCAAAAAAATCTATGCAAAAACGAGAGTCAATCATAAAGGGGCTTTTCTTAAGAAATTTTCATAACACACAGAAATACACACAGAAATACATAAGCATAAAATGCCCTTTTATAGGTATTTTTGTTTGTTAAAAAATATATTCCCCTCATCCTAAAGCGAGTAGCTTGGGATGAGGGGAAGTATCAGTTCTATTTATACCAAAACAACAGCATTCTTATTTAAAGGAGGCATGTCCGTCGTCAAGCATGACAACACTAAGTCCGTGTCAACGAAACCCGGTGCTACTGCAACGACTCTGATACCGTAAGGGGCGTATTCGAGCGCCGCAGATTTTGTCATCATGTTGACTGCTCCTTTGGTCGCGTGATATGGAAAGGTTCCAGGGCTTGCCAAATATCCGAATACAGATGAGTTGTTGTTGATGATGCCCCTCTTATTCAGTTCTATCATTTTCTTGCCAGCTGCGAGAATTCCATAAGCCGTACCATGCTGATTTACATTAATCGTTTTATGGTATTCCTCTAGATGCATATTTGATAATGATGGTATTAAGGAACCATACCCGGCGTTATTAAACATCACATCAATACTGCCGTAAGTTTCAACAGTTGCTTCAACCAAGGCTTCGACATCCTCGTATTTTGAAGCATCTGTCCTTACGAAAATCGCTTCTCCTCCGTTTGACTTAATGGTTTGAACCACGGCTTGACCATGCTCCTCGCTGCGACCGGCTATAACGACTTGGTCTCCTGCCTGCGCAAATTTATAAGCTGTGCACTCTCCTATGCCACGTGTTCCTCCAGTGATAACAGCTACTCTTTTACTACTCATCATGAATTCCTCCCTAAAATATTCTGACGAACATCTTCATGATTCCTCAATAATCGAATAAAAGAAATACCCAATTATGGGTATTTTTTTTGTGAAGGTATAATTTTATAATCTGTGTAACGAAATGTTTAAGGAGAGGTGCCAAGGGAGGTGAAAAAACACAAAGCTGTGCCATCTGTCTCCTGAAATTCTTCTGAAAACGTCCGATCCAATTTGGAGAGAAACGGTCAGGTAATATCCGTTGTCTGAAGCAATGTCTTCTTGGGAGGAAAAACTGGAAATGAACAAAGTTGATAAAAATCATTTACTTGATGATGTGGAAATGAAGATTAATCAAGGTCATTTCTCTGAAGCATTTCATGCCCTTTATCATGGTTTAGACAGCATACGCAGACATTCTTCAAAAGAAGATTGGAAGCAATTTATTGCCCAATATCGTCAACATGCAGTAAATAGCTTTTTCTTACAAGAACCATTATCTCGTCGAGCTTTTGAAAAACCGCGCGGTTATGCAGGTGATCCCGTAATGATGGACTTCATCTATGACTTTGATAAAGCAGCACCCCCATCTTACGAGGAAAGAAAAACAGACATTTCCCATCTTCTAAACTACGAATTTAACCTCATAAGTAGTGGAAATGATGCTGTTCGCGAAAGACAACGTACATTTTCCAGCAAGATTGATCAAACAGCAGCACGGGTTACGAATCCTTATATTCTCTCTGTCGCTTGTGGCCATTTGAGAGAAGTACAAGATAGTGCTGCGTTTAAGAACAAAAGCATTGGAAAATTTGTTGCAATTGATCAGGATCAGGAAGCTCTTTCGGTTGCTGCAGAAATTATAAAGGGCTTTGGAGAAACGATTCCTGCCTCTGTGGTTGACATCATTATGAATGAAGTACCTCTTCCTCAATTTGATTTTATATACAGCGTTGGTGTATTTGATTATCTGCCAGACGGAGTTGCTAAAAAACTGACTAGCGAATTATTTAATTTACTTAATCCCGGTGGTCGATTGTTCATTGCCAACTGGCTTCCGAATACCCCCACTATTGCTTATATGGAAGCTGCATTGGATTGGTGGCTCATTTATCGAAATAAGGAACAAATGCAAGAGTTAATAGAAGATATCCCAAAAGAAAATATTAATAATGTTGATATTTTTGTAGAAAAATACGAGGTTGTTATTTTTATGGAAATTGAGAAGGCGGGAGAAGTGAATCCTTCCAAAAGGAAAGGGGATATAAAAATTGAAACTGCATGAGGTGCGCAAGCAAATTTCAACCCCATTGGGGGCTCCTGCTTTTCCTGTTGGACCTTATTACTTTCATAATCGGGAGTACCTGAACATTCTATATCGTACGGATATGGAAGCCTTGAGACGTGTAGTGCCTGAGCCGCTTGAAATTGATGAGCCTTTAGTCAAATTCGAGATCATGAACATGGGTGATGTTACTGGCTTGGGGACCTATATAGAAGCCGGTCAGTTGATACCGGTGAGCTTCAATGGGGAGAAGGGTGAGTACCAGCACGCGATGTACCTTAACAGTCATCCTGCGATCGCGGCCGGACGTGAGCTCAGCGCATACCCCAAAAAACTGGGCTCTCCACAATTGTATATTGATTCGGACACATTAGTTGGAACTCTGGACTACGGGTCTTTACGTGTGGCCGTGGCTACAATGGGTTATAAACATCAGGCTCTCGACCCGGAGCAGGCTCGTCAAGAAATTTGCCAGCCGACATTCATGCTCAAAATTGTACCGAAGTATGATGGAACACAGAAGGTATGCCGACTGGTGCGTACTCAAATCAAAAATGTGACGATTCATGGTGCCTGGACGGCCCCGGCCCGGCTGCAATTGTTTGCCCATGCATTGGCCCCGTTGTCGGATCTTCCTGTGCTTGAGGTTGTCTCAGCTTCGCATATTGTTACCGATTTGGAATTATCCATGCCGGACGTTGTTTATGACTATTTAGCGGAACATTGAAGTGGATGGGGGGATTAGAATTTTAACCGGAAAAAATTTTTTAGTAATAGGCGGATCGAGAGGTATAGGAAGAGCAACGGTTAAAAAACTGGCGGAACAAGGAGCTAATGTTACATTTACTTATAAAGATAATGAAGCTGCTGCAAAGGAATTGTGTGGTCACGCTGGAAAAGGAAGCGGAAAAATAGAGTGTATTCAAGCTGATGCAGCAGATTCTTCAACCACTTCCCAAGTATTGGAGACGGTCCGCAAAGATATTGCTAAACTGGACGGTTTAGTGGTTAACGCTGGAATCAATAGAGATAGTAATTTGGTAACGATGGATGAGGATAGCTGGAATGAGGTGATTTCTACTAATCTGACGGGGACCTTCCATTATCTGAAATCCGCATCCAATAAGTTTATTCGTCAAGGTTCAGGTTCAATCGTGTGTGTTAGTTCAATAACAGGGTTGGTTGGAATGCCTGGAATAGCCAACTATGCAGCTTCCAAGGCTGGTCAAATTGCATTGGTCAGGTCATTGGCGCTTGAAATAGCAAGATTCAACATCAGGGTTAATGCTGTTGCTCCTGGTTTTATCAATACGGATATGTATCAGGATTTGAGTGAGAAATTTAGACAATCTACTGAAAGGCATATTCCTCTGGGAAGGGCGGGAGACCCGGAGGAAGTAGCAAATGTAATCTGTTTTCTATTATCAGATCAGGCTTCATATATAACAGGATCTGTAATAACTGTAGATGGCGGTTTTGCTCATAAATATTATAAATGAATTTTATACCTGGAGGGATTTAAGCATGGAAACAAAAGAATTAAGAGATGAATTGAAAGAGCTGATCGCTGCCGTTATTGAAATCGATGAATTCGCGGATGATGACAATTTTGTGGAGGATTTGGGTGTAGATTCCATGGTGGCGTTGGAAATTGTTTATGAAATCGAGAAAAAACTCAAAGTGGTTATACCGGCAAAGCGCATCAAAGAAATGGAGACTCTGAATGATGTCGTCAGTATGGTTAGTCAGAAACTGGATTGAAAATTAAAATTTGCGGGGGATTTATAATGGCTAACAGAGTTGTAGTAACCGGGCTAGGTGTAGTATCGCCTACAGGTGCGGGAGTTCGGGATTTTTGGGATAAGCTTTGTCAGGGACAAAGTGGAATAGCAGAGATTACAGCGTTTGATGTAAGCAATTTCACGGTTACTCGCGGGGGGGAAATTAAAGACTTTAATCCCGTTCGATTCCTGTCCAGTACCCATGCCAACAACTTAGCCAGAACTTCTCAGCTAGCAGTTGCTGCGGCTCAAATGGCTAAAGATGATGCGAATATAACGTCATTTACGGATAAAGCAAGAGTTGGTGTATGCATAGGAACGACGATGGGAAACCAATCCGTAGTTGAAGATGATCACGATATTAGAATTAATAATCACCCGAGTAGGGTGCCTCCACCGATCTTTGCACACCCGGAACCCTATATATCCGCCAGTGTATCCAGGCATCTGGGAGCGGAAGGGCCTTCTACTACAATCCCTACAGCGTGTGCTGCCGGAAATTATGCTATTGGGCAAGGCAGTGAATGGATACAAAGTGGCCTTGCGGATATTGTCTTTGTTGGTGGTTCGGACGGAATATCACGAAGCTGTTTTGCGCTTTTTCACCGATTGGGAGCCATGGCGCCGGAAATTTGTCAGCCATTTGATAAAAACCGCAAAGGCATGATGGTTAGTGAAGGGGCCGGAGTATTAGTTTTAGAAAATCTGGAAACGGCTCTAGAACGAGGCGCCCCTATTTATGCGGAACTGCTTGGTTATGGTCTTGCTTGTGATGCTCACCATCCGACTGCCCCTCATCCCGAGGGATTAGGCGCACAAATTGCAATGAACAACGCATTAAAGGATGCAAAAGTCGAAAAAGAACAAATCTCTTATATTAGTGCTCATGGGACAGGCACACCTGCTAATGATTTGACGGAATCGATGGCATTGAAGTCCGTATTTGGATCATTATTAGATCAAATTCCAACCAGCTCCATCAAATCCATGCTAGGTCATACCATGGGGGCGGCTAGCGCAATTGAAGCAGTATCATGCGCTTTATCTATAAAACACCAAGTTCTTCCTCCCACTATGAATTACTCGACCCCGGATCCGGAATGTATTACAAATGTGATCCCAAATCAGAGTATAGCTCGTCCCGTTCATACCGTGCTTAGCAATTCCTTTGCTTTTGGGGGCAATATCTGCTCAATAATTTTAGGAGAGATCGCTAATGTGGAATGACAATGATCCGGTTGTAGTATCAGGTATGGGAACTGTATCCGTGTTTGGAACGGATCATAATCAATTTTGGGATCATCTGCTAGGGGAGTCTGATTCAAAAAGTACAAGTTCAATAAGCAATGACTTTTTAGACTTGCCTGTCATTGAAACCATCCGTGTTAACCATTGGAACCCGGAAGATTTAATCGGCAAGCGTGGGTTAAAGTATCTTTCACTTAGTACACAATACCTGTTTAGCGCTGCAGTGCGATGCTGGCAAGATGCCGGACTGGGTGACATCAGTCCAGTATCCGAATCAGAATCCCTGGACCTGGGGGTCGTTGTGGGCAGCAACTTAGCCGGACTGCAAGCGATGTCAGATTATGATTATATAACAGTTACTCAAGGTCCCCGATCTGTAAGTCCAATGCAGGCACCCAATACGATAGCTAACGCTCCTGCAGCACAGCTTGCCATTAGAACGAATGCCCGCGCATTCAACACTACGATTGCTACTGGACAATGTGCTGGTCTCGATGCCATAGCTTACGCTGTCTCATCTATCCATAAAGGACGTGCCAAACAGGTTTTGGTAGGGGGCGTAGAAGAGATCAATGAAAGAGTTTTATGGATTTATCAACATTCTAATGTTTTACCGAAAGAATATTCGGATCGAGCCGGTAAACCCTTTTCTTCAGACAGTACGGGATGTATACCGGGAGAGGGCGCCTCTGTTATTTTGTTAGAAAGATTATCGGACTGTTTAAAGCGTGGAGGAACTCCACTAGGAAAAATCATTTCATATTCCAACACGGTTGCTATGGATGAAGATTCACGCATTTATGCCATGGAAAGTGCGGTCGGGCAAGTCATCAAACAGGCGGGTATAGATTTTAGTGAAACAAGCGGCATCATATCGGGAGCAAGTGGATTTTATGCACAGGATGCAGTGGAAATGAAGGCGATTCGTCATTTATTTGGAACAATGAATCCGGAGATGCCGATTAGTTCAATTAAAGGGGCAATTGGTGAAACCTATGGAGCATCCGGAGTATTTCAGGCAGCCGCAGGTTTGCTGGCGCTAAACAAGGGCATTTTACCAAAAAGCATGGCACTTTCAGAACTTAATCATCGTGCTCAGGAAAAAATTCCAGTGCATTTGGCAGCGAATCATTTAAAGAAAACTAAAAAACAGAATATAGTGGTTACATCCCAAGACCTGTCAGGCATAACAAATTGTTTGATGCTGGAAAGTGTCTGATCAGAGGAAGGTTGGCTATTCATGAGACTAAGTTCAAATGACATCAGATCTCTCTTGCCACAAGATTACCCTTTTATTTTCGTTGATTCGGTACTGGATTATGAACTCCACGATCATATCACATGCTTGAAAAATGTAAGTTTCAATGAATGGTTTTTTCCAGGGCATTTTCCTGACAATCCGGTTTTCCCGGGTATTTTATTAATCGAAGGTATGGCTCAATCCATCATTTTGCTTTATAAATTATCAATTGGCAAGACAGAAGACGCTGAGAAGAAAATCTTCCTGTTTACTGCAATTAAAAAGGCCAGGTTTTTAGATAAAGTAAAACCAGGCGACCAAGTTATATATAAATGCAGGTTCGTAAGACTCATTGATCATGCAATCTTCGCGGAAGCTGAGGCAATGGTAGGGAATAAGGTTGTAGCCAAAGCTGAAATACATGGCTGTATCAGCGATTAAGGAGATTTGGAGTATGACCATGAAATTATTTTTAGCATTGATTTATATTCGAATATTTTAAGCGATCATTTCAAAGAATTGCTGACTTTTCTTGATGATGATAACAGATGCAAGATTTTAAAATTTAAAAAAAAGAGGCGCAAATAAGGTCCTTAGCCGGTCAATTGTTGATCAGATCTATGATTACCAACGACCTCCATATTCGAAATATGGACATAAGGTTTTCTAAAAGCAAATATGGGAAGCCATACTTGGAAAACAACCCTGATTTCGCTAGTCATGTCATACATGTTGAACCTGAACAATTCTTTTCCTGTTTTTCGATAGATTCCATTTGTTGAAGGTGATTAACAAAATGCTGGAGGTAGAACATGCCGGGCTTATTAGAGGGAAAAAATGTTGTTGTTATGGGGGTCGCGAATGAGCGAAGCATTGCTTGGGGGATTACAAAATCCTTACATCATGCGGGAGCAAATTTAATCTTTACGAACAAACGGGAACGATCCTATAAAAAACTGGTTAGGTTGCTGGACGAACATAACATAACACCCAAATTAATTGTTTCCTGTGATGCGGCAAGCGATAAAAGCATTCAGGAAGCCTTTGCTAACATCAAGGATGAAGCCGGTGTGATTCACGGACTCGTTCACTCCATTGCTTTCGCCAGAGGTGAGGACCTTGAAGGAGAATTTACAGACATCTCCCGTGACGGTTTTTTACTGGCACAAGAAATTAGCGCTTATTCGCTTGTAGCTGTAACAAGAGCAGCGAAAGAGCTCATGACTGAAGGCGGAAGTATTGTTACGCAAACTTACTTGGGTTCAGAACGGATACTGCCTAACTTTAATTATAACGTAATGGGAGCTGCTAAAGCGGCTTTGGAGGCAAGTGTGCGTTATTTGGCAGATGATGTCGGCAAATACGGTATCCGTGTTAATGCTGTATCTGCTGGTATTGTTCCTACCTTTTCGTCTAAAGTTCTTTCCGGTGTTGAACAAAAAATGCATGACATCGAGGAAAAAGCCCCCCTGCGTCGAGGTGTTGACCAGGACGAAGTCGGAGATGCAACCTTATTTTTTATCAGTGATCTATCAAGAAGCGTAACCGGAGAGATCTTGCATGTTGACTCAGGATTTCATATGATCGGCGGTTGACATCATCATCGCAGGTAGGTTTCTTCACTAAGGAGGTGATCTACGAGGTATTTGTCGAAGAGGTTCATGGCGGTGATGAATCCCAATTATATACAGATTTGTTGGTCACGGTGGATGGATTAAAAGTTTGTTATTGCCGAAGGATGGGATTGCGGCTCGTCCCCTGTTGACCGCGGTGTCTAAAAAAACGAGTTAAGAGAGGAGATCAGTCTATGTTGTCTAACTTGAATCAGACCAAGATGGGGGATGCGACGCAAGTCCCCAACTTCGATGTCATCGTTATCGGTGCCGGGTTTGCCGGTTTGTACGCCTTGTATCGCATGCGTGACCATCTGGGACTCACCGTCCGTGCGTATGACTCCGCCGGGGGTGTGGGCGGAACCTGGTACTGGAACCGGTACCCCGGAGCCCGTTGCGATATCGAGAGCATCCATTATTCGTACTCCTTCTCGGAAAAACTCCAGCAGGAGTGGGAGTGGACCGAACGATATGCGTCGCAGCCCGAGATCCTTGCCTATCTCAATCATGTCGCCGACCGCTTCGATCTTCGACGGGACATCCAGTTCAATACGAGGGTGGCCTCGATGGTGTGGGACGAGGAAGCCCATCAGTGGCAGGTCGGATTCGACGACGGGAACACAGCGCGCGCCCGATGGGTCATCTCCGCCACAGGACCCCTGACCGCCGCGCCCCATGTTCCGGATTTCGCTGGAATGAACAAATTTTCTGGCGAAGTCTATATGACCGCGAGGTGGCCACACCAAGATGTGGACTTGAAGGGCAAACGAGTGGCTGTCATCGGCACCGGACCATCGGGCATCCAGGTGATCCAGGAAATCGCTAAGGATGCCGCTTACCTCACGGTCTTCCAGAGGACGGCGGACTACGCAACACCGCTTGGCAACGGTCCGCTGGTTCCTTCGGAACTGGCGTCTGTCAAAAAACGATACTCGAAGATCCGTGAAGCAGCGCGCAACCACTTTTTAGGCATCCCCCCCATATGACGGACCGAAGCCGTCCGCTCTCGCTGTCTCGCCGTTGGAGCGCCGCGAGGTGTACGACAGGTGCTGGAACGGGGGTGGATACCGGCTGTATGTCGATAGTTTCCAGGACATTATGTTCGACAAGCAAGCGAATGACACCGTAGCCGAGTACATTCGCGCAAAAATTCGTGAGCGGGTGAAGGACCCGAAGACGGCCGAGATGTTATCTCACCGTCACCATCCCTATGGCACCAAGCGTCCCCCATTCGAGAGCAACTACTACGAGGTCTTTAACCAGCACAACGTCGAGCTTGTCGACGTCCGGTCTACACCCATTGAGGAGCTTACCGAAACAGGACTGCGAACGAGCGAGCGCTCGTTCGAGTTCGACGTCCTGATTTTTGCCACGGGGTTCGATGCCATGAGCGGGCCGATGATGCGGATGGGTGTTGTCGGCCGGGATGGAAGGCTCTTGACGGAACACTGGTCGAAAGGCCCTCGCACCTACCTGGGGATCGGGATACAACACTTTCCCAACCTCATCATGATCGCTGGGCCTCATTGCCCGCTGCAAAATATTCCACCGTTAATCGAATATCAAGTTGACTTCGCCACAGAGATGATCCGCTTCATGGTGGCGAATGACATCGTCGAGGTGGAGCCCGCAGCTGCAACGGAAGATGAATGGCAGGCGCACATCGACCAAGTCGCTTCGGAGGGGCTATACCCGCTGGCGGATTCATGGTACATGGGATCAAACGTAAAGGACAAGCCTCGCACATGCATGATCTATTTAGGTGGTGGGGACCGCTATCGCGCTTTCTGCGACGAAATCATCAAGAAGGGTTATGACGGGTTTGAGTTCCGATAAACTGAGGTCAGGTTGACCAGGACGAATCATAAGTTCTCGGCTAAAAGGTGTGACAAAAGCAGCGGCTAAAAGAGCGGGTGTCGGTGGATGATTTCCACTAACACCCGCTTTTTTTTCCTGCATTTTGGCCTATGCGCGGCACCGGATCCAAACCGTCATTTCTCCCGGTGCCCGGTTGCTCCAGGCATAATACGGAACGGCCGTAATCCGAACCGGTACCCGTGCTGCCGGGCTGGTGGCATACAGCTCATCTGCATCGGCTGCAGGGCTGTCGGACCGGGTTGCGGTACCGTTGATGACAACTACGCCTCCCAGCAGATTCTCATCGAATTCCGCTTTCAGCTTGGCGTCCGCCGCCAGCTCAATATCCTGCAGGTTGACACCGTTGTCGGCTTCTTCGAGGCAGAAGACGACCGGCCCTCGCTGTAGAGCGGCTTTGCCCGCATTTTCCCGCAGCGCCGGATGGGCAAATACGAGTTCAACCGGCATGCTCAATTCCAGGGTGATGCGGTCTCCCGGCTGCCAGGTTCTGCGCAGGGAAGCATACCCGCTGTTCGTTGCAGTGTCCGTTACTTCCTCGCCGTTGACGGCGATTTTGGCTGCCTTGCACCAGCCTGGAATGCGCAGGGAAACGGCGAATTCAGCCCCCTGGTCCATGTCCAGCTCTAACTCGACAGTTCCGTCCCAAGGATAGCTGGTCGTCTGAAGCAGCCGTACCTGCTGACCGGCAAGCTCCACCGCTGCGTTGCTGCCGATATACAGGTGCACGTACAGCTCCTTGCGCGCATCATTTTGCGAATAGATGTACTGGCCGAGCGAAGCGATCAGGCGCGCGATGTTCGGCGGGCAGCAGGCGCAGCCGAACCACGGCTGACGGGTGACCTTGACTGTCGACATATCATGGCGGTGGTTGGCGGTATCCGGCCACACTTCCAGCGGGTTGACGTAGAAATAGCTTTTACCGTCCAGCGAAATGCCGCTCAATACGCCATTATACAGCGCTCGTTCCATGATGTCCGCATACTCCCGGTCCGCCTCGATCTGCAGCATCCGGTGCGCCCAGAACATGAGGCCGATGGCCGCGCAGGTCTCTGCATAGGCACGGTCATTAGGCAAGTCGTAAGGCACGGTGAATCTTTCTTGAAATTCGGAAGAACCAATGCCTCCGGTGAGGTACATTTTGCGGCGTGTTGTATCCTTCCACAGCTGTTTGCACGCGTCAAGCAGCTGCTGATCCCCGTTCTTCACCGCCAAATCGGCCATGGCACTATAGAGATAGACAGCCCGTACCGAGTGGCCTTCCGCCGTCTGCTGCTCACGCACCGGGGCATGGGCCTGGAAGTAATCATAACTGCGTTTCCGGGAAGTATTCTCCTGCCGTTTCTCTGCTTCCTGATCAAAGAAATGCGGCTGCTGTCCGCGCTGGTCTACGAAAAAGCTGCTCAGCTCCAGATATTTGGCCTCACCTGTGGCCTCATACATTTTCACAAGAGCCAGTTCGATTTCAGGATGCCCGTCGTAGCCCTGGATTTGATCAGACCCCGGACCGAAGACGGTAGCAATATAGTCGGCATATCTGGACATGATGTCGAGGAATTTTCTTTTGCCTGTAGCCTGATAATACGATACGGCGGCTTCCATCAGATGGCCTGCACAGTACAGCTCGTGATTGTCACGCAGGTTGGTCCAGCGTTCTCCCGTTTTTTTGACCGTGTAATACGTATTCAGGTAACCGTCTGGTTGCTGGGCTCTTTCCAGCAGGTCAATGACCTCATCGGCCGTTTTTTCCAGCTCGGGGTCCCGTTCCCTGGACAAAATGAACCCGACGGTTTCCAGCCATTTGCCGAGGTCGCTGTCCTGAAACACCATGCCGTAATATTCGCCTTGTGCTTCACCGGCGGCGAGACGGAAGTTCTCGATCGTATGGCTGGGCTCCGCACCAGGGATATTGTCATTCAAGGCGTCCCATTGATAGGGGACGACCGTCTCGGTTACATTTTGCTCGCGCGAGCTCCAGAAAGGGTCCTGGATCGTCACCTGCTGCAGGGTTAGGGGATTCATCTTTTTCTGTACCTGATTATTCATCGTGCTCATGGACATGCTCCCTTCGGATATGGATTTTTTTATTCACCCTTCAAACCGGACAGCGTAATGCCTTTGATGAAAAAGTCCTGGGCCAGCAGGAACACGGCAATGAGCGGAATGATCGTAATGACGGTGCCAGCCATCAGAACGGGCCAGTCTGTCGAGTACATGCCCTGCATGGAGGCGAGGCCAAGCGGCAGTGTCATCATTTCCTGCGAATTGATATACACGAGCGGAGAGAGGAAATCATTCCACATCCCCATGAAGACAAACACGCCGAGCGTGGCCATGGCCGGTTTGGAAAGGGGTATGAAAATGCGCCAGTACACCCCGAAAGGCGTGCATCCGTCGATCTTGGCCGCATCCTCCAGGGAGGCGGGAATGGTGAGGAAAAACTGGCGCAGCAGGAACGTACCGAAAGCAGATACAAGGGCGGGCAGAATAAGCGCCCAATGCGTATCCACCAGATTGTAAAACCGCATGATGATAAAGTTGGGAATCAGCGTCACCTGGGCCGGGATCATCATCGTAGCCAGATATAGGCCAAACAGCAGCTCCCTGTGCCTGAACTTCAGCCTGGCAAATACATATCCGGCCATGGAGCTGGTGATCAATTGGGCCACCACCGCGATCACGGTGATTTTAACACTGTTCAGCAGATATGTCATGAACGGGAAACGGTCCGAGATGCGCAAATAATTTTCCCATTGAATGGACTCACCGAACAGTGTGGGCGGGAACACAAACACTTCACTGATGTTTTTCAGCGAGGTGCTGACAGACCAGAGAAAGGGCAGGATCATCGTGATGGCACCTGCAAGCAGCACGGCGTGTGCGGCAATTTTCAGCCCCAGATTCGTTTTCACGGCTCACCCTCCTCAATAAATACTCCATTTTTTTTGACGCCAGAACTGGAACAGGGTAATCAGCAGCACCAGGAAAAACAGAATATAGGCCATGGCGCTTGCATATCCCATATTGAAATACTTAAATGCCGTTTCATAGAGATAATGCACGATGACGGAAGTGGAACGCGCCGGCCCACCCTGGGTCATGAGGAACACGGTGTCGAACACCTGAAATGAACTGATCACAGACATCACGGTCACAAAAAAAGTCGTCGGTGACAGCAGCGGAACGGTAATATAGCGGAATTTGTGATACCAGCGGGCGCCGTCCATTTCCGCGGCCTCGTAATAACTCTCGGAGATCGATTGCAGGCCAGCCAGGAACAGCAGCATGTTAAAGCCGATGTTTTTCCACACACTTGTAATGATGACCGCAGGCATGGCCCACACCGTACTGGTCAGCCAATCCGGTCCTTTGATGCCGAAGAAGCCAAGGAAATAATTGAGAATGCCGTACTCGGGATTGTAAATCCACTGCCACACAACCGCCACGGCCACCATGGAGGAAATGACCGGCAGGAAGTAGGCGGCGCGGTAAAATTTCTTGAACTTGATGTTCTGATCCAGGGCCACAGCCAGAAATAAGGCCAATACAATGCCCAATGGAACGGAAACGGCCGAGAAATAAAGGGTGTTCCAGAATACCTTGATGAAGGTCTCATCATGTATCAATCCGGCGTAATTATCCAGACCGACCCATTGAATGGGGCTCAGCATATCCCAGGATGTGAAGCTCAGCAAAAAAGATGCAACCACCGGCAGAAACGTAAACGCAAGAAATCCGAGCAGGTTGGGCAGCAGCAGCAGAAACGCCCAGGTGCCGTCTTTATAAAATAACCGCTTAAGCCTGCTTCTTCGGCCCGGCGTGTGCGGTTCCACGGATGCCATGCCAGGGTCGGCCAAACCTTGATTCGGATGCATACGGGGTCACCTCCGCAACGGGGCCCGGCTTGCCGCACCGGGCGCGCCCGTCAGAATATGTGCTGATTGGCCAGAAAATCATTGGGCAAGCTCAACATTGGCTCTTGTCTCAATATTGGCGAGCGTGTCATCCACCGACTGGCCGGAATACCACAGCTTATCCGTCTCTTCGGTAATAATATCGTTCACTTTATTTTGCCGGATCAGGGAGAAAGGATAGGCCTCCGCATCTTTGAAGAAAGGAACCAGCTCTTTGAAGCCTGCGGGATGAACCTTGTCGTTATACCATTTGGTAATGCCTTCTTCGGTGTACAGATCCGTCCGGTTCGGCATCCATAAGCCTTCCTTCACTAGCCCGATCTGATATTCCTCGGAGGATAAAAATTTCACGAGCTCCCAGGCTTCCTGCGGATGCTTCGTATTGGCCGCGGCCGAGTGCAGATGCGCCTGTCCCTGAGTGACCGCGCGCTCAAATTTGGGCAAGGCCGCCACGCCTACAGGAAAGCCCATGCTCGCTAGCTCCTGCAGCGCCCATGAACCGTCGACCATCATCGCCACCTTGCCTGTCTGCAGCATCTGGGCAGGCTTCATGCCGATGCTCTCCAGTGTCTTCGCGGTGGGGGAGGCGCCGTCGACGAGCCGCAGGTCGAGAACGGACTGCAGCACCTTTTTCGTTTCTGGTGTATTGATGGCCATTTTTGTGCCATCTTCATTGAAGAGAGTTCCGTTGTTGGATAAAATTTCGGCGGTTGTGTTAGCGAACGCTTCGAGGCCAAATGCCCCGTACTGCGTAACTTTGTCGCCATCTTTTATAGTCAGCTGCTTGGCGGTATCGCGGAACTGCTCCCAAGTCCATGCCTTGGCCGGATCGCTTGGTGGATAGGCGATGCCCGCCTTGTCAAAAAGCTGCTTATTATAGTAGAGTACAGGGGAAACCGTACAGCTGCTTACGCCGAATATTTTTCCGTCAACCTGCATAATGCTTGCCGAGGAAGGGATAAATTCATCCAGTGAAAGATCCTTCTGGAAGTGGTCCGTTAAATCCAGCAATACCCCCCGTTTCTGAAAAGACCGGTATTCCGCCGAGCCGAGAAAAAAGACGTCTGGTGCGGAATTGCCGGCCAGCATCGTCAGCAGCTTCTGCACGTACTGCGCCTGCGGCACGGGCTGATATTCGACTTTAATGTTGGGATGCTCCTTCATGAAGACTTCCAGACCTTGCTTGACGCTTTGCGTTTCGAGGGGACTGGCTTCCCAGCCCATAAACTTGAGGGTGACGACTCCGTCTGTCTTGTTGCTGTCTGCCGCGCCGTCGCCTGGAGATGTACCTCCGGAGCAACCTGAGGCAAACAGTGCGCACACCAGGACAATGATTAACAGTTGTAGCTTTCTCACAAAATGACCCTCCTTCAATGAACGCAGATAGGATGGTACGGAACGAAAAAAGTATTTTCATTAGTTGCAAGCGCTTGCACGAAAAATCATAACATGATTGCTTTTTGATGTAAGTAGCTGTTGTGACAGAAAAGGTGGATTATATTGACCAATGGAATGGCGAACGCGGATCAAAGGTTCGAGGAGCTGAGGTTATGAAGTTTCTAAAGACAGACATCAGAAATCCGGTCGAATTCATATCATGCGGACATTTTATTTCCAATGTGCCCTGGACCCACAGCAAACGGAGTATCGATTCTTATGAAGTGCTGATCGGGGTGCACAGAACGCTGTATATTACGCAAAATGAGGTTGAGTATGAGCTGCAGCCGGGACAGGTGCTGCTTTTGCAGCCCGGACTTGTTCATTACGGACATAAACCGTGCGAGGAGGGAGTCTCTTTTTACTGGTTTCACTTCATCCCGTCAGCACAGGCAGAGTGGCTGGATGAGCAGGAGATGGCCCGTGTATGGCAGATTTTGAACGAGCCGGATGCGGACCGCAATTGTACGGATATGTATCTCCCCCTGATGTGCACGCCCCAGGCGGTGGAGCGGATTAACATCCTGTTTCAGCAGCTCCAGCATGTCGTGAATTCCAACTACTATTCCCTGCAAAGCGCCCACTATTTGACGACTTCCCTGCTGATTGAACTGACAGAGCAGACGATTACGGACGTGTACCGCAGCGCCCAGCAAAATAAAGGGGACCGCAATATTGCGGAAATTATAGAATGGGTGCGCATCCATGCGGCGCAGGACATTTCGGCAGCCGATGTGGCGCGCAGGTTCAATTATAACCGCGACTATCTGTCGCGGTTTTTCAAGAAAAAGACCGGGTATAACCTGCAGGAATACATTCATCTGCTAAAAATCGCCAAAGCCAAGGACATCCTGTCCCGCAGCTCTGCCAGTATCAAACTGGTGTCCGCCACGGTGGGGATTGAGGATGAAAAATATTTTATGCGCCTCTTCAAAAAATACGTGCAGATGACGCCTACGGATTATCGGAAGGCCTACTATAAAATCCATCTGAACAACCATTAAAAGAGGGAGTTCAAAAAGGTTGCAGGATGCGAAGATTTGGTGGATTATACTGACAAACGAGAGGTGTGCTGCTAATGAAAATTGGAGAAGCAAGACGTGCCGCTGTTGACTGGGTCGTCCGGCATGCCCACTCTGCGGAAGGTTATATGGGGGCCTATTACAGCGGGTCTACAGTGGGGCTGTCTGATGAGCTGGAGTTGCCGGCTTTTTCCGATATTGACATCGTGGTGGTTACCGCTTTAACCGAGCCTCCGTTAAAGCCTGGCAAGCTGGTGCACTGCGGTGTGCTTCTGGAAGTCACTTATCTGTCCATGCAGCAGTTTGCCGTGGTGGAAGAGGTGTTGTCTTCCTATCATCTGGCAGGGAGCTTTCGCCTGAATACGATTATTGACGACCCAAGCGGGAGGCTGCGCGCGCTGCAATCCCAGGTTGCTCTCAAATTCAACGATATGTATTGGGTGCGCAGGCGCTGCGAGAATGTCATGAAGAAAATTGCAGAGGGTCTGAGGGCTATCGACACAAATGCTCCATTGCACGATCTGGCCACCTCCTGGCTGTTTCCGACCGGAGTGGCCACCCATCTGATTCTGGTGGCGGCGCTGCGCAATCCGACCGTGCGTCTCCGTTATTCTACTGCCCGAAATGTGCTCGCCCAGTATGGTTTGGAGCAGCATTATCCGCGCTTTCTCGATCAACTTGGTTGTACTGGCATGTCCCCTCAGCAAGTTGAAGCTCATCTCATTGAGCTGGAAAAGACATTTGATGCAGCTGCTGGTGTCGCCAAAACTTCGTTTTTCTTCAGCTCCGATATCACTGCCTCTGCCCGCCCGGTCGTCATTGACGGCAGCCGCGAGTTGATCCGCACCGGATACCACCGCGAAGCGGTCTTCTGGATGACCGCCACCTTTGCGCGCTGTCATAAAATTATGGCGGCAGACGCGCCTTCCGGCCTGCAGCAAACATTTGCTCCGGCGTTTGAGGCCATGCTGTCTAATCTTGGAATGACTGCAAGAGAGGATTTTAGCCGCAGGGCGAAGGAGACGATTCATTTTTTGCCCCGTTTATGGGAAATGGCGGAAACCATCTTGGCCGTGAATCCGAATATTAAAAAGTAACGGAAGCCTACTCCTCCACCCATAACGAAATCCAAATGAACAAGGCAAACATGATCATTGGCAGGGCTAAGCCGGCAGCTTGCGGGCATCATTCCCTTACCGATTGTCAAACAGGATATCCGCGGTGAGCTGAATGTGCGTCCTGAAGATCTCGACGGCACGGTCGCTGTCACGGTTAAGCACGGCATCCATCAATTCTTTATGTTCGGCGCGGCCATCGCGAACTTGCTGCTGTGGGGTTGAATAATGTCGATAAAAATCGCTCAAGTCCCAAAGGCGTCTGCAGAAATCCAGGAGAACCGGATTTGGACATGCGGCGATCAATTCGTAATGAAATTGACGGTGTATATCTGACCACTCTTCGCGAACGGCAAGCTTGTGATTCACTTCCTTGTACTCGGGCGTTTGCGATAACTTGTGATGAACGGCGATGACATTGGATTCCCATGTGAGATCACCATGGGCGATGGAGAGGCGCAATGCAGCAGATTCATTGATCAACCGCGCTTCTATAATGCTATTCAGTTCTTCTTCCGAAGCCATTCTCACTGAAAATCCGTGATTCGGGTTTTGCAAGACGAGTCCTTGGGTCGCTAACCGGGTCAGTGCTTCTCGCACGACGGCTACCGAGACATCGAAACCTTTGGCTAATTCCGAAATGGTTAATGGAGAGCCTGGTTCATATTGTCCGGCAAGAATCTCGGACTGCAGCTTCTTCGTGACATTTTCGCTTAAAGTGGACGAACCGTTTCTTTTGGCCATGCAGCCAACACCATCCTTCACGAAATCGGGATTATACACGTTCAAATAGTTTACACTAAATTTATAAAAAAACAAAGGATAAGTTCGACAATAAGTTGATTAAACGATTTATATTTACATAATCGATTTTTAATAATATAATCGAATTGTATTCATGAAAGAGAGGTCATTCACAATGAGTAACATTCCGTTTGCCAAATTGCCGGAAGTCGGGGGGATCATCATGAAACCAATCAATGAACAAACGATTCTTGTTACAGGAGCAACGGACGGTATCGGCCAACAGACCGCGATCGATTTGGCGGCGCGAGGGGCGACCGTGATTGTGCACGGGAGAAGCGACGAGCGGGGAAAGGCTGCGGTGGAGCAGATCGTTCGGTTAACGGACAACGAAAAAGTTCGTTTTCATAAGGCGGACTTTTCATCGCTTGCTGAAGTGCGGAGGCTAGCAGCGGAGGTGCAGAACGAGTATGGCAGTCTCGATGTGCTGATCAACAACGCGGGTACCGCTGGGCCGGGGCAGCGTGCCTTAAACCGGGACGGGCATGAGCTTGTGCTTGCTGTCAATTATTTGGCCCCGTTTCTGCTGACAGGTTTGCTGCTGCCGATGCTGGAAGCAAATTCGGCACGAATCGTGAACGTTGCATCCGCCGGGCAGACACGGATTGATTTGTCCAACTTTATGCTGGAAAGAGGCTATTCTCCATTAGGAGCCTATCAGCAAAGCAAGCTGGCACTCGTTGCGTTCACGTTCAAGTTAGCCGAAACTCTCCGAAGCACTGGCATTACCTGCAATTGCTTGCATCCCGGAACATTCCTTGATACAAAGATGGTCCGCGAAAGCGGAGTTACTCCGCTGGGCAACGTCCATTCCGGCGCAGATGCGGTTGTCCAACTGGCTGTTTCGACCGAACTGGAAGGGGTGACAGGGAAATACTTTGATCGAAAAAAGGAATCGTCTGCCGACAAATAGGCATATGACGACGAATTTCGGCGCAGGCTGTGGGAGCTCAGTGCACGCTTGACGGGGGTGGAATAACAACGTAACAAAAACAGGCCACCGATTGATCGGCGGCCTGTTAAGCTACATTCCACATCACTGCTCAGCGATTAAGAAAGAAAGCATCAATGCACGAGCAAGCTCGAAGAAGCTTGGATATAATCCGTATATCTCTTCGCCTCTTGAGTGAAATAGGCATCGGTACCATGAGTAGTATTATAGGTAACAAAAGCAGGAATATAGGTACCATTACATCTGGTAATGGTACTTTGAATCGGTCTGAAAAGTTCGCTGAGCGTGAACCAATTGTCCCCGCCTGCTTGGTAGCTTTGTTCCGTTCCTCCCGTGGTGGTTGCAAGCATAAATTCTTTGCCCTTCAAATGATTTCCTTCCGGTCCAAACGCCCATCCGTACGTAAATACATCATCGAACCATTTTTTTAATAACGGGGGGCAGCTGTACCAATAGAAAGGGAATTGAAAAACAATCCGGTCGTACGACAAGAGCAATTGCTGTTCTTTTTCCACGTCAATATTCCAATTGGGATAAGTACTGTAAAGGTCTCTTACATCGATGTTTGGTTGATTATGAATCTCTCGCATAAAAACCCGATTGACACGGGATGCCTCCAGGTTCGGATGTGCCACGATTACCATAGTTTTCATTTTGTTTCCCTCCTGTTTTTTCAACCAGCTTATGTGCACCTCCCATTATTAAAGCGAAAGATATTTTTGAAAAGTACGCTTTTTTTTCGTACTTAGTCTCCAAAACAGTACGATTGATGCCGCCAAGGATAAAGGTGGTATGTTGAACCATACTATGTACGAAAATAAGTAGTACTATTTATAATCAGAATGCTTTGGTAAAGTAGAGGTATGCACTTGGAAAGTCTCAAAATCAGGGGGTGAGAATATGGACGCCGATATGGATCCGTTGTATAAAAAAGACGGGATATTAACCACCTTGCAGGTCATAGGAGGCAAATGGAAGCCGCTTATCCTGTTTATTTTGCTGCACGAAGGAACGAGACGGTTCGGTGAGTTAAAACGTCTGCTCCCCCATGTGACACAAGGCATGCTTACCAATCAGTTCCGAGAGCTGGAGCGGGACGGACTCATCATTCGCAAAGTGTACCAAACGATCCCTCCGAAGGTCGAATACTCTCTATCCGAACATGGGAAAACGCTGAGTTCTGTTTTGACCGATATGTGTGGATGGGGATTTAAGCATATTGATTTTAAGAATAGCATCGGCACCTCCGACAGTGTACGGGAAGTTCAAGAGCGAATCTAACGAAAAAAATGGAACGGGGAGAAATGATGACAAGCGTTAGCGAAGGTCAACACAGTATCTTTTCATGCCGTCCGGTAACAGCACAAGATTTTGAAATCATCAGCACCTTTCCGCGCAGCGAACAGGAGCTATTCTTTATTTCTCCCAAGCTGCGCTTTCCGCTTACGGCCAGCCAGCTGGAGGAACTAGCCAAGGAGAGAAGGTGCCCGACCGTACTGGTTTGTGATGGGCAAGTCTCCGGGTATGCCAACTTTTATAATGTGGAAGAAGATAAATGCTGGCTGGGCAACTTCATTATTTCGCCTGAATACAGGGGGAAGGGCGGAGCGGAATTTTTGATCAGGCATATGCTAAGGCTGGCCCGGGAGGAGTTGAAGGTTCAGGAGCTGCATCTCATCTGTCATAACATAAATACGAGAGCTTTATTGTTTTATACTGGAATAGGGTTTAAACCATACGATGTTGGCAGCCGAACGGCACACCAAGGCTCGACGATCGCTGGCATACATATGAAAATAACCGTTTAATAAAAGTGGTCATGAGTAATTCGGTTATCTGGTCGACGTCATTATACTGAAAGCTGAACTTAATCTATGATCGAAAGGGCGGAGTGTGTTGAGGACTTATTTTATGACAACGAGAGCTTTGCATGATTATCCCTTTGGATCAGGTACAGAAAAAAAGAAAACCGGGAACCGAAAATATACTTTAGCGCGTTAAAGAAAATAACGGCTCAAGTGAGGTACGAAAATGCCTGTTGTTACGCTATTCAGGACAACCGAATGGATCTATTATTTTTTGATCATGCCTTATGGAGAAGCAGACCGGTTCGAGATCATGAGACGATCTTAGGAGAAAGCAGAGCGTTTAGGTGATGTGAAACCGAGAGAGAGAAGGAGGGAAGGGAACAAGGCACAGCAAAAATAAAAAGACCCTGGTTCTCGTTGCCGCTTGAACTTCCATACCTGCTCACCTCCGAATCTATAATTAGCAAATATATGTTCTCATCCAAAGCAGAATATTCCACTTCAGCTGCCTTTTTTTTTCTTATCTCTGTTCTCAGTTCTCTCCATTCCTTCCCTTAGCCCCCACAACCCTGCATTCTGAGTAAAAGGGATAATCGTGCAAAGCTGTATGAAAAGGCAACGGGCACCAGACACCCATCTCACTCTAGCTATTCGACCTCTGAGGAGGTCGAATTCCCTAGGCTGAAATGTCGTATGCGAAAGCTCGATGGCCGGCGTGGGCATATTTGATTATTCACACACGAATCGTTAACATAAGTAACGATGCCGTGAATCTTCCGTGGCATGAGATAGAAAAGAGACGGAGATTATGATGAATAAAGCCAAAATTCTCATTATTGAAGATGACACTCCGATTGCCGATTTACTTTCATATGGGCTTTCCCTGGAAGGATTTCAGACGCGGACTGCGGCGAATGGAGCAGCAGGAATGAGTGAACTGCAGCTATTTAAACCCGATCTATTGCTGCTGGACTGGATGCTGCCTGACCAAAGCGGCCTGGATATTTGCAAAAAGGTAACAGCAAATTACAACATCCCCATCTGTATGATTACGGCGAAATCCGATATAACCGATAAGGTGCTTGGCCTTGAATTTGGTGCGGATGACTACATCACGAAGCCTTTCGACCTGCGCGAAGTGGTTGCCCGCATCCGCACGATTCTTCGGAGGGTGGAGCAAGCGAACAGTGGACAGCAAAACGAATCGAAAAATGGTGTGATCCGTTTTAAACAAATCGAAATCATTGCAGAAGAACACCTTGTCAAAAAAGACGGCCACGCCGTTGAATTAACGCCAAAGGAATTCGATTTGCTCATGACCCTGATTGGAAATCAAGGCAGAACGTTCACACGTTCGGAGCTGCTTGATATGGTATGGGGATATCAATTTGTCGGCGATACCCGTACCGTGGACACGCATATCCAAAGACTTCGCAAAAAGCTTGATGCCAGCGAATTCATTACGACCGTATTCGGCATTGGATATAAATTCGTAAAACAGGTGGATGAGGAATGAGACGAAAGATCAGCATTAAATTTCTTGTCGGATTTTTTCTGATTTTCTCCCTCTCGTTTATTGTCCTTAATCAGACTGTCAAGGAGTTCATCCGCACAAGCAATCAAAAGTTGGTCACATCGGACTTAGTAGGACTTAAGAACAACAGCAATGTATACGTACGCCAAGCCTTTCTCATCAACCACTTTGCAAGCAATAAACTATACTTCGGCGAAATGGCCCAGGAAATGGCGAATGATTTGAATCATGCGACGGGCAGCAGTGTCGGCGTTTATACAATAGATGGCGAATTACTGTATGCTTCGGACAGGTTCGTTTTTTCGGAGGAGAAAGAAAGTGATTTGAAGCAGGCGATCGACGGCCAGACAGCGTACAGCATTACCTATGAGCATAATAAAGCCTCCGTCCTTTTTTCCTACCCGGTCGTGATTGATGGATCCAGGGTGGGAATTCTGCGTTTTTCCAAGGATTTCAGCCTTCTTTATCAGCAAAGCGGACGGATCCTGGACATTATCTTTTATATCGCGTTTGCGATTTTTGCGGCGGCGTTCCTGTTTTCCTATATTCTCTCGCGGCACATCACCATTCCGCTTGTCAAGCTGACCCGGGCTTCCACCGAGGTGAAGAATGGGAATCTGGACGTACGCCTCCGTTTTAACCGGGAAGATGAGATCGGCCGGCTGGCCGACAATTTTAATGATATGATCGATCAAATCAGCAGGCAGATCGCCACGATTAAAAAGGACCGGGATCATCTCAAGGAACTCCGCCAGCAGGAGAAAAACTTTTTTGACAATGTGACCCATGAACTCAAGACACCGTTAACTTCGATTCTGGGGTATGCGGAATTGATCAGGAAGAACGGTGAACAGGACCGGAGCTTTTTTGAAAAAGGAATGAACCACATTATCGAGGAAAGCAGACGCCTTCATACCATGGTATTGAAGCTGCTTGAAGTTTCGCGTAAAAATTTCATGATCGATGAGTCCGACAAAGTCGATGCCGGGCCGATCCTCCAGGATGTATGCGAGTCGATGGCCATTCGGGCGCAGCGATACAAGAAAAGCATAAGGTATGAAATCGAAGATGATTTGATCATATTCGGGCAAGGAGACAGGCTGCGCCAGCTCTTTATCAACCTGCTTGACAATGCGATTAAATATAGCCTATCGCGCTCGGAAATTTCCGTGAAGGCGGAGCATGCCGACGGACAGGTTCGATTTGTTTTTGATAATCCAAGCGATCCTATAGAGGCCGAGCAGCTTGCAAACCTGTTTCAGCCATTCTATCTGGCTCATCCCGGCGGATCGGAAGAGGGCAGTGTAGGACTGGGGCTCAGTATTGTCAAATCTATCGTGGACGACTTTGGCGGAACGATCTTCATCGTAAGCCAAAATCATCATACGAGGGTCACAGTGGAGTTCGAAGGCTTGCAGAACGTGAGGACGGAGAATCGATTATGAAATACAAACGTTTTATATTAGGGCTAGGAACACTTTCGTTGATCCTCATACTGCTGTCAGGCTGCAATTCAGGACCTAAAACAGAAACGATTGTTATTCCCGGCAAAGAAGAAGTGAACACCGAAGATCAAAGTTCCCGGCCGTTTCAGGTGAAGAAGATCTACCGGCTCCCGGATGATTTCGCAAATGCCAGTCAATTGCTGGGCTGGTCCTCTTCCAGCTCTGTAGTTGCAGCGTTCAAAAATATGAGCATTCCTGGGCATATGATGCTAAAGCGTCTGACCTATCCTTATGAGAAAAGCGAGCAGATTCCGGGAATTCAGGTTGAGCATTCTCAAATGACGCTTTCCCCTGACGGGCAGCACATCTGCGAAAGCTCCACATCTGCTTCGGGAATAACCCTGAAGCTGATATCATTATCGGACGGGAAAGAAACGGAAGTGGCAAAGTTCAGCCTCCGCGACCAGCTGTTTCTGCAGGATGTCGCCTGGTCAAGCAACAGCAAATACCTCGCTTATCTGGTGATCGATCCTTCTCAGAGTGGGGGCGACAGCCTTCGTTTATATGATATCGGGACCCAAACTTCCAAGACATATCAGCTGAAGGATTTTCCCAAGGGGAAGAGAGATACACTCCTGAGCATCAATGTTTCAGATGATGGCCGGGGCGTGCTGTTCACTGTGTACCCCGATGATCAGCCCGGAAAAACATACATGATGATGGGCACAGTTACCGGAAGCGATATTGAGCTTCAGTATAAGCATCAGATTGGAAGAGAGGAAAATGCATGGATCACCAACGATCAGTTTGTATTCCTGGGAACCGACGGTACTTTATACGAATACGACCGGCGAAACAGCGAACTCTCCGTGCTGCTTGAAAAGGTAGGCATCTTTACATTTTCTCATGACAAAAAAAGTATTGCCTACTCATTGTACGATCAGGATATTATCTATGCCGGGAAAATGCAGGGGAAAAATATTCTGTATAATGAGCCCGTTTACCGCGGGATTCTGCCGACTGAAATGTACTGGAATCTTAACAACAGCAGCCTCTTCATTTATGGACAGAAGCTGTTTTCTCCTTCCCAGGTTACACATATGGATTCCCCGGACAAACAGTCATTTATCATCGAATTTCAGTAACATAACTCAAGAGTGCTCGCTCTGCTGCATTACAACCCTATTTCGGTCATGGGCCGGAATAGGGTTGTTTTTGTTTGTAAGGGCATATTTAACCATAACCTCCACAGCCGTGGAGGTTATTCGGGTTGGTCGAAAAAAGTATATTACGAAAAAAGAAATCCACCGACCTGAAATGTGGTCATTCCCCCCGTCAAGATGACGCAGGTGTTGTGGCTTTCCGCGAGGCGCTGAACATCCGGTCGAAGTGCCGCATTGTGGCCTCTAGGGGACCGGCGGGGAGCCGCGTGATCAGCCAACCCACAACCACCGTTACGGCAGCGACGAGCAGATCGCCGAAAGGAATCCCCCCGAGACCGTAATCAATTCCAGCCAGTTCAAGGCCCCATATCACGACGAACTGAGCCGCATACATCGTCAGCGCTGCGCGTCCTACAGCTGCGAAAGGCATCAACACGACAGCAGTCTTTTTCGGTACGAGACACGCCAGTCCCAGCACCAGGAATGCTACACCCAGCCCCGTCAGCGTCTGGAACGTCGACGCACTGTGCGGAGCTGTCCAGAGCAGCATATGCCATAATGGCGGTTCTGTGTTAAGAGGCCAGATTGCATACTGATCCGGCTGGGCGACGGCGCCTTGTACGCCTGCGAGCCACTCCTCGAAGGAGCGGCTCAGCCCGGGAAGGACGAAAGTGCCCAGCCCTTTGCCAACCGCGAGCATGATCGCGCCTCCGCCTGCGAGTGAGAGGGCGGTACGCATCTTGGCGAGGTTGAGGCGCCCGATCGCCATACCGGCGACGAAAGCGGGGGCGAGTGCAAGCCCGGACATCGGTCCGCCAGCAATATCACCGAGGAGAGGGGCTCTCGGCAGGACGCTTCCTCCGAGAATCATCAGTGGCGGACCCGCCACAAGCAGAGCTGACGCTGTGGTAAAGAGCACACGCGTCGAACGGCGAACCAGCAGCAGAGCCAGCACGAACAGCGCTGCATAAGCGGGCAAAATCACTCCGTACGGGGTATTCAGTAAAATGAGGAGATATCCGATAATATCGACAAACACTGCGCGAGCGAGCATCCGCGCACGGAACGCGGTCTCCTCCGTCCCTTGCTCTCGCATGCGTTGCGCCATGATCGAGTACGAGATGCCGCCACAGAGCACAAATAACAGTGTCGTATTCCCGGAGACGAAAGCATTCGTTTCGTTCAACGCAAAGTGCTGTAAATACATCCCTATGACGGCCAACCCCCGCGTTGCATCAAGCGCTACAAGTCGCCCAGTCCCTCGTGAATTTCTTTGTGTGATCTCCTGTCCCTCGGCAGAGTCCCGGGTGACAATTTCAACGTGCGCGCCGTCCGCTTCATATTCTCTGACAGACCCGTCTGGCAGTTTAATACGGTTTGACAATTGCATTCCTCCTCAAAAGATTATGGCTTAATGGCTTAACTTGTATCATTGTTCCTTGTCTGTACATGGATGGTGTTATGCCGTATTCCAATATAGCGGGAAGATGTCGCTAAAGTTTGATCAACATGTAAACAAAATGTCACAGCAGCTGGATACCTGTGTCCTTATACAAAAACAACCTTATTCTCGGTTAAATAACCGGAATAAGGTTGTATATGAAACTCAACTCAAAAGTTTTTGATTTCACTTAACTTTAGCCGGCACTTCGAATTCGATGATAAACAACCAGACAATTATCCGTGACAGGAGCACATAAGAAGCCGGATCCCAAGCAGGACCCGACTTTGTTCCGCGATTACATTATTTGTTCATGAATGGTTGATATCACATTTGTTCATAATGAACGAAATCTGATTTTCGAGCCGGTTCATGGTTTCACGGGTCTCCTTGTCGTCAGCGCTCTGTGAACGGAGCGAAGCAAGCTGTTGCTTCAATTGTCGCAGATCCTCACCGGCGTTGGCACAGTCGTAATTGCTTTCCAGATTATCGAGCATGCACAATCCTCCATTGTTCAAATGTCCCTGTTATTATGCTCCAAAGGTAATGTGTATACACAAGTTATGAATCTTAACCAGTTAAGAGTTATAATTGAGTTAGGTCAATACCAAAGGCTTACAATCAGGAAGAAGGGGATCATACATCCCCAATCCGGGTCATCTGGGAGGAATTTAATAATGAAGACTGTATATGATTTTGAAGCAAAAATGCCAAATGGGGAAAAAAGATCGTTAAAAGATTACGAAGGCAAAATTTTAATCATCGTGAATACGGCAAGCAAATGCGGTTTTACGCCACAATTCAAAGAATTGCAGGAGCTGTATGAAAAATACGAAGCTAAAGGGGTGGAGATTCTCGGCTTCCCCTGCGATCAATTCAATAATCAGGAATTTAGCAATATAGAAGAAACCACTCAATTTTGCCAGCTGAATTATGGAGTGAAGTTCCCCATGTTTGCGAAAATTGATGTGAATGGAGAACACGCAGATCCTCTGTTTACATTTTTGAAGGAGCAGAAAAAAGGAGTTCTCTCCAACAGAATTAAGTGGAATTTCACGAAATTCCTTGTCGATCGGAATGGGAACGTTGTAAAGCGATATGCCCCTACCACTGCTCCGGGAAAAATAGAAGGGGATCTCATAGCCTTAATCTAGTGGATTGATCCCGAAAACACGTGAACGTTGGTGGCGATAGATCAGACCGTATGAAGCTAACGGACCTGAATGACCTTATTTGCCTGGAAAGCCGCTGTTTTCATTTTTAACGGACGGGAGAGCCGTTATTTGCTTGAAAAAGGCTGGATACGTGTACATCAATGCACAATAAGGGTTGTGGTGTCCGTTACAGCACTGAAAGCTGCTGGTTTCGCAAAATAACGGCGCTGTGGTCCGCTAGGATTGTCTCGGCGGTACGATCGGCTTGAACTCCTGCCGAATTCTCTTTAGGATAATACATATCCGCTATTACTTAGCTTATTTGGACAGGAGGATTTAAGCTTGACACCATTTACAGCCCGGGTCATTGAAGTGATTCAACAGATTCCGGAAGGAAAAGTAATGACTTACGGACAAATCGCCAGAGAAGCGGGAAGCAGCCGTGCCGCGCGACAGGTCGTCCGGATTCTTCATTCCATGAGCCGGAAATATCAACTGCCATGGCATCGTGTGGTCAATGCCAAGGGTGAAATTGCCGTCCAGGATGACGAATCGGCTGAACTGCAATGCCTGTTTCTGCAATCTGAAGGAGTTGAACTGCTGGGCAACCGTAGAATTGACCTGGAAACATTTCAGCATCACCCTAATGCCGATTAAAACGGCAGGTAAGGGTGATGCTGAATTTGTTTGCTGGGACTCTTTTTAAGTTGTTGAGCTTAAAGGTCGGGCTATGGGCAATCAGCTTAAGCCTTTTTGCCGGCCGGAGGCTGATCGGATAGCTGTGCGCGAATGCGCCCGCTTTTTTGCGGTTTCAACAGACCTGCAGCCCAGCACACGACGAGAATGGCACAGGGATAGAGCATCGCCCAGCTCGTAAAAGGAAAAACCGCAGCCGTGCATATAAAAGAAATCCAGCTTACAGCGAGCGCGCGCCGGTCTGCCTTCTGCAGACGGATTCCTGCGGCGCAACCGCACAAATAAGTCAGAATAAAGGCGGCATTCGGCAGCTGTATCAGTGTTGTCAGCGAAACCAGCCGGGTTCCGTACAGCGTCATGACCAGGGCAAATGAAACGCCCAGAAAGAGCAGTCCACCCGCAGGGGAATGGTAAGTACCGGACACCCGGCCCATCCATTTCGGAGCATTTCCTTCGCGCGCCAAGGCGTATGCCACGCGTGAAGCGGCGCCGACATAAGCGATTATAGTGGCTGTACAGATAAAAATACCCATAACCCCAACAATCAAGGCCCCCAAGTATCCAAGTGGAGCGCTGATCAGATGAACCAGTGCCGTGTCAGCACCCGCAAGATAGCTTCCCGTACCGACGACAGCCAGCGCGGACAGGAAGTAAAGGATGCCAACGATAACGGCAGCGATCATTACCCCTTTTACCGCCGCCCGCTGCGGATTTTTAAATTCCTCCGACATATGAGACACGGCTTCCCAGCCGATAAAACACCAGAACAAAATGGCCGCCGCCTGCCCGATGTTGAGCCAGCCGTGCGGCAGGAAGGGGGCAAAATGCGCTGCCTCCATTTGCGGCACAGAGAGGGCAAACGCGATTAAAAGCACGGCTGCAATGGCGATGACCACAGCAATTTGAATACGGCCGGCAAGTTTCATCCCGAACCAGTTGACCAGCAAACCGCAAGCCAGGATCAGGGAAGCGATGATCATGCGCGCATGATCACCCCAGCCCAGTGCGGCCGTCAAATAACCGGCACCGGTAAGAGCGGCGACAGGGCCCCCAATCGGCACGGACATCAGAAAGAACCATCCGACAACAGCCCCGGCACGGGGGCCGAAAGCAAGGGTGACGAAGTGGGATACACCGCCGGCATTGGGGTATTTGGCCGAGAGCAGTCCCATGGAAAGGGCCATCGGTAAAATAAGCAGGGTCATAAAACCCCAGGCCAGCAGCGAGGCAGGACCGGCCATTTCCGCCGCGAGCCCGGGTACGATCAGCACGCCTGAGCCAATGACCGCTCCGATATAGAGCGCTACGGCCTGAGGCGTTCCGATTGTTTTTTTCAGCTGTTGTTGAGATGTGTCGGGTTCCATAACGTCTTTCCTCTTTTCTTGAATTTGAATCCAGCTTAACAGATAATAGGTTCATCGGAAAAACGGAATTATTAAATCATTTGCATCGGTATTATCGATGGAAGAGGAGGAGCTATGGAATCCCGCAATTTATTTACATTCCTTGTCGTCGTGGAAGAGGGAGGCTTTACGCGTGCCGCCCAGCGGCTCGATTATGCGCAATCCAGCATAACGGCGCAGATTCAGGCGCTTGAAACGGAACTGGGCACACCGCTGTTTGACAGAATAGGCAAGAAAATTGTGCTGACAGATGCGGGCAGAAAGCTTCTGCCCTATGCCCAGGAAATTTCCAAGATGCATGCTTTGGCCAAAGACGCTGTCCATTCGGTTACAGAAATGGGTGGCACGCTGATGATCGGTGCGCCGGAATCGCTGGCCGCGTACCGTCTGCCTGCCGTGCTGCGGGAATATCGTGACCGTTATCCTAATGTGAAAATCACCCTGAAACCTGGCTTATGCCGGGAGCTGAAGGACCAGGTCCGGTCGGGGCAGCTGGATCTGGCTTTTTTGCTGCAGCCGGAAGCAGAGGGTAAGGAGCTCCATACCGAGTTGCTTGTCGAAGAGGAGATGGCGTTGATCGCTCCGCCGGGTCACCCGCTTGCAGAACTGGAACATGTGGAGCCCGTTCATCTCAGACAGGAAACGATTCTGCATACCGAAGCCGGCTGCACTTACAGAGCCCTCTTTGAGCAGCATCTGAACAGCTGCGGAATTTTCCCGGACCCGAGTCTTGAATTCTGGAACATCGAGGCCATCAAGCAGTGTGTTATGACAGGGCTCGGCCTGTCATTATTACCGCTCGTAACCGTACAGAATGAGCTGAAGGAGGGCAAGCTGCGGCGGCTGAACTGGGATGACAGCCTGCAGCGTGTCTCGACACAGGTTGTGTATCATACAAAAAAGTGGCAGTCACCCGCTTTAAGCGAGCTGCTGCGGATCATATCGAAGCATGCTGCGGAATGGCGGCAAATTCCTGCACCAGCAGTTGATACTCATGCTTATCTAAATCGATAACGGAATAAATAAAAACTTTTTATAAATAGTTGCAGGGGGAGCTGCAGGCTGTTGCGTCTATAGGTTTGGGAAGGAGGAGACAGTCATTGAAACGGACATGTTAATCGCACGGATCCGGCGCGGGGAAGAGAGCGCTTTTCGCGAGCTGGTGGACCGGTACAGCAGGCATGTATACCAGACGGCCTATTCGGTTCTTCAGGATGCAAAGGAAGCGGAGGATGTCTCCCAGGAAACGTTCGTACAGGTGTACACTTCTCTTTCCCAGTACCGCAATGAAGGCTTTAAGTCATGGCTGACCAGAATAGCGGTTCGTAAAGCCATCGATACCAAACGAAGGCGCAGCCGCAGAACGGCCGATATGACTGTAGCGGATGAAGCTCTGCTTCTTCTTCCTTCCCACGAAGAGGATATACTGGGCAGACTGATTCGCCAGGAGCGGCGCAGTGAGCTGGCAGATAAGATCGAATCGCTGCCCGAGCAGCATAAGGAAATGGTTACTGCCTTTTATTTGCAAGGCAAAAGCTACGAACAGTTGGCGGAAGAGATGCAGGTGGCTGTAAAAACGGTCGAATCCCGATTGTACAGGGCAAGGCTATGGATTCGGCGCAATTGGAATGAGGAGGAATGGCGATGAATAGCGGCAGCAGCATATCAGCGCAGGACATAAGGACTTATATTCATGGCGGCTGCACCGCAGAGCAGGCGGATTACATAGAACAGCTGCTGCTCGAGGATGAAGCCGCTTTTGCAGAATACATGAAGGAGCTTGAGCGGCTGCAGGATCGTCTGCCGGAGCTTGACAATCCGGTCTCATTTGCCGAGCGGGTCATGGCCGGTTTGCCGGTCAGCAATAACAAAGCAGCGTCCGGCAAGCAGGCTGGGCAGCGCTGGTATGAGCACGCCTTTTTCCATTATGCGTTGGCTGCAAGCATTACGCTTCTGATTCTGTTTTCGGGCGCTTTCGACAAGCTGACCGCAGAGCGTTCGCTGCTGCTGGAGCAAAGCTCTGCCCCTTCGTACAGCGCTGAGGCAATGAAAGCAGCCACCGGCTGGCTGGACAGGATGAAGCAGTAGCGGACCGCACCGCTTCAGACCTTGGATTTAAATGATAATACAGAAAGGATGAACAAATTATGCCGGATCCTCAGCGGAGCAGGCTGCTGGCGCTGCTTTTGAATATGGTGCCTGGTCTCGGGTTCTTTTATTGGAACAGGAAATTTGCTGGATTTATATATATGCTTCTGTTTTTTGGCGGTATAACAGGAGGAGCGCTTCTGTGCGCCATCGGCGATGAAGATTTCTTTTTGTTGCTGACGTTTTTGGGGGCAGTAGCGGTATGGGGCATCAGCATGCTGCATCTCCTGCTCAGGCTGCTCAGCAGTCAGAATGCTTATTATCCGCCTGCGGGTTACCCCTATGGTCCTCCCGGGGAAGGCGGCGGTGCTTATCCGGATGCATTCCCGGATTATGAGCAGCATATCCCACAGCCGGTATCCAGGAAGAGTGAAAAGCTCAATACCATTCTGCTTTCGTTCATCCCGGGATTGGGTCATTTATACATAGGCCTGATGCAGCGGGGGCTGTCGTTTCTGATCACCTTTTTTGGCATTGGTGTTGTGACTTTCTTTGCTGCTGTCATCACTGGCACAGAGAGCTTTCTTGTCTTTCTCGGCATTCTGCCTGTCATCTGGCTTTACTGTGTGTTTGACGCTCTCCGGTACATTGAGTACAAGCAGGCGGGAGACATACTGAGCGACCGCACCCTGTTCGAGGAATTTGAGCTCGGAAGAGCCGGAGGCCGGCGCAGCAAGGTATTGGCCATGATTCTGTCCGCCTTTCCGGGGGCTGGTCAAATGTATCTCGGACTGCAAAAGCGCGGGCTGCAGCTCATGCTGCTGTTTGTCGGGGGGATATATGTCCTTGATGTCCTTAGACTGAGCGTGTTTTTGTTCCTCATTCCCGTCATCTGGTTCTACAGCTTCTTTGACGGACTGCAGCAGGCAAGCCGCTATGAGCGGGAGCCGCTGGAGGACAGACCGATTCTGGAAATGTTTGCGCAGCATCAGAAGCTGCTCGGGTTGATATTGCTTTGCATGGGTCTGTACTTTGTGATGATGAACATAGTTGTGCCGTTTATTGATATGCGTTTACCAGAGCTGCGCCTGCAGGAACGGATTGATACTCACCTGCGTACGGTAATCGTGTCCGTGGTGCTGATCGGAGGGGGAACCAAGCTGCTTATGGGCAGCAGGAGGAGAGCAAGCTGAGCATACACTACGGCTATCCCGGACAAAAAGCGCTGAGCGCGGTCAGCAGGCTGGACGGCAATGTTTACGCCAAGCTGGATGGATTCTTTACCTTTTAACGTTCAATGGAGCAAAACCGCTCAACGAGATCTTCGTTGAGCGGTTTTTTTGTAGTTTCGTCCTCTTCCTTAAAATGTGGCCGCCAGCTGTTTCGCCCGCTCTATTGCTTCCTCTTTGATGGCCTGCGCCCGGTCCGGCTGGGCGTTCATGCCTTCCACGAACAGCGCCTCAAATGAGGTAATGCCCCAGAAGCCGCTCACGATCCGCAAATAGCGGCTCCCGGACTCCAGCTCCTTGGCCGGTCCTTCGGAATAAATTCCACCGTTGGCCTGGATATGAAGCACCTTTTTATCTGTCAGCAGACCTACCGGCCCTTCAGCGGTATAGCGGAACGTTTTGCCTGCCACGCAGACGGCGTCCGTATAAGCCTTCAAAATCGGAGGGAACGAAAAGTTCCACATCGGGTTCACAAAAACATATTTGTCCGCACTAATGAACTGGTCGACAATTTCATTCAGGCGGTTCACCTTCGTCTGCTCGTCAGGGCTTAACTGCGAAAACTCCGTGCCAGAAGCGAGCTTGCCCCAGCCGCTGAATACGTCGGCATCAATATGCGGCACATGAATCTTGTATAAATCCAGATGCTCTACCTTGTCCTGCGGATTCGCATGCTGATAGGCTGTGCGGAAGGCTTCTCCCACAGCCATGCTGTAAGAGCTGTGATGGTCATGCGGATGGGCCGTAATGTATAGAACTGTTGCCAATCGGATTCGCTCCCTTGTTCAAATTTTGGTCTCCATGTTAGTGTGAGCCGGGAAAGGAATTTTTATAATGTCCCGGCCCGGTTTCTTGAGATAGGGAGCGTCCGGGCAGCGAAGAGGTGAAGGATGTTCAACGGTTAAAGTAGTGACCCTGTTCGAGATCCGGGATCAGTGCAGGGTGCACTGGCCGCCATCCCAAACGTTCCTGGGTCAGTGCGCTCGATGTTTGTTCGCCGACGGACGCAAAGTGGCTGATCCAGCCGAAGTGGCCGTCTGCCTCTGCGCGGGAAATACTGACCACTGGCAGGTTCAGTTGGCGGCCGATTACGCCCGCGATATCCCGGAATGGCACACCCTCATCAGCAACCCCGTGATATCTGGCTCCTGCCTCTCCCTTCTCAAGCGCCAGTCTGAAGAGACGTGCGGCATCAAGCTGGTGCACCGCAGGCCAGTGGTTCAGGCCGTCACCCACATAGGCTGAAACGCCTTTTTCACGCGCGATGCCAATCAGAGTCGGAACAAAGCCGTGATCCCCATTGCCATGGACCGACGGTGCAAGCCGCACCACTGATGCGCGCACCCCGCGCGAAGCCAGCGCAAGCGTCGCTTCCTCGGAGCGCCGCGGCCCTCCCGGGGCGGGTTCGACCTCTTCCGTCCAGGTACGTCCCGGCGGGAGCATGAGCGTCCCCGAGGTACCCACGAATGGTTTGCCAGTGCCTGCGAGCACTGCTCCAATCGTTTCAATCGCGAGCCTGTCCGCCTCACAAGCGGCCGCAAAGTTCAAGAAGTCATGGATGAAAGCAAGGTGAATGACGCCGTCCGCAGCGGCAGCACCACTGCGAAGACTGTCGAGGTCGTCGAGGGCACCGCGATGAACCTCGGCCCCGGCTGCAATCAGCGACGCGGCGGCCTTGTCTGAACGGGCAAGGCCAACGACCTGATGCCCTGCATCGATAAGCTCGCGGACGACGGCGGAGCCAACAAAACCCGTCGCACCTGTTACAAAAATACGCATACTTTTCAGTCCTCCTCTAATGGATCAGATATGGGATGTCCGGTTACAGAGTGATTATATAACAGGGGATTAACAAAGTAAACTATTTTTATTATTTTAGTTAACTTAATTAAATTTATAAATGGTGTTTGTGGTGCTGAAAATTTGGTATAATATCGTTTATGAGTGTCGAAGGAGGCTTCAATTCGTGAGAAAACCCGCAGGTACAAATAAATATATCGCCAAAATAAAACCTGTTATTCGCAACACCAAATTCAGCCAATTAAAAATAGACGATATCGCGAAGTATATGGATATTAGCAAAGTGACGCTTTATAAGTATTTTTCATCCAAAGATGAGATCATCCAGCAGGTTGTAGAGTACTCGATCAGCTTCCTGCAAGAGGTTGATGCAGTTGAACAGGATGATTCCGTATCTTTTGTGGAGCGCTTTCAAAAAACGTTTTTGCAATCGTTGATATGTGTCATTTATTTTTCTGATGTGTTTTTACAGGATCTCAAAGAATTTTATCCGCATCTTTTTGAAAATCTGGCCATTGCCCTAATAAATAGAAATCAAAATTTACAGGCTTTTTTTGAATCCGGGATGGAGCAGGGTATTTTTAACAGAATGAATGCAGTGCTGTTTATGGTTCAAGATGATGCTGTGCTGCGGCGCATGATGGAGCCATCCTTCTCCATCCAGTATGATGTCACCCTGAAACAAGCAATTATTGATTTTTATAACATGAAAAAGTATCAATTGCTTACACCGGAATATCTGGGCTCTATAGACGATTCCGTGGTTGAAAATGAGCTTGCGAAAATTTTACAAACTATTTCATAAACATTTTGTCGAGAGGGGGCATCTCAGAACATAAAAAGGAGAGCCCCGGATCAACAGACCTTTTGGGACATCTCCTTTACTCGAATACTCGAACTGTCAGGTGCCTTTTACTTGGTGAGCATTATTTGTTCAGCAGCAAAGATCTGTAGACCGACTCAAACAGAAACTCAAAGGCTTCCAGATGCTTCTTGGCCTCAAACGCGTCGCGGCCCCACGCATAGATACCGTGATTACGCAGCAGAATGCCGGGAACCTGCTCATTTAATACACCAGGCACCAGCTTGGCGATGGCGGAAATATCGGCATAGTTGGGCAGCACAGGAACGGCAATCGCCGCATTTTCCTCCCAGATGTTGAAAGCCTTGATCAGCTCAATGCCCTGCAGCGGAACAGCGCCTTGTTCCCCGTAATACTCGGAAATCAGGTTGTTGAACACGGTATGGACGTGGAACACGGCCCCGCAGCCTGTCAGGCGGTAAATTTCGCAGTGAATCAGCGTCTCCGCACTCGGCTTCAGGTTGGTAGTCTCCGCCGGTCGTCCTGCCTGATCCACGATCAGAAAATCCTCCGCTGTCCGCTTGGATTTGTCTTTACCGCTCGCCGTAATGGCAAAGTGGAACCGTTCTCCATCCATTTCACCTACCCGCATCGACAAATTGCCGCTTGTGCCGGGAAACCAGTTACGGGCTGCGAACAGTTCCTTTACGTCTGCCAATTCTTCGAGTACACGCCGTTTTTCCTCGGCAGGAATATGGACCAGGCTCACTTACAGCACTCCTTCTTCAAACTTCAATTTCAGATCAGAGACGATATCGTCAAACGTTGCAAACGGAACATGGGACACGCCCAGTTCCGCGCATTTGTCGGTCAGTATGGAGCGGGAGTAGACGAAATCGGCAATTTTCGCGCCTTCAAAATCGGTCAGGCTGTCCCCGATCAGTATCCGGCGGTAGCTGTCGGCAGGAAAACGCCGCATAACGGTCGTTTTGCACATCCCGCAGCCACTGTCAAACATGTTGCTGCACTGGTTATCACAAGGATGGGGCCAAGTGATTTCGATGTGATCTCCCGAAAAATCCGCGCCATTGCAAAAAATATGATCATGCGGGATGCCGAATGGCTTCAGCAACGGATCGATAAAAAAGTCCATACCGCCGCTGGTCACATAAAATTCGATACCTTGCTCCTGCAAATAGTCAAGGAAGCGTCCAAAACCTTCGCGGATAGCGGCTTGTCCAAGCACAAATTGCACAATCTCCTCCTTGCGCGACGAGGGGAGCAGGGAGAACATCGCGCTGACTCCCTCACGGACGGAGATCCGCTGCTGAATGATATCGTCCAGAATCGGTTCATAACCCGGCGGGCGGAAATGCTTTATAATGGCGACAATATTGTCGCTCACGGTGATCGTGCCGTCAAAATCACAAAAGATGACAGGCTTCCTCGCTGCTGTCATCGTTCTCCTCCCCATAATTGCAAAGCAGACTGCAGTTCCGGATGGGAGGCAGCATATTCGGCGAGCGGAATGTGCTGTCCCGCAGCTTCGATCGCCTGCATGAAAGCGCGGCCGCCGGCTTCCGTGCCCATCGGATGGCCGTGGATACCACCGCCGGCGTTGATCACGACATCCTGGCCGAAATCGCGCAAAATCAAGGGCACAAGCCCCGGATGAATTCCTGCCGAAGGTACGGGCAGACTCGTTTTTATAGGCAAATTCGTACGCAGCAGCTCATCCCGGATGGCCATGTTCTCTTCGCGCGGCATCGTAACCGACCCGTAAGGGGAAGGGAAGAGCACCAGGTCCGCCCCGGCCAGGCGCATGAGCTGTCCGAGCAGCACAGATGCCGAAATGCCATAATAAGGAGAGGGGTAAAAGGCCCCGGCCAGCGCCGGGTGAGCTGCAATCGGCACGTTGATGTCCGGGTCGGAGCTGAGCTCATGCAGGACATCATAGCCGTAAGCCAGCACATTGAACAGAAGCGCATTCGCCCCGGCCTGCACCGCTTTGATCGCCTGGCTCCTAAGCTGGGATGTAGGTCCTGTCAGGTTGGCGGCGTAAAGCAGTTTTTTTCCCGTCTCGCGGCCGGCTTCCCCTGCCGCCTTGAGGCAAGCCTCAACACGCTTTTCGATCGGGGTCAGCTCGTTCTCGAACAGGATTTCATCATCCTTGATCAGATCGACGCCGCCCAGCGCCTGCTTTACAAATTGCTCTTTCAGCTCATCCAGATTCAACCCGATGACGGATTTGAAGATGCTCATGAACAGAGGGCGGTCATGTACATTCAGCAGCTCGCGCACTCCTTGAATGCCGAAACACGGGCCGGGGAAGGCGGACAGAAAGCGCTCCGAGAAATCGAGCTTCGTCAGTTTGATGCGCCCATCCATCGATATTTTACCAAACACCGTGACGAGCAGTGCGGGAATGTCTGCGCTGAAATTGACATCAGGATAGGCGATGGTCAGGTCGGCATAGCGCTGTCCGGGACCATTGTCCACCACTTCCACGCTGGTGACCTGACCGAGATGCTTTTGCATGGCTTCACGTTTCGTCTGTGGCAGCTCCGTCCAGCTTCCGACAGTCATGCCTACCGCGATCGACTCGGCTTTTTTGTTAAAATCCGCTTTGTCGTCGTATACGCGGTAGGTTGCCTGGCAATAGCTCATTCAATACCCTCCTTTAACGCATCTCCCATCTCACGGGAGCGCTCGGCGCAGCGGTAGACTGCGCTGATGACGGTTTCGAAGAAATCCCCTTCATCCAGCTTTTGCAGCGCGGCAATGGTTGAGCCGTTTGGCGACATGATTTTTGCGCGGAGCGCGGACGGTTCTTCTTCAGTCTGCTGTACCATCCGGGCTGCTCCAAGAACGGTTTGCACGGTCAGCTCCCGGCACTGTTCTGCTGTCAGCCCCCCGCGGATACCGGCGGCCATCATGGCTTCCATCAAGTAATAGACATAAGCCGGGCCGCTGCCTGAAATGCCGGTGAGGATTTCCATTTTATCCTCGTCAACGACAGTGACGGTGCCGACGGATTCGAACATCTGCAGCACGCTGGTCCGCTGCTCCGGAGAAATCTCCTTCGAAAAGGTAATGCCTGTGGCGCCAAGCCCGATCGAACTCGAGGTATTCGGCATCGTACGGGCAATCGGCTGGTTGCGGCCAAGCAACTGCTGCATCGTACGAATGGACAGTCCGGCGATCACGGAGATGAGCAGCTGATCTTCAGACAGCAAGGGAGCCATGGCTTTCAGCGCCGCTCCTGCATCCTTCGGCTTCATGGCAAGCACGATGACCGGAGCCCGGCGCAGCAGCTCTTCCTTGGCGGCGTCATCATTTTGTGTCACTACCCCGTAACGTGTCTTGAGCTCCAGCAGTCTTGCCGCATTGCTGCGGTTGGTTACAGTAATCCCTTCAGGCCGTACCACATGGCGGGCAATCATGCCTTTGATCAGGGATTCGGCAAGCGAGCCGGCACCCGAGAAAATGATTTGCTGTGAAATTAAGGTCTTTGGTGTAGATTCACACATGATTGAATTTTACCTCCTGCAATATCTTTGTATTGGCGCTAACCCTCTCTGGGGTGATTTATTCGCGGATTTGTCCGTCACCACGGACGATATATTTGACGGATGTAAGGGCAGGCAGACCCATCGGTCCGCGTGCATGCAGCTTCTGCGTGCTGATGCCGATCTCCGCACCGAAGCCGAATTCAAAGCCATCGGTAAAGCGGGTGGAAGCATTGTGATAGACCGCTGCCGCATCCACCTCCTGCAGAAAACGCGCGGCATTTGTCTCGTCTGCGGTAATAATGCATTCGGAATGCAGCGTGCCAAAGCGGGCAATGTGCTCCAGAGCTTCATCCAGACCGGCTACAACCTTCACGTTCAGAATGTAGTCGTTGTACTCGGTAGCGTAGTCTTCCTCGGTGACCTGCAAAGCAAAAGGCGCCAGCTCCCGTGTTCGGTCACATCCGCGCAACTCCACACCGGCTTCCCGGAAGCGCTCTGCAAGCCGGGCCAGGTGGGCAGACGCAAAATCCTCATGAACAAGCAGCGTCTCCATCGAGTTGCAGACAGACGGGCGCTGTACCTTTGCGTTGAGCGCAATCTGATCCGCCATCGCCGGATCAGCTGAAGCGTCCAGATACGTATGGCATACCCCGGCGCCGGTCTCAATCACAGGGACGGTGGCGTTTTGCACGACAGTCTGGATCAGAGATCTGCCCCCGCGCGGAATAATAACGTCGATCAGTCCGTTCAGCTTCAGCATTTCGTCTACAGAAGCTCTGTCTGCGTCCTCAATAATCTGCAGCGCATTCCGTGGAATGGCTGTAGTGTCGAGCGCCTCATGCAATATTTCCGCCAGCTTCCGGTTGGAGGACAGGGCGGCCGAGCCGCCGCGCAGCACGACCGGGTTGCCGGTCTTCAGGCACAGTCCGGCCGCGTCCACCGTTACATTGGGACGGGCCTCATAGATGATGCCGATTACGCCGAGCGGTACCCGGATCTTTTCAATATGCAGCCCGTTTGGTCTGTCCAGCACCTCCAGCGTATCGCCGACCGGATCGGGCAGGGCGGCAATTTGCCGCAAGCCTTCGGCAATGCCTTCAATCCGCGCTTCCGTAAGCTTGAGCCGGTCGAGCAGCGATTCCGAGGTACCGTTTGTACGGCCGCGCTGCAAATCGTCATCATTCGCCGCAATCAGCTCGTCACGGTGCTGCACAAGAGCTTCGGCCATAACAAGCAGCGCCTCATTCTTTTGCTGTGTGCTGAGTTTGTTTAACGCCCCGGCCGTAGCTCTTGCCAATGACGCCTTTTCCTTTACTTCACTCATTTCGTTCAACCTCCTCAAGTAATATCCTGCAAGGCTTCACAACGTAATCCACTCATCCCGATGAATGACCTCAAGCCTGTGAAGGGTCCCGATTTTTCGGATAACGTCTCCGCTTGGGAGACCGAGAATCGACCGGAGCTGCTCATCGTCATAATTGACGATGCCTCTTCCCAGAATGCGCTTTTCCGGTCCCACGACTTCAACGACATCGCCGGCACTGAACGTTCCTTCCACGTTAAAGACTCCGACAGGCAGCAGACTGTGGCCGTCGTGAAGCAGCGCTTTCTCAGCCCCGGCATCGACATGCACGGTTCCAAGAGGCGTAGACATAAAGCCGAGCCACTGCTTTTTCACGGGCAGGGAAGAAAGATGGGTATCAAAATAAGTGCCCCGTCCCGTGCCTTCAACGCTGCGCAGCAGATCCCCCGGTTCAGCTACCTTGCCTACAAATACCGGCACACCGCCGCGCACAGCCACTTTGGCGGCCTCCACCTTGGAGCGCATGCCGCCCGTACCCACGGAAGAGCCGGAGCCGCCGGCAAGCTCGTAAATTTCCTCCGTAATTTCGGAAATTCTGTCAAAGCGGACCGCCTGCGGATGCTTGCGCGGATCAGCGGTGTACAGGCCGTCCATATCCGTAATGATACTCAAGTGAGCGGCTTTGGACAGGTTGGCGACGAGGGCGGACAACATGTCGTTGTCGCCGAATTTCAGCTCATCGACCGAAACGGTGTCGTTTTCGTTGAAAATAGGGATCACCCGCTGCTCCAGAAGTTCCTCCATCGTGCGGCGCGCATTATTCATCCGCTTGCGGATGAGGAAATCGCTGCGTGTCAGCAGGATCTGGGCTGTGGTAATCCCGTGGCTGCCAAAGGCCTGCTGGTAAGCCTGCATGAGCAGAGCCTGACCTACAGCGGCAGCGGCCTGCTTCTCATGCAGCTGCTTCGGGCGAAAGCGGTAGCCGATCTCCCTGAAGCCTGCCGCCACAGCGCCTGAGGTTACAAGCAGCAGCTCGTGGCCCTCGGCATGCATGGCTGCCATTTCCGCCGCAAAGAACGAAATCGCATCCCTGTTCAGCCCCCCTTCATCCCCGGTCAGCGAGCTGCTGCCGATTTTGACAACAATACGTGAAGACATGGGTTCCACTTCCTTTAATGGCATAGACTCATTTGCAAAAAAAGACAACAAAAAAACTTTCGTCCTTAGCAAAGGACGAAAGTTTGAGCTTCCGCGGTACCACCTTCATTGATGATTGGCATCATCCGACTTCATTCCTGTAACGTCAGAGGACGTCCTGCAGGTGCAGGCCGCTCGGGGGTAGGGTTCGGAGAGGGTCAACGGTAAATTCTCACAGCCTGTCGGAATTTACTCTCTGGTCGCCACCGCTTCTCGTACTGGCCCCGTCATTGCGTTTATTGTTTTCTTATCACCAAGAATATCACGGCCGCCGCATTTTGGCAAAAGGATTAACATCCCGCTATCAGCGGAACAGGTTTAAACGGCCGATCCGCTGCGCGGCCTCCACCAGCCGTTCCTCTGTGCTCAGCAGTCCAACACGCACGTAGCCCTCGCCGTGGCTGCCGAAGCCGATGCCGGGAGCGACAGCGACCTTGGCCTCTCGCAGGAGCAAATCCGCGCAGGAAGCGGATGTAAACCCTTCCGGCACCGGCAGCCAGCTGAAGAACGAGCCCCGTGGTGCCTGCGCTTTCCAGCCGATGTCCGCAAGCGCCTGGAAGAAGGCGTTACGGCGCGATTCATACCGGCCAACCAACTCGGTTACACAATCCTGCGATGAGGTCAGTGCTGCTGCGGCCGCCTCCTGAATGCCGCCGAACAGGCTGACATACATATGGTCCTGCAGCAGGTTGATGCGGGAGATGATCTCCGCGTTGCCGAGCGCGAAGCCTACGCGCCAGCCTGCCATGTTATAAGTTTTGGACAAAGTATAAAACTCGATGCCGACCTCTTTGGCGCCTGCGGCCTGCAGAAAGCTGACCGGACGCTCGCCGTCATAGCCGATCGCCCCGTAGGCAAAATCGCTGGCCACCACAATTTGATGGCGTCCGGCAAACTCCACGGTCTCTTCATAGAAGGAGAGCGGTGCCGTCGCCGAGGTCGGATTGTTCGGATAATTCAGGAACATCAGCTTTGCTCTGTCTCGGTCTGAATCCGGGATATTCGCATAGTCCGGAAGATATCCGTTCCGTTCCAGCAAGGGCATGAAGGACATTTCCGCTTTGGCCAGCGCGACGCCTGACCAGTAATCCGGGTAGCCCGGGTCAGGCACGAGGCAGACATCCCCGGGATTCAGCAAAATCTGGGGCAGCTCCACGAGCCCTGTCTTGCCGCCGAAGAGGATGGCGACCTCCGTATCCGGGTCAAGCTCCACTCCGTAATCCTCGAGATAGCGTTGCGCGACGGCTTCCTTGAGGAAACGGTAGCCCGTAAACGGTGAATATTTATGATAGAGCGGATTGGCGGCCGCCTGCTGCAGAACCTTGACGATATGCTCCGGTGTCGGTGTATCCGGATTGCCCTGGCCGAGATTAATGACATCATGGCCTGCGGCAATCTCACGGTTGACATTCTGGACGAGTGTCGCAAAAAACTGTGTTGGAAGCTGTGTCATCACATCTGCTACAGGTATGGAAAAAGCGGCATATTTGCTGTTGGAGACCCCATTGTTCATGGAATTGTACACAACCTTTATCTTAAATTTCAATTAAAGCTAAATCTATCACTATATTCCCGAGTTGTATAGAGGGAATTAAGCGCATCCTGTTGCGTGCGGGCCCAGACCGGGATATGATGATACAAATGTTGAGATGCAGGCGGACGCGGTCAACTCTAACGGCGTCTGCGGAGGAGGGAAACCATGTCTACCGATTCAAGCCAATCTGTAAATATTGCTTTATTGCAGGCCGATATCGCGCTTGGCGAGCCGGAGGTCAACCGCCGCCATATGGAGCAGCTGATGGAACAGGCCGTGACGGCTGCAGTCAAACCGGATGTGATCGTGCTTCCGGAAATGTGGAATACCGGTTATGCCCTGGAACAGATTCATGAACTGGCCGATGTGGAAGGAAAGGAAACAAAAGAGTGGGTATCCGCCTTTGCGCGCAGGCATCGGGTGAATGTCGTGGCAGGCTCGATCGCGGAGAAAAAAGCGGACGGCGGCATCTACAACACAACCTATATATTCGACCGCAGCGGAAATACGGCTGCTTCATACTCGAAAATTCACCTGTTCCGTCTAATGGATGAGGAGAAATATTTGCAGGCTGGAAGTGAGCCTGTACTGTTCGAGCTCGATGGTGCTATGAAGGCCGGGGCATCGATTTGCTACGATATCCGCTTTCCGGAGCTTGGACGCAGGCTGGCGCTGGCGGGAGCCGACATGCTGATCGTGCCAGCGGAATGGCCTCATCCGCGGCTGCATCACTGGCGGACATTGCTGATGGCAAGAGCAATTGAAAACCAGATGTATGTGCTTGCCTGCAATCGGGTGGGAACAGGAGGCATAACGGAATTTTTCGGCCATTCGATGATTATCGATCCGTGGGGAGAGGTGATCGCCGAGGGAGGCGATCAGGAGGAAATCGTCACCGGGACGATCCATCCGGAGCTGGTCAAGGAAGTACGGGGACGGATTCCGGTGTTTGAAGACCGCCGCCCGTCTTTGTATCTGTAATTGCCTGGTCAAGTGCCGGAATGGGGCAATTACAGCCCACCCGACAATTGGCTCACCGTTTCCTCAAAGGTAGCAATAAACGCTTCAGCCGCTTTCGAGAGATGACGCCCGTTCCGGTAAGCGATTACCAGGGTGCGGCTTGGGGTAGGATCCGTGAGCTTCAGGTATACCGGCACGAATTCGCTGCTGGCAGCGCGGGCGATGAAGCGTGGCACGAGGGTGATGCCCATGCCTGTGGCGACAAGGGACTGCACCGTTTCCATATTGTTGCTTTCAAACACAACCTGCGGTTCAAAGCCGGCCTGATGGCACAAATCCATCGTAAGCTTCCTGAAGCCTTGTCCTTTCTTGAGCACGACGAACGGTTCATCCGCCAGCTCTTCCAGCCTGACCGTCTGCAGCAGTTTCTCTTCGGCAAGCTTGGCCAAGGGATGCCCTGGCGGCACGGCAAGGTCGATCACCTCTTCCCCGATGGGGACATAGGACAGGGACGGTTCGACCAGGGGGAGGGACAGCAGGCTTAAGTCGGTCTGCCCGTTCGCCGTTTTTTTCTCCAGGTTCATGGAGGAATCCTCAAGCAGCGTGATCTCGATGTCGGGATGCAGATGCTTGAAGGCAGGCAGCACATGCGGCAGTAAATGAGAGCCGGTGATCGGCATGCTGCCGACGACAACCTTGCCTTTGCGCAGCTGGGAGATGTCATCCATTTCCTGGCGCAGCACCTCCATGGCATCGACAATTTTCTGGGCTTTGTCCACAAACACCTCGCCGGCATGGGTGAGCTCAACCGCGCTCGTATTGCGCTGAAACAAAAGCACACCCAGCTCCTTCTCCAGCTTGGAAAGCTGCTGGCTCAGCGAAGGCTGCGCGATATGGAGTTTTTCGGCTGCCCTGGAGAAATTCCGTTCAGAGGCGATCTGAAGCGCGTATTGAAGCTGCCTGAATTCCATGGAACGACCATCCTTTTTAGATCTTGATATACTTGCTTCCAATATTATATCTGAATTCAAGCCGTTCGACTACAGAGGTTATAGTTTCAGCCTATCACTCCTATAGATATTATATCTTGGATGAATGAAGACAAGAATGATATATTCATGTCAACAAGAGAGGCGCTTCTGCCTGCTCACAATGTACGAACCAAACAGGGGTGAATAGAATGAGCAAAAAGACAATGTTTGAGAAAATTTGGGATAATCACGTTATTCATCAGGAAGAGGGCAAGCCGGGCATTTTATACATCGATCTGCATCTGGTGCACGAGGTGACCTCGCCGCAGGCTTTTGAAGGGCTGCGCCTGAGCGGCCGCAAGGTGCGCCGTCCTGAGCGCACGTTTGCGACGATGGACCACAATGTGCCGACGAAGGACCGCTTTAACATTGCGGACCCGATCTCGAAGCAGCAAATCGACACATTGACCCAGAACTGCCGCGATTTCGGTGTAACCCTGTACGATCTGAACACGCTCGACCAGGGCGTGGTGCACGTCATGGGGCCGGAGCTCGGTCTGACGCATCCGGGCAAAACGATCGTTTGCGGCGACAGCCATACCTCCACACACGGTGCCTTCGGCGCGCTCGCCTTCGGGATCGGAACGAGCGAGGTTGAGCACGTGCTTGCGACCCAGTGTCTGCAGCAAGCCAGGGCCAAAACGATGGAGGTCCGCTTCGTCGGCAAGCGCAAGCCCGGCGTGACGGCAAAAGACATGATTCTTGGTGTAATCGCCAAATACGGCACTGACTTTGCCACAGGTTATGTTATCGAGTACACCGGTGAGGCTATTCGCGAGCTGAGCATGGAAGAGCGCATGACAATCTGCAATATGTCCATTGAAGGTGGTGCCCGTGCAGGCATGATCGCTCCGGATGAGACGACCTTCGAATACCTGCGCGGACGCGAGCATGTACCGCAGGAAGCCGCATTTGACCAGGCTGTGGCAGAATGGAAGAAGCTCGTGACCGATGAAGGAGCACAATTCGACACGGTTGCGGAATTTGATATGGAGACTCTCATCCCGCAGGTAACCTGGGGAACGAGCCCTGGCATGGGTACGGACATCACAGCCAAGGTTCCTGATCCTGCCGGGATGGCTACGGAAAACGAACGCAAAGCCGCTGAGAAGGCGCTTGAATATATGGACCTGACTCCGGGAACGCCGATGACGGATATTGCAATTGACTATGTGTTTATCGGTTCCTGCACGAACGGCCGGATTGAGGATTTGCGCGCCGCGGCCGAGGTGGCGAAGGGCTACAAGGTTTCTGACAAAGTAACGGCGATTGTCGTTCCGGGCTCCGGACGTGTCAAGCAGCAGGCGGAGCAGGAAGGTCTGGATGTCATCTTCAAGGAAGCCGGCTTCGAATGGCGCGATGCGGGCTGCAGCATGTGTCTGGCGATGAACCCGGACGTATTGCAGCCGGGACAGCGCTGCGCGTCGACTTCCAACCGTAACTTTGAAGGCCGGCAGGGGCGCGGCGGACGCACGCATCTTGTTTCGCCTGCCATGGCTGTCGCCGCAGCGGTCCACGGTCGTTTCTATGATGTGCGCGGCTGGGAATTTAAGCAGGAAGTTGTCAGCTAGGACACGGGAGGAGAGAGATTATGGAAGCATTTAAAACTTTAAACGGTATTGTAGCCCCGGTTGACCGGGTCAATGTGGATACAGACGCTATTATTCCAAAACAGTTTCTGAAGCGGATTGAACGCACCGGATTCGGACAGTTTCTGTTCTATGAATGGCGCTTTGATGAGCAGGGCAACGTAAACCCTGATTTCGAGCCGAACAAGGAGCGCTATCAGGGAGCATCCATCCTCATTTCCCGTGCCAATTTCGGCTGTGGCTCCTCCCGTGAGCACGCGCCTTGGGCTATTATGGATTACGGGTTCAGATGTGTCATTGCTCCGTCGTATGCCGATATCTTTTACAACAACTGCTTTAAAAACGGAATCCTCCCGATCAAATTGTCAGAGGAGCAGGTCGAGGAGCTGTTCCAGCGGACTGCGGCTCATAACGGTTACCGTTTGAACGTGGACCTGGAAAATAAAACGATCACGGACGAACACGGTCTGCATATCGATTTTGATCTGGATGAGCATCGCAGACAGTTCCTGCTGCAGGGTCTGGATGACATCGGGTTAACGCTTCAGCATGAAGATAAAATTGCCCTTTATGAACAGCAGCTCGCCAAGAAAGCATTCGTATAATTGTTTTCGGTAATACCCGTGGTGCCGCAAGTGCAGTTAAAATCTGCGCTTGCGGTTTTTTTGTCAAAAAAAATGATAAAGGTACATATTTATGCGCAACATTTGGCAGCATTTGGCGTCTAAGAGGTTATGAGGGTAGCTCCAACTGCAGCGAAGGGCTTCAAGAGCATATTAATAAGGAGAATCAGGATGAAAAAATACGGATGGCTGCTTTTTTTGGCATTTTGGCTATGTTTGATCCCTTCTTTTCACAAGGCTGAGGCGGCAGGTGTGGGCCTGTTTTTGGACGGCGAGCGGCTGAACGTGTCCGGGGACGCGACAGGGGAAATGGTGAACGGAAAAGTGATGGTTCCGCTGCGCGTCATCGGTGAGGAGTTGGGCTACAAGTTTGAGTGGGAACCCAAGGAGTACAAGGTGACGGTACATAAGAGCAACACCGACATTTCCATGTATGTTGGCCGGACGATGGCGTATGTGGGGAAAAAGGAAGTACAGCTGGATTCTCCACCGCTGCTGCGGGGAAGCTCAACCCTGGTACCGCTGCGGTTTGTGGGGGAGCAGCTCGGTTTAAGCGTCAAGTGGGATAATGCCGGCAAAGCGGTGTATCTGCAGAAGCTTGCTGCTGATGATGCGGACAAGGACAGCGACAGCAAGGCGGACGAGCCTGGAACAGACCCGGACAAGGGGACGGATACGGACACAGATGCCGGGGAACATGCGCATGAGGTGTACGGAATCCGCTTCAGTGACGGTCAACTCACCGTGTTGGCGGACGAGGAAAGCGAGCCGAACGTATTCACGATGACTGGCCCTGACCGGATTGTGGTTGATTTTCCAAATGTGGAATTTAGCGAGGAATTGAACGATCAATACACCAAGGAAAGCGACGGAACCAGAGCTATTGAGGCGGACGGCGACGAAGATGTGCAATTGCTTCGCTTCGGGCAGTTTGATGGCAGTGATCCGGCTGCGCGGATTGTGCTCGTTCTGAACAGCGCCAAGGGATATTCCCTGGCTAAGGAGGAAGGGGAATATGTGATTACCCTGAACGATTCCCCTGGCGAATCTCCGGGAGAGTCTGCAGATGAGCCTGTAAATGAACCTGTGCCTTCCAATCCGGCGGAGCCATCCGGCGAGGATGGACGCTGGCTGATAGTGCTTGATGCGGGACATGGCGGCAAAGACCCTGGAGCGTCCAGCATTACAGGACGGACGGAAAAGGAATTCAACTTGGCAGTAGCTTTAAAGGTGCAGGAGAGGCTGCAGGGCGACCCGGATGTCGAGCTTGTATTGACACGGGACGGAGATACTTATCCGGAGCTCGAGGAGCGGTCCTCACTTGCGAATAGTCTGAATGCGAATATTTTTGTCTCCATTCACGCCAATAGCATGCCAAAGACAGCAACCGGCATGCTGGCCAACGGCTCTGAGACCTACTATACCAGGGCTGACAGCAAGGAGCTTGCCCTTGTAATGCAAAAATATCTGGCCGAGGCGACAGGCTTTAAGGATAACGGTATTAAGGTGCAGAATTTGCATGTGACCCGTGAGACGAAGATGCCGGCCGTGCTGCTGGAGGCAGGTTATTTGAGCAATGCCGGAAACGAGGCTGCACTGTACTCGGAAGAGACCCAGAACCGGATTGCGGACGGGATTGTAAATGCTTTGCGCGAATATTTGGACCTATAGAAAATGAGGAAATGAAGTGAACATAAGAACGGTTATGTCAAGCGATCACACGTTTGGATATAATCGTTTTTTTGTTGTGAGGTAAATGATTCCAAATCACCAAGTCTCCAGGCCTAAACCAAGGAAATGAATCGGATTTCCCGGCGGCAACAAGCGCTGAAAAGTACATTAATTTAGTTATCTTGGCATTTATACGCAACTTTTGACGATGCCAAACGTCTAATAAGGTTGTCCGGCATTGCGTAAGCATGCACAACGAAGGCTGCGCTGAAGCATGGCAAAAATTTTGGAATGGAAGGGTGAAGAATGAAGAAGTTAGGCTTTTTATTGTTTTTATTTGTCTTCATGTGGGCGGCTCCGAATTATGGACACGCAGCGTCGGCCGGTGCGCACATCGTTCTGGACGGAAAGCAGATTAATGTTTCCGGCTCAGCGCAGCCGGGTATCATTAGCGGGACGACGATGGTACCGTTTCGGGTCATTTCGGAAAATTTGGGTTACAAGGTAGACTGGAAGCAGGAGAACAAGACCGTTCAGGTATTCAGTGACGGAACGGAGCTTCAACTCGTAATTGGCAGCAAATCTGCAACCGTCAACGGAAAGCAGGTCACATTAAACGTTGCTCCTGTTATACGTTCCGGCAGCGCTCTGGTTCCGCTTCGGTTCATTGGAGAACAAATGGGCGTGGACGTCGACTGGGACGGTTCCACCAAAACCGTAACATTGGTCACCCGGAACAGTGGCCCAGGGAACGAAGGAAGCACTCCTCCTGCTTCGGGAAACGACAGCACGGATGGCAATGCACCATCGGAAGGTCTTGCACTGGTGAATGGAATCAGCTTCAGTGATAACCGGATGCTTATCACAACCACAGGTACTGTAAAGCCGAACACGTTCACGATGGCAGGACCGGACCGGCTCGTCATTGACCTGCCCAATGCGGCATTCTCGGATACGTTCGGAGACAGCTTGCCTCTCAATGCGGATCACAACGGGGAACTGGCGGTGACGGACAGCGATAATGTCTCCAAAATACGTTATGCGCTATTCAGTGACAGCCCTTCTACCGTGCGTGTCGTCATTGATTTGAATAAAGTGATGGGCTACAAGGCGTACAATGAGGGCACTGATCTCGTCATCGTTGATCTGACGGAGAACAGCAGCGAAGTGACACCACCGGTGGGGGGCGACGGCAAAAAAGTTGTTGTCATCGACGCAGGGCATGGTGCCAAAGATCCGGGTGCTTCTGCCGGCGGCGGGAACAATGAAAAGTCCTTCAACCTGGCAATGGCCCTGAAGGTAGAGCAAATTTTGAAGCAAAGTCCTGATCTGGACGTTGTCATGACCCGCAGTGATGATACCTTCCTGGAGTTGAAGGAGCGGGTCAAGGTTGCCGAGAACGTGAATGCCGATGTGTTTGTTTCCATTCATGCCAATTCGGCCGGCTCTTCGGCGGCAAGCGGCACGGAAACGTATTATCAGCGCAGCAGCAGCAAGGAGCTGGCCAATACGGTCCACAAGCATTTGGTTGCAGCGACCCAACTCACCAACCGCGGCGTCCGTTACGGCAATTTCCATGTCATCCGTGAAACGAGCATGCCGGCGGTTCTGCTGGAGGTAGGGTATCTGAGCAACAGCAATGATGCTGCGGCTTTATTCTCGGAGGACTTCCAGAATCGGGTGGCCCAGGGGATTGCGGATGGAATTGAAGAGTATCTCGGGGTCAATTGATCCTTTTTCTGGTGAACAGGAGGCTGAGGGATGAAAAAGATAGCTTGGAATGCGTGTCAGCTTGCGTTGATCATAGCCGTTACAGCAGGCTGTGCAGGCAAACAGGCCGCACCACCCGCCGCTCCGCCAGCGGAGGAACAGCCTGTGCAGGAGGCTCCCGCCGGGCAAGACGCAGCGGCTTCCGATGGAGAGTCTGCGGGAACTCCTCCGCAAAATCAGGAGGCTGAGCCGCCCGGGGCGCCGGATAAGCCGGCGGCCGAAGAGACGGAGCCAGATAAAGCTGAAACAGGCAGCATGAGCATTAAAGTGTATTATACGGATGCCAACCAGGCAGAGCTGTTGGAGTCCACGCAGGAGATCAGCTATCCGAGCGAACTGCAAAAGTATAAGCTGGCATTTCAGGCATTACAGCACAGCGGCAGCGATAATCAGGCGCCGTTGTGGTCAGAATCCATAGAGATTCAGCAGATCAGGTTTGAAAACGGGGCGTTGACTTTGAATATCAGCCTGCCTGACGCCGCACGGCTTGGCGCCGGAGGAGAAGCGCTGGCGCTGGAGGCACTGACCAAGACGATGTTTCAGTTCCCCGAGGTGAACACGCTCGATCTTCTCGTTGACGGGGAAGCGGTAGAATCGCTGATGGGCCATGTGGATCTTGAGCACCCGATCAAGCGTAATAATTGAGCTTCGTTGTTCTTTTATGTACTTAAGGGGTGCATTCCGGCGCAGATAATGATAAACTAAAAAAGTATTTAAGCCCCTTGGCGGTTGGAATACCCAAACAATAGTCGTTTCTTTTTCCGGATGATTATTTAGAGTGATCGTCTTGATACGGGGCAGGCCCCTGTATCAGGACGTTTTTTTGTGTAGGAGGTAGGATTCCGTGAATGCAGCAACCGCGCGCCATATTCTTGACACGATCGGCAATATGTTTCCTGACGCTCATTGTGAGCTGAACCATAGCAACGCTTTTGAACTGACGATTGCCGTACTGCTGTCAGCCCAGTGCACGGATGAAACGGTCAATAAGGTAACAGCCGACTTGTTCCAAAAATACAAGACGCCGGAGGATTATTTGGCTGTACCGCTGGAGGAACTGGAGCAGGATATCCGGAGGATCGGCCTGTACCGGAACAAAGCCAAGCACATTCAAAGCCTGTGCCGGATTCTGCTTGAACAGTACGGGGGCGAGGTACCGGATTCGCATGACAAGCTTGTGCAGCTTCCTGGAGTAGGGCGGAAAACGGCCAACGTTGTTGTATCCAACGCGTTTGGTGTCCCCGCCATCGCGGTGGACACTCACGTCGAACGGGTCTCCAAGCGCCTCGGCCTGGCGGGCTGGGACGACAGTGTGCTGGAAGTGGAAAAAAAGCTGATGAAGCGGGTACCCCGCGAAGAATGGACGATCACCCATCACAGGCTGATTTTTTTCGGACGGTATCATTGCAAGGCCCAGAATCCCCAGTGCCAGGTGTGCCCGTTGCTTGATGTTTGCCGTGAAGGCAAAAAGCGTATGAAAACGTCCCGAATCAGGAAGGATAAGGAACAGGAAACGTCTGCCAAGCGTCAGGTTGCCAAGAAAAGACTACAATCATAAGAGTAGAAAAGGATGAAACTAAAATGAAGTGCATTTCGGTCTATACGGATAATTTTGGAGCGTTCTCCGATATTTTCGAAGAGGTGCTCAGCAGTGAGCTCTCCGAAAATGAGGAACGTGAAATGGAAGGGATCACGGTGAGCCATTCCGGCGACGTTCCTGAACACTATCTGGAACGCATGTCGCAAAAGCCGGAGGTTGTTGTTATGAAGGACAAACAGCGCGGCATCACCATTTTGCAGCACGGACAGGTATTTGAAATTTTGCTGCCTGTACTGGAAGAAGCTGTGAACTGAAGCGCTCCGTTTCAAGCATAAGCTGTCCGCCGGTCTTCGGGCCGGGGCGGCTTTTTTGTGCTTCCAGGTCTGTGTGGAAGATTGGCTGCGGTTCTCAGCGAGTGTGTTCAGTGCTACAATGGTTCCAGAGAGAAGCAATCAAATTAAAGGAGTGGAACCGGACAGATGGTGAAAACGGTTACCGAAAAGATGGAGAGCAAGTCCGGGTCCATGGAACAGATACGGCTATTTTTGCAGAATGCTGAGGATTCCGCCGGAGCAGCCTCGGCTGCAGATCTGCTGCAGAAAGCGTCTACCGGTGAGCTGACCATTGCGTTTTGCGGTCATTTTTCAGCCGGGAAATCGAGCCTTATCAACAGCCTGTGCGGTAAAAAGGTGCTGCCGTCCAGCCCTGTGCCGACAAGTGCAAATGTTGTTTCCATCCGGTCGGGGGAGCCGCGGGCGCTTATATACCGCAGCGGGCCGAGCGAATCGCCCCTTAAGGTCAGCCTCGCCGATCTGGCAGAATACTGCGTAAATGGGGGAGAGTATTCCGCTGTGGAGGTATGGGACGACGTGCCAGTCCTGAAGGACGGCGGCGTGCTGCTGGATACTCCGGGGGTGGACTCGACGGACAGAGGGCATGCGCTCGCTACGGATTCGGCGCTGCATCTGGCGGATGTCGTCTTTTATGTGATGGATTACAACCATGTCCAGTCGGAGAACAACTTAACCTTTGCCAAGAGCTTGTCCGACTGGGGCAAGCCGCTTTATCTGATCGTCAACCAGATTGACAAGCACAGGGAGCGCGAGTTGTCCTTTGCCGATTACCGCAAAGCAGTAGAGGAGAGCTTCAAGGCTTGGGAGGTCCGCTATGCGGATATATTGTTTACATCGCTGACGGACAGGCATCATCCGTTGAACCAGTGGGCTTCGCTGGAGCAACTGATCCGCTCCATGATCGGCATGAAGGAGACGCTGGTCAGCCATAGCGTATGTTCTTCGCTGCATCATTTGGCGGAAAGGCATATTCAGGCCCGCGAGGCGGAACTGGAGGAGGAGCTTGACCGGCTACTGAAGGACGCCGGAGGAGCAGCAGAAGCGGAAAGGCAGCAGGCGGAATACGCAATACTGAAGCAAGAGGCTGAGGCCCTGGAGAAGCTCCCGGAAGCGGAGCAGAACCGGCTGCGCCGTGAGGTGGAACATCTGATCGAGCAGGCAAACCTGACACCAGCCGTCCTGCGGGATGCCGCTGCCGAATATTTGGAAAGCCGCAGAAGCGGTTTTAAGGCCGGGCTCTTCTTTGCCGGCGGCCGCACGGAGAAGGAGCGGCAGCGGCGGCTGGAAAAGCTGACGGCCATGCTGCAGGAGCAGGCGGACGGGCAGCTGCTGCCCCATGTCAGAAGCCAGCTCCGTACCTTCGGCGAGCTACATCAATTATGGGATAGCTCGTATGAGGAGGAGTTGGGCCGGCTGCATCCAGGGATCACGGAGAAGCTGGTGGCGGATACGGTGCAGGAAGCGGCCTTATCGCCTGAATATACGCTGAACTATTGCAGGGATTTGCGCGCCGGCGTGGCGGCGCTGTACCGCAGCGCCGTGCGTGGGTTGACCGAGCGGCTGCTGAAGCAGCTCGGCGCGCGCGCGGCCGAACAGCGCACCGCGCTGGCGGAGCGCATTGCCGCCGCAGCGGCCCGCGCGCAGGCCGCGTTGCGGGCCGACGCGCTGCGCACGGCGGCTGCAGACCACGCCGCCGTGCTGCGGGCCTTGCTGCCGCCTGCGGGCAGCCTGCCCGCGCAGCTGCCGCGCGCCGCGGCGCCAGCCGCCGCCGGGGCTGCGCCTGCAGCACGGCCCGCGCCTGCAGCCGTGCCTGTCCCGGCCGCGCGCCGCCAGGACGCTGCGGCGCAGCCTGCCGCCGCCGGACGGCAGCGGCGGCTCGCGGATGCGGCGGCACGGCTCGAAGCCGCCGCCGCACTGGCAGCCCCTTACCCCGCCATGCAGGCGGCGGTGAGGGGGCTGCGGGACCGTGCGCGCAGCCTACTGCACGGTCGGTTCACGCTGGCGCTGTTCGGCGCCTTCAGCGCAGGCAAGTCCTCCTTCGCCAACGCCCTGCTCGGCGAAGCGGTTCTGCCTGTCTCGCCGCATCCGACAACGGCGGCGATCAACCGTATCATGGCGCCGGAAGGAGAGCGGCGCCACCGAACAGCCGCAGTCCACATGAAGTCTCCCGCCGCGCTGCGCGAGGATCTGGAGTATTCGTTCAGACTGCTCGGCATCGACATGCCGGATGGTGAGCAGTGGCTGCGCACGGCGGAGCAGCTAAGGCCCGAGGGAATCCATCCGGCGGGACGGCCGCACTACAGCTTTATCAAGGCTGCTGCCGCCGGCTGGAAGGACGCGAAAACGCAGCTCGGCCAGGTGCTGATCGTTGGCATGGAGGAATACAAGGGCTTTGTGGCTGCCGAGTCGAAGTCCTGCTTTGTAGACCGGATTGACCTGTATTACGATTGTGCCCTCACCCGCCAGGGCATCGTGCTGGTGGATACGCCGGGGGCGGATTCGGTCAATGCCCGTCATACCGGCGTTACCTTCAATTATATGAAGCATGCGGATGCGCTCGTATTTGTCACCTACTACAACCATGCCTTCACCCAGGGCGACCGCCAGTTTCTGGCCCAGCTTGGACGGGTGAAGGACGCGCTTGTGCTGGATCAGACCTTCTTTATTGTAAATGCGGCAGATCTGGCCTCCTCGGAGGAAGAGCTGCAGGCGGTCGTCGGGCATGTATCTGCGGAGCTGCAGTCGAACGGCATCCGCAAGCCGCGCATCTTCCCTGTGTCCAGTCTGCTCGCGCTTGACGGCCGGGAGAAGGAGGAGGCCGCGCTTTACGACGCCTCCAGGTTTGCGGAGTTCGAGCAATCCTTCCACGCTTTCGCGGGCGAAGAGCTGGCAGGCCTGTCCATCCGGGCAGCGGGCAGCGATATTCAAAGGGTGCGTGCCCGGATGGAGCAGTGGGCCAAAGAAGCGATGGCGGGAAAAGAGCAGCGTGAGCTTCGCCTGCGTCAGGTAGAAGCTGCCCTCACCCGTTCCGCCGCCATCACCGGAGCACTGGCCTCTGCGGCTCCGGCTCCGGGCATGGCGGCGGAAGTGGAAGAACTGCTCTATCATGTCCGGCAGCGCATAACCTACCGCACGGGAGAGTTTATGGCGGAAGCCTTCCATCCATCCGCGTTGCGGGAAGGCGAGGGAGACCTGCGCTCCGTATTTGCTGCTTCCGGCAGAGAGCTGCTGCGTCTGCTCGAAATCGAGCTGAGTCAGGAACTGCTTGCCACCACGCTGAGGCTGGAGAAGGCGGGCCAAGCGATCGTGCTGAAGGAAAGCTCTCGCTGCTGCGAGGAGATCCATGCATTGCTGGACGGTCTGGACAGCAAGCCGGCAGCATCGCGGGAGTGGAAGGTGCCTGAGCTGGAGGAGGCCTCCTTCCAGGGGAAGGTCGAGTGGAAAAGCTACTGGAGCTTTTTCAAAAATCCGAAGCACTTCTTCGAAGGCGCCGGCCGGCGCCTGTTGCAGGAGAAGCTTGAGCCACTGCTCAGAGAACTCGTTGCGGAAGAAGCGGCACGTGTCGGTGGCAGTCTCGCCGATTATTATACGGAATGCATCTGTCAGGAAAGACAGCATCATGCCGGGTATATCCAGGAGCAGACAGAAGAGGCGCTGGAGGGCATGAAGCAATCTTTGGCCGGCAACGAAAGTCCGGAGCAGTGGACGGCACTGGCAGAGCGGCTGGCGGAATTGGAGCAGGAAAGCGTGTAACAGATGGCGAGCCGGTCAGCCCGTGATTTTTCCTGTGCTGTTTGCAGCATACCCGCTCATTTTTTCAGCTTTTATACCACAATGTCTCAAGGCAGCCTTCATCCTATGAGGAGAGGCTGCCTTTTATGTATGCTTGAACATTGAAAAAAGGAAGCAAACGGGAGTTATTTTCCCTATTTCATTAAAATAATACGTTTTCAAAACACCGTTGGTTAAATGTGGGGATTCCTGCCCGAAAACAGCGGGTAATCCTCTTTGCCGCCCTGTAAAGCGGATGATAAACTTCATAATTGTCATTACAAATTATGAACAGTTAATGGAGGGAAAAACTCATGGATGTTCTCAGGCAGCTGCAGGGCTTCTTCAAGGAGAGAAGGCACTACTTGCTCTTTTCAATCCTATGCCTTGCCATAGCCACCGCGCTCGGGCTTGTATACCCGATACTGCTTCGGCGGTTGATTGACGACGTAATTGTGCCTCGCAATTTTGAAGACGTTCCCATGCTGGCCCTGACGGCTCTGGGAGTCGTGATCCTCAAATCCTTTATGCAATTTCTTCACGGATTTTTCGGCGGCAGGCTCGGAAATTTTTTGGCCTACCGTCTTCGTAATGCCTGTTACGAGAAGCTTCAGTTTTTATCCTTCCGCTACTATGATACCGCCAAAACCGGAGACCTCATGTCCCGCCTTACCGGGGACCTGGAAGCGATCCGCAACTTCATCGGCTTCGGGTTCGCCCAACTGCTCAACGTGCTGCTGATGCTCTTTTTCGGTGCAGTAGTCATGATGAGCATTAACTGGCAGCTGACGCTGATTACGCTTATCAGCATGCCGCTCCTCACCTTTGTCGCTCTCAAATTCGAATCCAAGATCCACCCGACCTTTCAAGATATGCGCCAGGCCTTGAGCTCTTTGACAACGGCTGTACAGGAGAACATCACCGGCGTGCGTACGGTGAAGTCCTTTGCGCGTGAGGCTCATGAAGTGGATAAATTTACGGTGCGCAATGAGTATTACAAGCGAAACCAGCTGAACGCGGCAGAGCTGTGGAGCCGCTATTTCCCGGTCATGGAGCTGCTGGCCTCGGTCAGTGTTGTGCTGCTAATGGGCGTGGGTGGTTACCTGGTCATCCGCCAATCCTTGACGCTGGGCGAGCTGGTCGCTTTTTTCAGCCTGATCTGGTATATCATCGGGCCGATGTGGAGCATCGGGTTCCATATCAACAACTATACGCAATCCAAAGCCTCCGGGGAACGGGTGCTTGAACTGCTGCACCAGCGGGTGGACGTCAAGGATGAAGATGGTGTGATCAAGCTCGATCCCGCCAAGGTCCGGGGTCATATTACCTTCGAAAATGTAATGTTTGCTTATGGAAACAAAATGCCTGCCGTCGTGGACATCAATATCGATGCGCCTCCGGGCTCCGTAATCGGGCTGCTCGGGGGTACGGGCTCCGGGAAATCGACTATTATTCAGCTGCTAATGCGCGCCTACAACGTGAATGAAGGCAGCATCAAGCTGGACGGTATGGATATCCGCCATATCAAAATCAAGGATTTGCGCTCTCAGATCGCGTCCGTGTTTCAGGAGACTTTTCTGTTCTCCTCCTCCATCCGCAACAACATTTCCTACGGGATGAACAATGTGAGCATGGAAGAGATCATTCGTGTTTCGAAGCTGGCCCAGGCGCATGATTTCATCAGCGAACTGCCGGATGGCTACGACACTGTCGTGGGCGAACGGGGGTTGGGGCTGTCCGGCGGACAGAAGCAGCGCATCGCTATCGCCCGTGCCCTGCTGAAGAACCCGAAGATACTCGTCCTGGACGACGCGACGAGCGCTGTCGATATGGAAACCGAGCACGAGATTCAGGCTGGCTTTAAAGAGGTTATGAAGGGAAGAACAACCTTTATTATCGCGCACCGCATCTCCTCGCTCCGGCATGCCGATGAAATTCTGGTGCTGGAGGAGGGCAGGGTCGTGCAGCGGGGAACCCACGAGGAACTGACGTCCACGCCGGGGGTATACCAGGATGTCTATCAAATTCAATATGCAGACCATATTGCGCAGACGGCCAGCGCAGCGGAGAAGGTGAATCCATGAATATAAACATGCAGAGAAGCGAAAATTCCGTTTTCATGAGGCGTAAACGACAGGAAGAATCACAGGCCAAGCCGATGAATGAACGCTTTGTTTATCAGGATGACGAAGTGATCGACAAGCCGTTTAACTGGGTGGAATTCAGGCGGCTGTTCGCTTATATGAAGCCTTACGCGAGACAAATGCTTCCCCTGGTTGCACTGATGATGGTGCTGGGCACAATGACAAAGCTTGCCGTGCCGTATTTGACCAGCCAGGCCATTGACAAGGCAATCACGGTTCCTAATCTCAAGCTGCTGCTGACCCTGACTGGAATTGTTTTGGTGCTTTACATCATTCAGTGGGGCGCGAGTGTGTACCGGATCAAATATACGAATATTATCGGCCAGCGCGTCATTTATGATCTCAGAGCCGACCTCTTCAAGCATATTCAGAAGCTGTCGTTCAACTTTTTTGACAAGCGGCCGGCAGGCTCCGTGCTCGTTCGTGTCACGAATGATATCAACTCGCTGCAGGATCTGTTTACGAACGGCGCGGTGAATGTGCTCATCGATTGCGTGCAGCTGTCAGGCATCATCGTCATTCTGCTGCTGATCAACTGGAAGCTGGCGCTGGCGGTCATGCTGACCGTGCCGTTGATGTTCATCATCTCCACCAAGCTGCGGGTGCGGATACGCCGCGCCTGGCAGGATGTCAGAATGAAAAACTCCCGCATCAACTCTCATCTGAATGAATCCATTCAGGGGATTCGCGTAACCCAGGCGTATACGCAGGAGCATGAAAACATGGCCTTCTTTGATCGCATGAACCTTTCCAGCAAAAATTCCTGGGACAAGGCGTCCGCGATGAACCAGGGGTTCGGGCCGCTGATTGAAATCACCGGTGGGCTGGGGACGCTCGTACTGTTCTGGTTCGGCTCATACCTGATCCAGACGGAGCAGTTGACCATCGGGTATCTGGTGGCCTTTGCCACCTATGTCGGCAATTTCTGGGACCCCATTAACCGGCTCGGGCAAATGTACAACCAGCTGCTCGTAGCGATGGCATCCTCAGAGCGCATTTTTGAGTTTATGGATGAGAAACCGGCCATTTCCGATAAACCGGGGGCCGTGCCGCTGCCGCCGATCCGCGGGGATATCGAACTGGAGAATATCGTGTTTGAGTATGAGAAAGGGCGGCAGGCTTTGAAGGGCATCAGCTTATCCGTTAAGGCCGGGGAGTCCATTGCGCTCGTCGGTCATACCGGCTCCGGCAAGAGTACCATCATTAACCTGTTGAGCCGTTTTTACGACATTACTTCAGGCAAACTGACGATTGACGGCCACGACATCAGGGATGTCCAGGTGGAGAGTCTGCGCAGCCAGGTCAGTATCGTGCTGCAGGACACGTTTATTTTCTCCGGTACCATCCGCGAAAATATAAGGTTCGGCCGCCTCGATGCCACGGATGAGGAGATTGAGGCTGCCGCCAAAGCCGTGCACGCTCATGAATTTATTACACAGCTGCCCGGCGGATATGGAACGGAGGTTGAGGAGCGGGGAACGGTGCTTTCGATGGGGCAAAGACAGCTGCTGTCTTTCGCCCGCGCCCTGCTGGCGAACCCGCGCATCCTCATTCTGGATGAGGCCACGGCAAGCATCGACACCGAGACGGAGGTGAAAATCCAGGATGCCCTGAAGGTGCTGCTGAAAGGCAGGACTTCCTTCATGGTTGCACATCGGCTGTCGACGATCCGGAACGCCGACAACATCATCGTGCTGGATCATGGCGAGATCGTGGAGGCAGGAAATCATGACCAGTTAATGGAAAAACAAGGGGTTTATCGTGGGCTTGTTGAAGCACAATTCAGATTTTTGTAAAAAAATTATCGCAAAATCACGTTTTTTGTAAAGAAAATTGCGGAGCACTATTGCATTATTGGCCGTGAACCCTGAAAATAAAGATGAACGAGCTATATCGTCTGAGGGGGAAGGAACAAAATGTGGGGTGCTCCTTTTTCCGCTGGAGCGAAAAAAATGCTGCTGCTTGGCAGTGGCGAACTCGGAAAAGAAGTTATTATTGAGGCACAGCGATACGGTGTGGAATGCATTGCCGTGGACCGTTATGAGCATGCGCCTGCGATGCAGGTAGCCCATCGGTCCTATTGTATCGATATGCAAGACCCTGAAGCCTTGAAATCGCTGATCCGCAAGGAGCAGCCTGATCTGATCGTCCCCGAAATTGAGGCGATTGCAACCCATGCACTGGAAGAGCTGGAGCAGGAGGACTTCAAGGTTGTGCCTACCGCCCGCGCTGCACGTCTTACGATGGATCGCGAAGGGATTCGCCGGCTGGCAGCTGAACAGCTTGGACTGCCTACCGCCGCGTACCGCTTTGCCGATAACCTGGAGCAGCTGCAGCATGCGGTGGCCGAGCTTGGTACACCATGTGTGGTGAAGCCGCTGATGAGCTCCTCGGGCAAGGGACAATCTGTTTGCCGGACACCCGAAGAAGCGCCTGCCTGCTGGAACGCGGCTCTGGAAGGGGCACGTGGCCGTACGGCTCGTGTCATTGTCGAGGCCTTTGTTCCGTTTGAAAGCGAAATCACGCTTCTTACCGTACGCTCGGTAAGCGGGACAACCTTCTGCCCGCCGATCGGGCATGTGCAGAAGGACGGGGATTATGTTGAATCATGGCAGCCCCATCAGATGACAGCCGGTCAGTTGGAGCAGGCACAGGACATTGCGCGTCGCATTACGGATGAACTGGGAGGATACGGGATTTTCGGTGTCGAGCTGTTTCTGACATCCACCGGCGTCGTCTTCAGCGAAGTATCTCCCCGTCCTCATGATACCGGGATGGTTACGATGGCGACGCAGGATTTATCCGAATTTGCCCTGCATGTGCGGGCTATTCTCGGGCTGCCTGTACACGAGGTACAGCTGCTCGTCCCGGGGGCTTCCGCCACGCTTAAAGCGAATACCGCCGTTCAGGATTATGCGGTGGGCGGAATTGAGGAAGCGTTGAAGCTGCCTCGTACCCAGGTAAGAATATTTGGCAAGCCGGAGACGAAAGTGGGCCGGCGGATGGCTGTAGCATTGAGCACGGCCGATGAAGTGGAAACAGCCCGAAAAATTGCAAATGAAGCTGCTAATAAGCTTAAAGTGGAGGTTAACGTAAACCATGTCAAATAACGTTTTGGCTCCGGAGCTGACGCTGCGGACCGGTGAGCTCAGTGACTGCGAATGCGTTACAGGTTTGATGCGGGAAATCAATTATCCGATGACCTGCGCCGTCATGCGCGAACGTATGGAATCCATTGAAGCTGATCCTAATGCCTGCATCATGATGGCAGAAGTTGACGGAAAGGTAGCCGGCGCCATCGGCGTTCAGATTGTGCAAAGCCACGCCTATCCCGAGCCGGCCGCACAGATCATGCTGCTGATTGTCAGCAATGAATACCGTCGCGAAGGAATCGGCAGAAGGCTTGTTGCACAGGCGGAGACGTGGGGCAATGAGCACGGAGGCGTGCATATGGTAGTCACAGGCGCAAATCGTGAACGGAATGCAGTCGCACTCGATTTTTACGAACGCATCGGGTTTGAAAAACATGGTTATCGACTGATCAAAAAGCTCAAATAGCAGATAAAAATAGTGATGAACCTGATCCGGCACGGAAGTGGCCGGCTCTTTTTTTCTGCCCTATTTACTTCCTGCACAAGATATAATACAATACCAAAGTGATTTTTGGGAAACGCTTTCACGAAACAGCGACTCAAGGACATTCACTTGATGTGCGTGTTCAACTACCTCTTGTTTCAAAGTTTTAGGATATGAGGGATGATGCAATGTACAAACTAATTCTGGTAGATGATGAGCAGGACGTCCGTGAGGGACTGCTGGAGCAAATTGATTGGAAGGCGCACGGCTTTGAAGTCATCGCCACGGCCGAGAACGGCAGGGAGGCATGCGAGCTTGTAGAGAAACATCAGCCTGACGTCATCGTCACCGATATTCAGATGCCTTTTATGGATGGTCTGCAGCTGGCAGAATGGGTGCGGCTTCATGCGCCGACAGCCAAAATTATTATTTTGACAGGCTTCGACGAATTTGAGTATGCCCAGCGGGCCATCAAGCTGCATATCGACGAATATGTGCTCAAGCCATTTTCGGCGGGTGAGCTGGTGGATGTACTGTTGAAGGTGAAAAGCCGCATTGAAAGTGAAATTGCGGATAAAGAAAATCTGCAGGTGCTTCAGGATCATTACAAACGGAGCTTGCCGCTGCTGCGCGAGCTTTTTCTGATTTCGCTCATTTCAAGACGCCTGCCGCAGACGGAAATTGCGGAGAAATCGCGGCTGTACGACCTGGATCTGTCCGGAGAAGGTTATATGGCAGCAGCGATTTCGATAGACCGGCTTCACGGGAATCACTGGTCCGGACCTGCTGACAGCAGTAACGGCATTTCACTGCACAGCTCGGGCAACCGGCAGCTGCAGCTGTTTGCGGTGCTGAATATCGCGGAGGAAATCATGGGCAGGAAGGGGAGCGGCCTTGTGTTCATGCATCAGGATCATATCGTGCTGCTGTCTGTCCGCCGCAGCGAGGAGAGCGAGCAATTTACCCGCAATGTCCTGAACGGGCTGGATGAAATCCGGGTCAGTGTGGAGAAATATTTAAAGCTCACCGTTACGATCGGAGCCGGGACCGAGTTCAGGGAAGCTGAAAACACCTATATCTCCTATGAAAGCGCCTGCGGGGCGTTGAACTACAGGTTTGTGCTTGGCAACAACCGCATTATTTTGATTGATGATGTGGAGTCAGGCAGAGCCGATCTGCTCCGTTTTGACGACTTGAAGGAGCAGGCGCTCATACGGACATTGAAGGTGGGCACCTCCGCCGAACTGGCTGAGCTGATGGACAGCCTGTTTACGGATCTGGGGCCTGCCGCAGTATCTGTTCAGGACTACCAGGTATACCTTTTGGAAATTTTAACGGTAATCCTTAAAGTGACACGTGAGGCCGGCATCGGGATCGAGTCCGTGTTCGGTGCGGCTTCCAATCCGGTTGCGGAGGTATACCGGCTGAACAATTTACCCGAGGTAAAGCAGTGGTTTACGTATGCCTGCAATACGCTGATCCGTCTGATTTCCAGCCGTCGTGAAACCGGGTACAGCAAGCTCGTGGAGGAAGCCAAGGCGTTTATGCGCGAGCATTTCAGCGACAGCGATCTGTCCATCGCCAAGGTATGCAGCCATCTTCATATCAGCGCAGGTTACTTTAGCAGTATTTTCAAAAAAGAGATGAAGATGACCTTTGTCGGTTACCTGATGCAGCTGCGTATGGAAGAGGCCAAGGAGCTGTTGCGCGCCACCGATCTGAAGGCGTTTGAAATTGCGGAGAAAACCGGCTTTTCGGACTCCAACTATTTCAGCTACTGCTTCCGGAAGACGTTCAACATCACACCTAAAGAATACCGCAACAGCTCCCGAGGAGGCTGAACCGACAGCATGAAAATAACACCTTTGGCAGGACTGCTCGGCCGTCTTCGTGCAATGCTCGGGTCATTGCCATGGAGAAGCATCCGCTTCCTGATCGGCTTGTCCTTCATGCTGCTGACTGTTTTTATCGTTTTGGTCGTCAGCGGTTTGCTGTACAACAAATTTTCGAACACGGCGGAGGAGAATGCTTTTCTTAACATTCAGCAGATTATCGGGCAGGTGAGCTACAATCTGGAGATTTATGTGGAGGGCATGATGGGCATCTACGAGGTGGCCGGTGAACGAATCGCCGCGGCGGAGGACATCTCGGACAGCAAGCTGCATGAGCAGCTGTCGGCCGTGCTCGGAACGAGACAGGATGTCGTTTCCTTTGCGCTGTTCACCCCCGGGGGGGACATGGTGTTGGACATGCCGGACCGGAAGCTGCAGCGGAACACGAATCTGATTTCGCAAAGCTGGTTCGAGAGCGCGCTGCGGGGAGAGGGGGTAATGACCTTTTCTCCTCCCCACATCCAGAATCTGTTCCCGGGTCAGTACAAATGGGTTGTTTCCATGAGTGGACAGGTTGCTTACCGCCAGGGGGGAGAAGTGAAGAAAGGCATTCTGTTGGTGGACGTTAATTTCAGGACGATCGATGAGCTTTCGAAAAGGGTCAGTCTGGGCAAGCGGGGTTATGTGTATATTATCGATTCACAAGGCAACATCGTATACCATCCGCAGCAGCAGCTTATATACGCCGGCTTGAAATATGAGAATATCGAGCCGGTTCTGAGCTACTCCTATGGCAGATATATCGATCAATCCACAGGGGAAGAACGGCTCATTACCGTCAAGACGGTCAATCCGATCGGTTGGAAAATTGTCGGCGTTGCTTTTCCGGAGGAAATATTGACGACCAAGCAGGAGCTGAACAGTTTTATTGTCTGGTTTCTGGCGGAGGTTCTCATTGTGGTGCTCATTTTATCCGTCCTCGTTTCGACAAGCATATCCAAGCCGATACAGCGGCTGGAAAAAGCAGTACGCAAAGTGGAAAAGGGAGATCTGTATACGCCGATTCAGGTGCGGGGAGCGGACGAAATCGAGCAGCTGTCCGGCAGCTTCAACCGGATGCTGGCCCGCATCCGCGAACTAATGGAGCAAAGCATCCGCGAGCAGGAGGCAAAACGCAAGAGCGAACTTGACGTGCTGCAGGCCCAGATCAATCCGCATTTTCTGTACAACACGCTGAACACGGTGATTCGTCTGGCGGAGAGAGGGCAAAATGACGAAGTGGTTAAAGCGATAACCTCATTATCCAAGTTCTTTCGCATCAGTCTCAGCAAGGGCAAGCAGATTATTTCACTGGGAGATGAGCTGGAGCATGTGCGCCATTATCTGATCATTCAGAAGGTACGTTATAAGGATCGTTTTGATTACGTGATTGAAGCGGATGAAGGCCTGCGGCATTTCCAGTGCCTGAAGCTCATTTTGCAGCCTATCGTAGAGAACGCGATTGTGCACGGCATCGAGGAGATGGCGGATAAGGGCCTCATCCGCATCAGCACCCGGGCTGATGGCGGGGATATCCTGATCACCGTCTCCGACAATGGGCTGGGCATGAGAGAAGAGACACTGGAGCGTATCCTGACGGGGGAGCACAGATCTGCAAAAGGCTCCGGCGTAGGGGTTGCCAATGTGCACAAGCGAATCAAGCTCTATTACGGAGACGGGTATGGTCTGCACTTCGACAGTGAGCTGGAAGAAGGGACGACGGTCACGATCAGAATACCGTCTTTGCCGCTTGAGGATGCTGCATCGGGGAGGGATGGAGCTTGAAGCGCTATCAATCATGGGTGCTGGCCAGCCTTTGGCTGTTTACCGGACTGCTTGCTGGCTGCGGTGGCCAGAGTGCGGAACCGACAGCCGTCACTACACCGCTGCAGATCGATATGATCGTCAAACAGAAGGACAGCGAGTATTGGAATACAGTAAAATTGGGAGCAGAGGTTGCCGCCAAGGAGTTTAATGTAAAGTTAAATTTTCGCGGCCCTGACCGTGAAACGGATATCGAGGGACAAATCAAACTGATGGAAGCCTCTATCCAAGCGGACCCGGATGCTATCATTCTGGCGGCGGGCGATTATATGGCCCTGGCTCAGGTAACGGATCGGGCCATTGGCATCCCGGTCATCACGATGGATGCGGAGGTCGCGTCAGCTCGTCCAGTTGCCTTTATTGGTGCAAACAATTACGCATCCGGACAGCTTGCGGCCGAACGGTTGAGTACGCTTACCGGACCGGAAGCGGAAATCGGGATCATTAATTTTGTGAAAGGAGCGCGTAATGCGGACCAGCGGCTAGAAGGTTTGATGGATTATTTGGCACGCTTTCCCGACATCTCAATTGTGGAGACAGCGTACTGCGGCTCCGATCAGGAGCTGGCATACCAGCAGGCTGCCGCAATGCTGAAGAGGTATCCGGGGCTGGATGCCATTGTGGGCCTCAGCGGGGAGGCGGGCCTGGGTATCGGGCGGGCGGTCCGCGAGGCCGGTCTCGTCCCGAAGGTCAAGATTGTAACATTCGACAGCCCGCCTGCGGTGATGGAGATGCTGCAGGAGGGCACCGTACAGGCGACGGTCATCCAAAACCCGTTCAGTAACGGCTATCTCGCCGTGAAGCAGGCGGTGGAATACATTCAGGGACTGGACGTCCCCGACCGGACGGACACGGGCACCAAACTGATCGATTTGAACAACATGATGTGGCCGGAAAATCAGAAGCAGCTGTTCCCGTTTGTCAGATGATTTTTACAAAGCGTCTCTCGGCATGCATACGTAGCGCCCCGGCTCGCCCACATAGAGAAAGGACTATTTACCTATGAAAATCCTCACACATTGATGAGGATTTTCATGTTTTTGATGAGGATTTTGTATTACAATACGGTGTTTTTTCAAGGATAATGAAAGCGTAAACAAAAGAGAAAGCGGCTACAGAGCCGTACCAGGAGGTCTAATCATTGATGAAAAAAGTTACTTTTGTACTCCTTGCAGGTGCCTTGGTCAGTGGAGCGCTGGCAGGCTGTTCTTCATCCGGAAGCAAATCTTCCTCAGGTGGCGCCGGAGGTGGAGGCGGTGATCTTCCGCAAGTGGGGGCAGCGATCTACAAATTTGACGATACATTTATGTCCGGTGTCCGCAGCGCTATCGAAAAAAATGCGGCCGGAAAAGCTGAAGTGGATATCGTGGACAGCCAAAACTCCCAGCCAACACAAAACGATAAAGTGGATCTGTTTATCACCAAGAAAAAAGACGCTTTGATCGTGAATCCGGTTGACCGCACAGCAGCGGGTGTCATCATCGACAAGGCGAAGACAGCGGATATTCCTGTCGTATTCCTGAACCGTGAGCCGCTGCCGGAAGATATGAAGAAGTGGGATAAAGTGTATTATGTCGGTGCCAAAGCCGAAGAATCCGGAACGATGGAAGGTCAGCTGGTTGCGGATTATTTCAAAAACAATCCTGAAGCGGACAAAAACAAGGACGGCGTTCTCCAGTATGTCATGCTGAAAGGCGAGCCAGGCCACCAGGACGCCGAGCTGCGTACACAATACTCGGTTAAAGCGATTGAAGATGCAGGCATCAAGGTTGAGAAGCTTGCTGAAGATACTGCAATGTGGGACCGTGTAAAAGGACAGGAAAAAATGGCTGCATTCCTGGGCGCTAATGGCGACAAGATCGAAGCTGTGCTGGCCAACAACGACGATATGGCACTTGGTGCTGTAGAAGCGCTTAAAGCAGCAGGTTATTTCACGGGTGACAAATATATGCCGGTTGTAGGTGTCGATGCGACTGAACCAGCACTGCAGGCGTTGAAAGACGGCACACTGCTGGGAACTGTATTGAATGATGCTGGCAGCCAAGGTAAAGCAGCCGTTAACCTGAGCTCGACACTTGCCAAAGGCGAAACGCCTAGCAAAGAAAATGTAGGCTTCGACATTACAGACAATCAGTATGTGTGGATTTCCTACAAAAAAATCACTAAGGATAACATCGCTGACGCATCCGTTGAGTAACAATCTCAGTTACAAATTCAGGGCGGGTGAGCATTCACCCGCTCCGCTTTTATCCGGATAGGAACCAGGAGTGCTGTGCCTCTCCATTAAAGACAAATACGCAGGGGGCGTAACAGATGACTCAACATGAGTATGTTTTGGAAATGAACGACATTACCAAGGAATTCCCTGGTGTCAAGGCGCTGGACGGGCTGACCCTGAAGGTACGGCCGGGTACGGTCCATGCCCTGATGGGTGAGAACGGGGCCGGCAAATCGACACTGATGAAATGCCTTTTCGGCATTTACAAGCCTGACGGCGGAGAAATCCTGCTGAACGGTGTCAAAACGGAAATCAACAATTCGAAGGATGCCCTGAATCATGGAATCTCCATGATTCACCAGGAGCTGCATCCGGTGCCGCACCGGAATGTGATGGAAAACATCTGGCTGGGCCGTTTTCCCACCAAGGGCATTGGTCCCTTGCAATTTGTTGACCACAAAAAAATGAAAGCCGATACGGAAGATCTGTTCCGTCAGCTTGATATCGATCTGGAGCCTGAGACCCTTGTCGGCAAGCTGTCCGTATCCAAAATCCAATCGATCGAAATCGCCAAGGCGGTGTCATTCCATTCGCGAATTATCGTCATGGATGAACCGACCTCATCCCTGACAGGTGTCGAGGTGGAGCATTTGTTCCGCATCATTCGGGACCTGCAAAAGCAGGGGGTGGCAATCATATATATTTCGCACAAAATGGAAGAAATTTTGCAAATTTCGGACGATGTCACCATTATGCGTGACGGCAAGAAAATAGGAACCTGGCCTGCGGCCGATCTGACCACCGATCTGATCATTTCAAGAATGGTCGGGCGGGACCTGACCTCACGTTTCCCGGAGCGTGAGAATGTGCCGGGCGAAGTGGTGCTGAGTGTAAAAAAATTAACTTCCCCGCTGCCAAAATCGTTCAAGGATGTAAGCTTTGAGCTGCGTAAGGGCGAAGTGCTCGGGATTGGAGGATTGGTCGGAGCACAGCGTACGGAGGTTATTGAGGCGCTCTTCGGCTTACGGGCCATCGAATCCGGGACGATTGAAATGAACGGAAAACCGGTCAAAATCAAATCACCGGAGGATGCGAAAAAGCTGGGCTTCGCGCTGTTGACCGAGGAACGGCGCGTTACGGGGATTTTTCCCGTGCTGCCGGTGCATGAGAATGCGGCCATCGCCAACCTGGACCGTTACCAGAAGCCGTACCTGCTGCTTGATGAGAAGCGGAAGCGGAGCGAATCGGACAAAATGGTCGAGAAGCTGCGCACCAAGACGCCGAATACGAAAGCGCTCATCATGAACCTGTCCGGCGGCAATCAGCAAAAGGTGCTGCTCGCCCGCTGGCTGCTGACTGAGCCTGACATTCTTTTATTGGATGAGCCGACACGCGGTATCGATGTTGGCGCCAAATTTGAAATTTACAGCATCATTTCCGATTTGGCGAAGCAGGGGAAAAGCATTATCATGATTTCCTCCGAAATGCCGGAGCTGCTGGGTATGTCCGATCGGATTATGGTGATGTCGGAAGGGCGCCTTACGGGAATGCTGGAAGGCGAACAGGCCACAGAAGAAGAGATTATGAGGCTGGCTGCCCAGCACTAGGGAGAATCAGAGGGGGAAACATTCATTATGAATACTGTAAAAATGAAGGGACTTTTGTCTCAAAATGCAATCTATATCGTATTATTCGTACTCATCGTAGGCATTGCCGTTTATGATCCGAGCTTTATAGCCGTAAATACACTGCGTGACGTGCTCATACAGTCGTCAACCCGTATTATCATTGCACTCGGTATGGCATTTATCCTGATTACAGCCGGAACGGACCTGTCTGCCGGACGGATCGTCGGACTATCTGCCGTCATCTCGGCATCCATGCTGCAGGTATCCGATTATCCGCGCCGCTTCTTCCCGGATCTGCCGGAGCTGAACGTCATCATCCCGATTGCGCTGGCTGTCATTATCGGTCTGGTGTGCGGTATGATCAATGGCTGGGTTGTAGCCAAGCTGAACGTACCGCCGTTTATCGCCACACTCGGCACCATGGTTGCCGTATATGGCTTGAACTCCTTGTATTTTGATATGGAACCGAACGTCTCCCAGCCGATTGGCGGTCTGCGTCCTGATTTCACGACTATCGGCTCCGGATTCATCGGCAGCGGGGAATTTTCCATCCCGTACATCGTCATCATTGCCATTGTTGTGTCTGTCATCGTGTGGGTCGTGTTTAACAAAACAAAGCTTGGTAAAAACATGTATGCCATCGGCGGCAATATTCAGGCTGCAAAGGTATCCGGCATCAATGTATCCAAAAACCTGATCTGGATCTATGCGATTGCCGGCGCACTGTATGGCCTGGCCGGGGTGCTGGAAGCTGCACGTACAGGCGGTGCCACGAACAACTACGGTAACATGTATGAGCTTGACGCCATCGCGGCATGTGTCGTGGGCGGGGTATCCACTTCCGGCGGTATCGGAACTGTGCCAGGCGTACTCGTAGGGGTATTCATTTTCACCATTATCAACTATGGTTTGACATTTATCGGGGTCAGCCCTTACTGGCAGCTGATTATTAAAGGTCTCATCATCGTGGCTGCAATCGCCATTGATATGAGAAAATATGCAACCAAAAAGTAAGACATAACTATAAAAGTAACAAAGCCGCGGTTCTGCCGCGGCTTTTTCTGTGATTTCGAAGGTGAATTTCCATAAATTTGGGTTAGGAACCTCGGGTTGAATCATGTTATACTGACACTGTGCTGATGACAAGTTTGTAACCTTTTTGTAAATTTTAAAATTGGGAGATGAGATCTTTGAAACATACGTGGAAAAAGATTTTGACAACAGGAACCCTGACAGCAGCGTTGTCCGCAGCATTGGTCTTGCCAGCATCAGCGGCACCTGCGCCAACGACTTCAACGGACTTATCTTCCTATATTCAGCAATGGCTCAACGATAACGGTTATGCCGGAGATACAGTAAACTTGCCGGAAAGCGGACAAACCGCACCAAAGCCGGCGGCTCCGACACAGCCGGTGTCTAATCCGGACACTACTACAACTAAGCCATCAACAGATAAGTCGCAGTTTACAGCGCAAGTTATCGCCCTCGTAAATCAGGAGCGCAGCAAAGCAGGTTTGAAACCGTTGACCAGCCATGCGAACCTTTCCAACATGGCGCTGGAAAAAGCGAAGGATATGAGCAAGAACAACTACTTTGATCATAACTCGCCAACCTACGGTTCACCATTTGATATGATGAAGAAATTCGGCATTTCCTATTCCTATGCCGGTGAGAATATTGCCATGGGACAACAGACGCCTGAAGAGGTCATGAAAGACTGGATGAACAGTGAGGGACACCGTAAAAATATTATGAGCCCGAACTTCACGCTGATCGGTATCGGCTATTATAACGGCTACTGGGTGCAGGAATTTGTCGGAAAATAAACGAAATAGGAAAAAGCAGATCGGGAATACTGAGATTCCTGATCTGCTTTTTTGCGTTCTCTACAAAATCACTTTCCGGCGCCCGCAGCAAAGGGGAAATTTGCAAATCGGAAAAAGAAGCTTTATCTTTAGGTAGATTAGGGCATTCGGGAGGTATGCAGGTTGAATTCAACGAGCTGGATCTGGAGAATAACAAGCACCTTGTCCATTGCAGCCACATTGCTTCTTATATACGGTTTTGCAGCTGCTGTTGCCGGGAATCTTTCGCCAGCGCCAGTGTCTCCGCCCGCTGCTGCACCGGAAAGCGGACAGGTCCCGTCTCCTGCGGCCGGGAATGAGATCAGAGCCGTCGCTATCGGAGATTCGCTTGCCAGAGGAACGGGGGACGACTCGGGAAGCGGATTCGTGCGAAGAGCGGTCGATCTGCTGGACAAAAACGGGATGCATGCCAAGCTGATTAATAATCTTGGAATTAACGGGCTTACGACAGACGCCCTCTTGACCAGACTTGACGAGACAGGTGTACAATATGTTCTCAAGGAAGCCAACGTGATCATGCTCTCCATCGGTGGGAACGATCTGTTTGCAGGCGGACAGGCTCTCCAGAGCGGCTCGGAGCCCCCGACAGCGGAGCAGTTGAGGACAACCCTGCCGGCGGCTTCGGCACGCCTGCAGAAGATACTGGACAGGCTGCACACCATCAATCCGGATGCGCGAATATTGTATCTCGGCCTGTACAATCCTTTCAGCGATCTGGCGGAGTTGAAAGCTCCCGGCAATACCGTGGTCAGCGAATGGAATGAAGCGGCGCTTACGATTACGAACAAAAACGATAACATGAGTGTGATTCCGACGTTCGACCTGTTTTGGCAAAACCTGCCTGCCTACCTTTCTTCAGATCATTTTCACCCGAACGGCGCAGGGTATCAGGCCATTGCGGAACGGATCGTTCAGGGCTTCGCCACAGCATCGCCCGGCGGGGAGGCGGATGAATAATGGACACACATGAGCGGGAAACGGTATTATCCGTACAGCATGTAAAGAAAAAGATAGGACGCCGCTGGATCATCCAGGATGTAACTTTTGATGTATACGCAGGGGAGATTTTTGGTTTCCTCGGACCAAACGGGGCCGGCAAAACGACCACCATTCGCATGCTGGTGGATCTGATCAAACCGACGGAGGGAACGATCAGCGTCTGCGGATACAATGTGAACCGGGACCCGGAGCGAGCACTCACTTTTGTCGGCTCAATTGTTGAAAATCCGGAAATGTACGGCTACCTTACAGGCTGGGAAAATCTTGAGCACTTTGCGCGTATGCAGCCGGGAATCGACGCTGCCCGCATTCAAGAGGTTGTCCATCTCGTTCAGCTGGACCGGAGGATTCACGACAAGGTCAATACATACTCCCTGGGCATGCGGCAGCGGCTCGGCATTGCGCAGGCGCTGCTGGGCAGGCCGAAGCTGTTAATCCTTGATGAGCCGACCAACGGGCTGGACCCCAAGGGTATCAAGGAAATGCGGGCTTTCATCAGGGAGCTGGCCGAGCAGGGCATGGCCGTATTCGTATCCAGTCACTTGTTGAGCGAAATTCAGCTGCTATGCGACCGGGTGGCCATAATCAGCCACGGCAACGTGCTAACAGTAGGCGAAGTTAAGGAACTGGTTGCGGATCATTCACGGCTCGCAATCTGGCAACTGCACCCGCGTGAGCAAGGGATGGCTCTGCTTCAAGGCTCGCCGTTCGTCAAGGTGCTTGAGCGGCCGGACGAGCAGGTGGATGACAGCATCATTGCCTCTGCGGGTGAAGGGGCGATATTCACCGAAATGGAGGAAAGGCATATATCTGAACTGGTTGCCCTTCTCACAGGGGCTGGCATCGAGGTGCACCGTGTAAGCCCGATCAATCCTACTCTGGAGCAGCTATTCCTGAAGATGACAGAGGGTGAAGTGCTTGAATAACATACTGCCTTTAGTGAAGAACGAGACGATCAAAATTATGAAAAGAAAAAGATTTTATATCATTCTGCTCATTTTGCTCGTTCTCGTGCCTATATTTACGTATGCCCAGCTTAAAGCCGCGGAGAGAAACCGCGAGAAATTTGGCGGTGACTGGCGGCTTGAGCTGCAGCAGGCGATCACGGACAACCAGAACTCGCTTGGCAGCGACCGGGTCCCTGAGGAATGGAAAAGGTACCGAAGTGTTTTTATTCAGCAAATGCAGTATTATTTAGAGCATGACATCAATCCCAATGAGCCGGGAGCGGTTACCTTCACCCGTGAATTTATGGACAATTCCGTCAATCTGTTCATCCCGCTGCTCATTATGGCGATCGCATCGGATCTCGTATCCGGGGAGCGGACGACAGGCACCATCAAGATGCTGCTTACAAGACCAGTCCGCAGGTGGAAGGTGCTGTTAAGCAAGCTGCTGGCGCTCTTTATGTTCGTCTCGCTCATAGTGGTATCCACCTTTGTAATGAGCTATCTCATTTCCGGGCTTTTCTTCGGCTACAAAGGCTTTGGGGTGCCGGTATTCACCGGTTTCCGGATTGTAGGCTCGAATGTGGATATGTCAGCCGTTCAGGCGGTGCCGCAGTGGAAATACATGCTGCTCCAGTGCGGGCTGATCTGGTTTGTGAGCATGATTGTTGCCATGCTGGCGTTTATGGTTTCCGTCCTTCTCCGCAGTACGGCGGCGAGCATAGTGGTCATGATGTCGGCATTGATCGCAGGCACGATTCTGACCAATATGGCTTCTTCCTGGGAAAGCGCAAAATATCTGTTTATGGTGAATCTCGGATTGACAGCATATCTGGCTGGAAACCCCGCGCCAATTGAGGGCATGACACTGCCGTTTTCTCTGACTGTGCTGTCTGTTTGGGGTATATCAGCGCTGATCGTTTCATTCGCCGTCTTTACGAAACGGGATATATTGAATTAAAATGGACAAAGTATAAAAGAAAACATCTGTTTGCATTTTTGCTTTAAACAAGGTCATGATTAGACAAAGGGGGAGCATGAATGGTCGACGAAATCGACTTGTTCGCCAGGGGAGCTGACGGGAATGACCGTCAGGCTTCGGATTACGGGGCGGACGACATTCAAGTTCTCGAAGGGCTTGTGGCGGTACGGAAACGGCCGGGCATGTACATCGGGAGCACCAGTTCTTCGGGGCTGCATCATTTGGTATGGGAAATAGTAGACAATGCGGTTGACGAGCATCTCGCCAAATTTTGCTCCCGAATCGAAATTACGCTGCATAAGGACGGTTCTGTTACTGTATTGGACAACGGACGGGGCATTCCAACGGGAATGCATAAGATGGGTATACCGACTCCCCAGGTTGTATTTACGATTTTGCACGCTGGCGGTAAATTCGGCGGTTCCGGGTATAAAAAATCGGGCGGTCTGCACGGCGTAGGGGCGTCCGTAACCAACGCGCTTTCCGAGTGGCTGGAAGTAGAGATTTACCGGGAAGGCAAAATTCACCGCCAGCGGTTTGAATATTGGCAGGATGAGCAGGGGGTTGAGCATGTCGGAGAACCCGTTACCGGGCTTGAGGCCTTTGGGAATACGAACAAAACCGGCAGCAAAATCACGTTCAAACCCGATATTCGTGTCTTTCAGAACGGCATCAATCTGAATTATGATACGCTTGCCGAGCGGCTGCAGGAAATTGCTTTCCTCAACTCCGGCCTCCGCGTTGTCCTGAAGGATGAGCCCAATGGCAAAAGCGATGAATTTTATTATGAGGGCGGAGCCAGCCAATTTGTCGCGTTCCTGAACGAGGGCAAGGACGTCCTGCACGATGTGATTCACTTCACCGGTGAAAAGGAAGATATCGAGGTAGAAGTGGCTATTCAGTATAATGCGGGTTATACGGAGACGCTTGCTTCCTTCGTTAACTCCATTCCGACCCGCGGCGGCGGTACACATGAGACCGGATTCAAAACAGCTTATACGCGTGTGATGAACGATTACGCCCGCCGTACCGGAATGCTAAAGGAGAAGGAAAAAAATCTCGAAGGCAATGACCTGCGTGAAGGCATGATGGCCGTCATCAGTGTCAAAATGTCTGAGGTGGAATTTGTCGGACAGACCAAGGATCAGTTGGGGAGCGCTTCGGCGCGCAGTACCGTGGATGCGATTGTGGCCGAGAACATGCAGCGTTTTCTGGAGGAGAATCCGCAGGTAGCCCAAACCTTGATCAAGAAATCGATCCAGGCTTCCAAGGCGCGTGAAGCGGCAAGAAAAGCAAGGGATGAAATGCGCTCAGGCAAAAAGCGCAGCGAGAGCTCCAATCTGAACGGCAAGCTGTCTCCTGCGCAGTCCAAGGACTTTACGCGCAACGAACTGTTTATCGTTGAAGGAGATTCGGCTGGGGGCTCGGCCAAGCAGGGACGGGACTCCAAGATTCAGGCGATTTTGCCGCTGAAGGGCAAACCGATGAATCCCGAGAAAGCGAAGCTGGCCGACATTCTGAAGAATGAGGAGTATCGTGCCATCACTTCCGCGATCGGAGCGGGGATCGGTACGGAATTCTCCGTTGAAGACAGCAATTATTCGAAAATTATCATCATGACGGATGCGGATACGGACGGCGCTCATATTCAAGTGCTTCTGCTCACGTTCTTCTATCGTTATATGAAACCGCTGATCGATGCCGGGAAGGTCTATATCGCACAGCCGCCGCTGTACAAAATCACACGCAAATCAGGCAAGCTGGAAACGGTCAGATATGCCTGGAGCGATGAGCAACTGCAAAACTACCTGAAGGAATTCGGGAAGAACTTTGAGCTGCAGCGGTATAAAGGACTCGGTGAGATGAACCCGGATCAGCTGTGGGAAACGACGATGAATCCGGAGTCGCGTATTCTTTTACAGGTGCAGATTGAGGATGCGGCCAAGGCGGAGCGCAGGGTGTCAACGTTAATGGGGGATAAGGTGGATCCGCGCAAAAGATGGATTGTTGAAAATGTGGATTTTACCGAATATGAAGAGTAAACGATATTCATGCATAGCATCAACGATGAACGGTTATTTTTAAAAAGAGGTGCTTAGATGAGCATATCAGAACAGTTTTTGCCAGCTTTTCTGGAAGAGGTTGTCGGCGACCGGTTTGGCCGATATTCCAAGTATATTATTCAGGACCGGGCGATTCCTGACGTGCGCGATGGTCTGAAGCCTGTACAGCGTCGCATTTTGTACTCCATGTACGATTCGGGCAATACCCCGGATAAACCGTACCGGAAGGCGGCGAAGACCGTCGGCGATGTCATGGGTAATTATCATCCCCACGGCGACGCACCGATTTACGAGGGGATGGTCCGCATGGCCCAGCCATGGAAAATGGCGCATGTGCTTGTTGATGGCCATGGCAACTGGGGCTCGCGGGATGACGATCCGGCTGCGGCCATGCGTTATACGGAAGCCAGGCTTTCGCCGATCGCGATGGAAATGCTGCGCGATATTGAGAAGCGGACGGTTCTGTTCAAAGACAATTTTGATAATACGGCCAAAGAACCTGTTGTACTGCCTTCACGTTATCCGAATCTGCTGGTCAACGGGGTCAGCGGCATTTCATCGGGTTTTGCTACTGAAATCCCTACTCATAATTTGCGCGAGGTGATCGATGCCTGCATCGCCGTGATGGAGAAGCCTTCCATTGAACTGGAAGAGATCATGACCTTTATCAAGGGGCCCGACTTCCCGACAGGCGGCCTGATTATGGGCGGGGACGGTATTCTGGAAGCGTACAGAACAGGCAAGGGACGCATCTATATCCGCTCCAAGACGGAAATTGAATCGTTGCGGGGCGGTAAACAGCAGATTGTCATTACCGAAATTCCTTATCAGGTGGTCAAATCCCGCATGGTTACCGCCATGGAAAATATCCGTCTGGAGAAAAAGGTCGAGGGCATCGCCGAGGTTCGTGACGAAAGCGGCCGCGAAGGATTGCGGATTGTGATTGAACTGAAGAAAGACGCCGATGCGGAAGGCATACTGGCTTATTTTTTAAAGAAGACGGATCTTCAGGTAGCCTATAACTTTAATATGGTGGCTATCGTGAACAAGGCTCCGCATCAGTTGGGGCTGAAAGCAATTCTGGAGGCCTATATTGCGCATCAGCGCGAAGTCGTTACCCACCGCACCCAATTTGAGCTGGAGAAGGCGGAGGACCGTGCTCATGTGCTCGAAGGTCTGGTTAAAGCGCTTAATATTCTGGATGAGGTGATCGCGGCGATCAAGGCATCCAAAAACCGTCAGGATGCGCAGAACAATTTACAGTGGATGTTCGGCTTCAGCGAGCGCCAGGCGGACTCTATCCTGACCCTGCAGCTGTACCGTTTGACCAATCTGGAGATTACTTCTCTGGAAAAAGAGCTGGCTGACATCCAAAAGAAAATTGCCCAGTTGCGCGCCATTCTGGACAGTGACCGCAAACTGATCAATGTCATCCGCAAGGAGCTGCTGGAAATCCGCGAGCGTTTCGGCATCGACCGCCGCTCCGCGATCCAGGAGGAAGTGGAAGAAATCAAGGTGAACCTTGAGGTCATGGTCAGCTCGGAGGATGTGCTCGTGACCCTGTCCAGGCAGGGTTATGTAAAACGCATCAGCCTGCTGTCCTTTACCCGCTCCGGGGGAGAGCGCTCCGGCTCTGGCGTTAAGGAAGGCGATTATATTACTGAGCTGCTGGATGTGAATACTCTGGACTCGCTGCTCGTCTTCACACAGAGGGGGCAATACTTCCTGCTGCCTGTGCACCAGATTCCTGAATATAAGTGGAAGGAGCCGGGCACGGCAATAGTCAATGTTATTCCTTTATCGAAGGAAGACCGGATTGTCAGCATCATTCCGGTGAAGAACATGGAAGAAGAGGGCAAAAGTCTTGTTTTTGTCACCCGCAAGGGGCAGGTCAAACGAACGGAGCTGAAGGACTACGCCACCAAGCGCTCCAGCGCGGTAGCCGCAGCCAAGGTGGCTGCGGATGATGAAGTGCTGTCAGTCACGCTGAGTGACAATTCGCGTGATCTGATGCTAGTCACCCGCGCCGGAATGAGCATTCGTTTCCGTGAGAACGAGGTAAATGCGATGGGCCGTGTGTCTGCTGGTGTCCGGGGTATCCAGTTGGCGGAGAGTGACGAAGTCATCGCCACGCTGTGGGTTCAGGAGGATGAAGGAGAGATTCTGGTAGTGTCTGATCTCGGATATGGTAAGAGATCGCTGCTACTCGATTATCCGCTTCAGGGCCGGGGTGGCAAAGGCATCGCCACCTTTGAATTCAAGGAAGGCAAGCGGGTTCGTCCGAACGGCTCCAGGCTGATGGCCGCCTTCCACGTTACGGAGGCTGTACAGTTGACTGCTGTTACCAGCGAAGGGCAATCTGTAGCCATCCTTTCCGAGAAAGCGCCGTTAATGGGCCGCAAGGACACGGGAAAACAGCTTGTTCCTTTGGAGAAGAAGGACCTTGTGGCGGACGTGCGGCTCCGTCCAGAGCCGCAGAGCTCGTCAGGGGTTGAGTAAGGAAGCGTGCCCGGAGTTAGGCGTGCCCGGATTGTCCTTCCGATCGCTGTTATCCCCGGATTTCCTGATTGAAGCAGGCAGCGGAAGAAATCCGGGGATAAAGGCGAACGCTCCGCTTCTTCAGGACAATTCCGGGCACTTGGCAGGGTAGTATCCCTTGAACGCTTCGCTTGTTCAAGGGAAGTATTTTTGCTTGCTTATTCGAAGATGAAGAGAATAAGGGCTTTTGACTCCGCAAAGGTCGAGAACAGGATAACTCCCCTGTTCTCGACCTTTCTTGTTATTTAAGGAATCGCATAAGCTTGGCGATTCCTTTTAAGTAGGCACGCGCACGCAGCAGCGGAAAGGACGAAGCAATTCCGGAAAAGCGATAGCGCTCGCCTTTGCCACCGAATTTCCTCCTCTAGAAAATAGTTAGAAATTGGGGGGCAACAGCGATTGTAGGAATGCTTCGTTCTTGGAGCGTGTCAGAACGTATACGGGATGCGCCGAGTCTTATGGGGCTTCCGGTTCGCCTTTTCCGCTTATTGTCGGGCTCTGTCTGTCAAGATGGAAAGGTTTTTAATGACGGCTGTCGAAATGCAGGATACCCCTTGGGTGTATGTATGACTTATTTCCTGTTTTGGCTATCTTGGGGTTAACAGGGCAGGAAAAGAAGGCGCCACGGCGAAATTTAACAGCATGAATAAGTTGCTTTTACAACGTGCTTGCAAATGACTGCTGAGAGGAGATGAAAGAGTGCAAACGTCTGAATTTGCCAAGCTGTGGTTTAAGTTGACCAAAGATTATAAAGCATATATGGAACAGCACTTGGCACCATCGTTGACCGAGTCGCAGCTGACAGTACTGGAAGTGCTTCAGGAGAATGGCCGGATGAAGCCCTCACAGCTTATCCCGTACCTTGCCACGACACCTGCTGCAGTCACCATGTTGCTGGACAGAATGGAAAAAAACGAGCTTGTCACCCGTGTGAGAGATCAGGAGGACCGCAGAATCGTGTGGATCCTGATCACAAACCACGGCATGGAGGAAGCAGACCGGGGCATTCAAGTTCGCAATGATTTTCTATCCTCGGCGCTTGGCCGAATCTCCATGCATAACCAGAATCTGCTCGTTTATCTATTGGGTAAAATTACAGCAGCCGGACAAGTATAATAAATGATGGAATCAGACAGTTCATTTCTGGCTTTCAGAAAACTGTCTTTTATTTTGTTAATTTTCAGAAAAAAAGCGTGTGTTATGTTGACTATTACATAAATGAAGAGTTAAGCTATGTAGCTGACCATCCTGCACGAACGGCCTGAGATCGGTCTAGCCGAGCTGGAAAAATGAGCTAATATAGGAAGCAGTACGATGAGCGGAGTTGTGGAGCGGCTGTTTTACATTGCAGATCCATCAGCAACTATAATGGACTAAGAAATTCAGACAGCAAAAAAGGAGCAAGTTAGTTGTATGAGTACCGTGCGAAGAAAATTTACCCCCGAGCAGAAAGCGCAGATCGTACTGGAAATATTAAAGGAAGAAAAGTCGGTTTCCCAGCTGGCAAGCGAGCATGGCATCCACGCGAATGTCCTCCAGCGGTGGAAAACAGAAGCTGTTCAGAATTTGCATCAGCTGTTTGTGGATGATCGCAAAGGCATCACCAAAATGAAAACCGACTACGAACAAAAGATCAATGACCTCTACGCCGAAGTTGGGAAGCTCACGACCCATAATGCGTGGCTCAAAAAAAAATCTGGCCTCTGAAATGACCCGTGGAGCCCGTATCGCTCTGTTCGAACGGGATCACCCCGAACTGTCCCTCACGGTGCAAGCCGAGTTGCTCAGCTTGAATCGCACCAGCCTGTACTACAAGCCGGCTCCTCCCTCTCCGGAGGAAATACGCCTCAAGCACCGGATTGATGAAATCTATACGCAGTACCCATTTATGGGCTCCAGGCGGATTGCCGCCATGCTGCAGCGGGAGGGCGAAGGCATTCACCGCAATACCGTCCAGGTCTATATGCGGGACATGGGCTTAGCTGCCATCTATCCCGGCCCAAATCTGAGCAAGCGTAATCTGCAAAACCGGACCTATCCCTATTTGCTGCGTGGCCTCACGATGGAGCGACCCAACCAGGTCTTTGGTATAGATATCACCTACATTCGTCTGCGACAAGGCTGGATGTACCTGGTCGCCGTTTTGGATTGGTATTCCCGGTTTGTTGTGGCTTGGCAACTGGATCAAAGTTTAGAGATTGACTTTGTACTCGATACGGTTCGCCGCGCACTGGCGGTGCATAAACCCGACATTTTCAATAGCGACCAGGGCAGCCATTTCACGAGTCCCCAATACACCGACCTGCTAAAGGCTGTAGATGTGCGAATTAGCATGGACGGGAGGGGAAGAGCGCTGGACAACATTTTTACCGAACGCTTATGGCGCAGTGTCAAGTATGAAGAGGTGTATCTTCACGATTACGCGACTCCAAGGGAAGCACGAAATGGCATCCATCGCTATCTGGACTTTTATAATCATACTCGTCCACACCAGTCCCTGGGTTACCAAACCCCCGCCACCGTATATAAGTTAGGCTAGGCGATGGTCCACAGGTGGACCACGCTCCCGCTTGGGCTGCGTCCTCCACCCGTGGACAACTAAAAGTGGTATCATCATCCATTTATGGATCATGATCGTTCTTTCTCTATAGAATCCACAAGTTCATTGAGAGAAGTATGTACATTTTTTCACACCTTAAAAAATAAAAAAATCTGTCTTGACTTCTTGTGCCACCATATCATGCTGGTCAATGGTGTGCTGATACCGGTGACCGCTTTTCTGATTGCCAGGTTCAGTACCAGGCAGCTTTTTTTAAGCTCTATGATTTTATTTACGATCGGAACACTGCTGTGTGCTATTGCGCCTAACTTTACAGTTGTTTTGATCGGAAGACTGATCCAGGCCGCTGGCGCCGGGATTACGATGCCGCTGATGACGGTCGTGTTCCTGAATATTTTCCCGATTGAGAAACGGGGACAGGCGATGGGCATTGCCATGACCTTTGCTCCGGCCGTCGGTCCGACTCTTTCCGGTTATATTGTTGAGCATTATGACTGGCGTGTGCTGTTCTGGATTATCCTGCCGATTGCTGTGATCGCTACGTTAATCGGTGTATTTTTCCTGAAAAATGTGACAGAGCTGTCCAAACCTAAACTGGACATTCCGGCTGTCATTTTGTCCACACTGGGCTTTGGCGGTCTGCTGTACGGCTTCAGTGAGGCGGCCAACGCTGGCTGGAGCAGCCCGGTTGTGCTCGCAACCCTGGCCATTGGCGCTATTACGCTGCTCCTGTTCATTATTCGTGAGCTTAAAAGCGATGAGCCGATGCTTGAATTCCGGATTTTTAAGTTCAATATGTACAGTTTGACCACCATTATTAACGTAATCGTCACCATGGCTTTGTATGCGGGTATGATTCTGCTGCCGCTATATCTGCAAAACATCCGGGGTTTTACCCCCATGCAGTCAGGTCTGCTGCTGCCTGGCGCAATTCTCATGGGCATCATGTCCCCGATTACGGGTACCATCTTCGATAAAGTCGGAGCCCGCTGGCTGACAGTAATCGGCTTAGCCATTATGAGCATCACGACCTAGGAGTTTACGCGGCTTAGTGATACCACATCGTATATGGAGCTGCTGATTGTTTACACGGCCCGTATGTTCGGCATGTCGATGATTATGATGCCGATTCAGACGGCAGGCCTGAACCAGCTTCCCCAGCATCTGAACGCTCATGGCACGGCGATGAGCAATACGCTGCGCATGATTTCAGGCTCGATCGGAACGGCGCTGCTCGTGACGGTTATGACGATGAAAACGGAGAGCCGCACGCTGGAGCTGGCACATACACAAGGAGTCTCCTTGACAGATGATGCGGCTTTGGCGGGTATTACCAACCATGCGATGACCTATGGCATCAATTATGCGTTCATGATTGCCACAGGCATGAGTATTGCCGCCCTGATCCTGTCCTTTTTTATTCAAAATACAAATCCGCAGAAGCAGCATGAAGCGGTGGAGAAAAAGAGACGGACGGCTGTTTCTTCGTAACATGGATCATAATAAATAAACAGACATCCTATAACTGGGATTGGCCCCTATTTGTGAGGCAGGGAACAAGACACCCTCCAAGTTCTAAACAACCAGTTGCCGGAAATTAACTGGCGACTGGTTGTTTAGTTTGTTTGAATGCGAAATGAGTTAGGGGACAGAATGTAGTCTCGAAAGGGCTTTACGACAATGGCCACCATCGTAAAGCCCTTTCGAGATAGAACGTTTCAGACTTTATCGTGGAATTAAACAATTCGATGGGGCATTATCAGCGGGCGTACCCTTACGGGACATGTTTATGGTAATGCCTTTTCCCTTTACAACCTGAGAGGTGTAGAAGCTACCCTGGTCGCTATGGAGCATCATGCCTAGTAGAGCGAGTAACTGATTGAGCGTGTCCAGTTCAAACACTGAGTCTTGCTTGTCCGCTATACTGTATGCCACAATCTCTCCGTTAAACAAGTCCAAGATACTTGGCGGGTACAAGCTTTCCGCCAAACGGCGAATATGTAATATCCATAACAAGTTTTTCATGGGGGCATCGGCCTCAAATTGGCGCCTTAATAGGTGTTTTGCTATGTAAGCAGGCTGCTCAGTGGGTTTGCGTTTCTTCACTTCGACACGACATTGTAACCCATCAAGCTGCATAATCCGCTGCACGCGATTGTGGTTCATCTTATGCTCTCTCCGAGCAGCGCCGTGATCTTCCGGCAAAGGAATGATTATTGATCAAACCAAAAAAACATATTTACATTATTTGAATGATTTGTTTATCAAGATAAGTCCTCAGTAGTAGTTCTAAAGGTTATATATTTAGAAGATTAATATCAAAAAAGGATATTAATTATTTTTGCCTTAATGATTTATCACCTCGTATGAAGCTTTAAAATGAAGATTATACTAATTTTCTTTGAAAAATATATGGAAAAAGAAGGAGAACGGCGAAGGGTGTCGAAAGTATTAGGCTAATGATACTACAAAGTAGTATATCATTGTAGATTATTAAAGGTGAGTGACATGAATGGCGATTTCCAACACAAGTGAGCCAGAAAAACAACTTATTATTGATAAAATACATGAAATGCAACCTACATATGCACAAATTGAAAGAGTTTGTCGACTAGTTGTCGAAGAAAACCCATTTGATGTTTACTCCAATCAGGCAACAATTATTCAAGCAATTGGCTTATTAGTGGATCGTTCAGTTCAAAAGGGGGTTTCAGAAATGCTAATCCCTGAGTTTGAAAAAACAATTCATAGCTTTGATTCTCAATTTGTAATACGGCCATTAGACGCTGATTTAGCAAACCAATTCGGCAATATGTTTACAAGCTTGCTTCATGCACTAGAGCAAATGAACGATGAGGAATTAGAAAAGTACACGGCAGATATTGACACAGCTGATATGACAAGTTTTCAAGATAAATTGGAGAATAAAGCCAAATTCTCAAAGGATAAGCAAGCTCATGCTATGAGAAGTAGAACGGAAATTTCCGTATTACAAAGAATAGCTAAAAAGTTAGGTTACACTAAATATAACAAGTTAAAGAAGAAAGTCATGTATTTGTATTTTCGTATTTGTGACAATTATCCGGCAGATACTTATAAAGCTGATTTCAGATTTGAACGTTTATTGGAGTATCTATACGCCCAACTACCGCTCCATATTCGAGAACAATTTGATGAAAGTCTAGAACATCTATCAGGTGTCATATTTGATACGGCTTATGACTGTTATATCTTCAATGAGTGAAGGTGATTAAAAGTGTTTAAACGCAATATTGAACAAGAACTGGCTTTATATGAGGCAGATGAAACAGGTTCATATAATGGTCTTATCTTATTTATGATTATTAATTCATTTTCGAAATGTACTTTAGATCAGCTATCTTATGCATTTTACCTCGTGCGCTTTACTAAAGTACTTTCAAGATTATTAAATGAAATTGAAAGGGAGCGCTTTTTAGAATACATACCTGAATGGGAATTAAGAAACCTTGATTCTATACTTTCACCCTATATTATCCAGAAATATGATAGACGTTTTGTAAGAGGATTAAAAGAATTGTTAGCCAGAAGTCTTGTTAAAATTGAAGGGGAATTTGTAAGTGTAGCCTTGAGAGCTGCGATACCTCTTGAAAATGATAGTTTTAGGATAATAAGACATAAAGCGGTATTTGCATGCACTGTTATTAGGAGATATGAGTTATCTCAACTTCAAACAAAAATCTATCAAGCAATAGGAGAAGAACAATGGGAAAATCTTTATATATCAACAGAATTGCGATAAATCCTCCTAAAGGAAAGACAGATGTCACATTCAGAACTGGTCTTAATATTATTCGAGCTGTATTATATGAAGAAATTAATGTTGTTAACGAAGCCAATGTACATCAGGGAAATCTTCCGGGGACTCGAAATAGTGTAGGAAAAACTACGTTTGTAAATCTTCTAGATTATGGATTGGGAAAAGGGAAATTTTTAGGAAAAGATAAAGTTTATGGACGAAAGAAACTAGAATTACATGATTTGTTGATGGAATTTCGTATTGGAAAACAAGAGTATACTGTACAGCGTAATCTGGTAAAGGGTGAGGTTTGTTTACTATATAATGGTTGGGTTATTGATGACCTTTTAGTTGGAGTGGAGCATTCATTTGAGTCTTACCAAGATGCCGATTATAGAAATTTTTTAGATCAGTCTATATTTCAGGGAGCAAATACATTTGAAGATAAAAAAATTGTTTCCTTTCGTGATGTTATGCAAATTATTTTTCGTGATCAGGTTGGTGGCTTTGAGTTTATTGATAAGCCAGGAAATTACACTGCCAGTGCAGACTCAAAAAGAAAATTAATGCAATTTCTTTCGGGTTTGACCACCTATGAAACGTTAAGTGCTAATAGCAAGGTTATCGAAGCTGAAGAAGTGGAAAAGGAAGCAAAAAAAGCATTAGATATTATTAAAAGATACGTTAATCACAAAGTAAATCAGGCAGAGCAAGTTATTAGGTCAGAAGCAGATGATGTCTTAGAAAAAATGAAAGAAAAACAAAGAGTTATAGATGAATTGAAAATGGAAATAATGCATCTACAAAAGCATTCTGATGAACGAATTGAAAAGAAAAATAAATTCCTTCAAAAGAAAATGGTGTACTTAAAAGAAGTCCAATTACTTAATACGAGGCTAAATAGTTTTCAGGCTACTTTAAATGAAATACAGATAGAAAAAGAAAATATAGAAACAGCAAACCAAGCTCACCTTTTTCTTCAATCTTTTGAATATGAAATATGTCCTGTTTGCTTAGTTCCAATTACTAATGATCCATCTTTCGTTTGCCCCAAAAAGTCGAATGATGAAAATTACTCCGAGGAAGTTATGAAGACTATGCAAAATATCTTATCTAATGAAAAACAAGATCTAATACTGGCTATTAATGATTTGAATAAATCGATAAATGAGATTCATTCTGAAGTAAGTCAATTAGATTCAAAAATTTCAGATGTAAATTTGGAAATATCAAAAGACGTTAATAAAATTTTAGAATTAATGAAGAACGAAGAGCAAGAACTTCAAGTTCTATCCGAGAAGTTTACGGGGTTAAAACAAGATCTGGATTATTTTCGAGATCGTGACGAATACCAAAGAAAACACGGCCGTGCGAAAGACAATTTAACTATTGCTAAAACAGAGAGAGATCGAATTCAGAAACTAATGGATGAAGGTCTCGAATCTTTAAAAACCTTCTTTCATGAAGCTGTATCATTTTTATATTTTAATAAACGAATTGGTTCATTAAGTTTAAGCGAACGAGCAAAAAATTTTATAGCTGAGATTAAATATCTAACAATTAGCGAAGGTAAGGATACTGGGGCAGCAGCGATTACTTTAGCAGTTATTGCATTTGATTTAGCTTTACTAAAGCTTGGAATTAATCAAAACACTCCACATCCTCGACTACTTGTTCACGATTCACCAAACATCAATGATATTGAGCCATTGGTATATAACAGAATTTTTTCTTACGTAATTGATATGTTAGAAAAGCCTTTTATAGATAAAGGGAAAGATCCTGATTTCCAATATATTATCACAACTATTTTAATGCCCGAGGAATTAAATCAACATCCATATATAAGATTGGAGCTAAGTAATAATGGAGACGATGGAAAACTCTTTGAATTTACATTTTGAAAATAACCCAGCAAATCAACAACGATTGATAGTTTTTTTAAAGCAATCGTATTCTGAGGATGAATTGTATGCTTTGGGACGAATACTTAGTATAGAGAAGGATGACTATGTTGGCAGAGGTATGACAAAGCAGCAATTAAGCGGTTCACTTGTAGAGATGATAGTACAGAGATCATTAATTGAGAGATTGTTTGTAATACTTGAATCTCCGGCCTATGTGAGGCCACGGCTATATCAAGTATTTAGAGACTTGGGTTTTAAGGAGCCTTTTTCAGAAGATAAATTAAGAGAAATGACGGAGGGATGTTTTGAAGAAAATAAATCTAATAGTGCAGAAAAGTCTTTTTCAGAATGGTTAGAAAAATGTAAAAAATCTATGGTTTTAGTATTAGGTAAAGATAACACTCATGAAACATGGACTAGGTTAAAAATGATATGTGAGCAATTAAAAATGATGGGTTACTCGCCTTTCTTAATAAAAGATCAGCCTGATATTGGTCATCTTACTAACGAAGAAAAAATGCTTGCCTATGCTGCAATTGCTAGATTTATCGTTATAGAAAAATCTGTTCCCTCGGGTCACATAGATGAAGCTCATATTTGTGCTATTAATCGTCTAGTGGGTATTTGGCTTCGTGAGGAAGGTATGGGAGATACCTGGATGCAAGGTGATTACGAGGTTAGTTATCATCATATTAAAGGGTTTACTTACAATAAAGATAATTTAGGTTCGATTATAGAAAATGGTGTTACTTGGGCGGAGGAATATCTCAAAGGAAAAGAACAACAATTAAACAGAATATACCCATTCAGACGGTAATAATTGGTTTAAACCAACTTTAAAGTCTATATCAATTATTCGTATTAAAATGCTAATTACTACTTGACTAATAAATCATTAAAAATAGCGGCTGCTAAGACAAAATCATATGTCTTAGATAGCCGCTGTTTTATTATCAGGACCGAAAAAGGGAGAAATCAACACAGAGGCACTCTGCCAGCATTCAAAACTCAGGAATTGCCCTTTCATAAACCTCCTGCGGCCATTCATTCCACGGAAATTGACGCGGCGGGATCGATCTGAAGAGAAGCGGCTCCTTGCTGACAGGGTGAGGGGCGCCGGCCAGCAGGGACCAAAGGGCGAGCTGCTGGCCCGGGCGGTTCACCGTTGCACCGTATTTCTGATCCCCGTACAGTGGACAGCCGATGCTTTGCAACTGCACGCGGATTTGATGAGGACGGCCGGTGTGAAGCTCAACCAGAATCAGACTTAATCCGTCCTTTTCTCCTACGACCTTATAGTCCAGCAAGGCTTGCTTGGCTCCCGGCGTACCGGACTTGACCGCCCGCACCGTATTGGTGCGCGGGTCCTTGAGCAGATCATGCTCAAGCCTGCCGCTCTGCGCTCCCGGGGAGCCATGTACCACAGCCGCGTACAGCTTGCGAAAGCTGCGTGTGCGGACGGTCTCGGACAGCCTGGATGCGGCTTTGGACGTTTTGGCGAAGATCATGGCGCCGCCAACGGGCCTGTCCAGTCTGTGAACCAGCCCCAAAAACACGTTGCCCGGCTTTTGATGCCTGATCTTCAAATCCTGCTTCAGCAGGGTCAGGAGGTCAAGATCTCCGCTCGTATCCTCCTGGGTGGGGACATTCACCGGTTTTTCGACTGCCAGCACATGGTTGTCCTCATACAATACCTTAATCCCGGATTCCTCATTTGGTACATGTGACATGGGGGCTACGCCTCCCAGCGTCCGAGAATACCGCAAGGCAGAATGAGCCCGGAGCGGGTGATCGGAAGCCCGATCTCACCTGCGGTGATGCGTCCGCCATATTTGGGCTGCATCGTCATGCTGAGCATATTTTTTAATACGGTAGGCGAAATGCCGGTCGTATAGGAGTTGATGAGCATAAACAAAGGATTGTCCGATATGATGCTCATGCACGATTCCAGGAAAGGATAGAGGCTCTGCTCCAGCTTCCACGTTTCGCCGCTCGGTCCGCGCCCATACGAAGGCGGGTCCATGATGATAGCATCGTATTTGTTGCCACGCCGTTGCTCCCGTTGCACAAACTTGAATACATCGTCCATAATAAAACGCACCGGTCTGTCGGCGAGGCCGGACAGCTGCGCGTTCTCCTTGGCCCACTGTACCATACCTTTGGCTGCATCGACATGAACGACGCTGGCTCCGGCGTAAGCCGCCGCAACCGTCGCTCCGCCTGTATAAGCAAACAAATTCAGCACCGAGATCGGTCTGCCTGCTGAGGCGATTTTATCCATCATCCAGCTCCAGTTTGCTGCCTGCTCGGGGAAGAGGCCGGTATGCTTGAAGCTGGTCGGGCGAATATGGAACTTGAGGTTTTCATAGTTAATCGTCCAGCGCTCGGGAACAGGCTTCTTCATCTCCCAGCTGCCGCCGCCAGCCGAGCTGCGGTGGTAATGGCCGTGCGTGCTGCGCCACTCCGCTGTTTCCTTCGCCAAAGGCCAAATGATTTGCGGATCGGGGCGCCGCAAAATAACATCCCCCCAGCGTTCGAGCTTTTCACCGCCACCGGTATCAATCACTTCATAATCATTCCATTTGTCAGCTACATACATGTTATAATCCATCCTTCAAAAAGTCGTATGTACACTATTGTACACAATTGCAGCTTGCGCCGCCAGCAGGGCGGGGAAGGCCAACACGAACGATTTTTGTATAAAATATTTGACAATGAGAATCATTATCATTTATATTCATGTTAACAAGAAGACAATAAAGCGAGGGATGTATTTTGGCCAAGATTTTGATTGCTTACGCGTCGATGACGGGAAATACCGAAGAAATTGCCGAATTGATCGCAGAAGGTATCAGGCAGACAGGACATTTGGCGGTGCTTAAGGAAGCTTATGAATGCAATGCGGCGGAGCTGCTTGAATATGACGGATACCTGCTTGGCGTCTACACATGGGGAGACGGCGAGCTGCCTGATGAGTTTCTCGATTTCTATGAAGAATTGGAAGAGCTTGAGCTGGAGGGAAGCAAAACAGCGGTTTTTGGCAGCGGGGATACGTCCTACGCGCAATTTTGCGGTGCAGTCGATCTGCTGGAGCAGAAGCTGAAGGAGCGGGGGGCGCTATTGGTGCAGGACAGCCTCAAGATTGAATTCAATCCACAGGACTCGGAAAAAGAAGCATGCCGTGAGTTTGGCCGCAGGTTTTTGCAGGCAGGCATTGCGGTATCCTGACCGGAAAGGACCGGATAAATGATGAGAGATGAGCAGCTTGGCAGCTCCATACCTGTACTTTACGATTATCAAATTGAATATATGTGGGGCAGCCGCAAGCCCCAGCAGTCCCGGAAGAGCGACAAGCTGAAGCCGGGCGCGGGCTGGCGCGAACATGTGCAGCATGCGGTCTCTCATGCTTTGCATGAATATTACAGCACCCCATATGATGTCAGATGTGAAATTCCGGTGCAATACATGCTTGAAAAATGGTGGCCGAAGCAGCACACTGGCTTTGAGTCCTATTCCCATTATTGGGAGGTTAAAGACAAGGTGACCGGCGGAATTTGCAAAATCGGGGCGGCTAACCGGCAGCTCCATGAGCCTGCGATATTGTTTGAGCAATTTCAAATCCCGGCAGCGGAGCTGAATGTGGAGCTATCGTTGATCATAGAGGCAGCCTGGATGATGGGGCCGCATGCGGATTCGCTGCTCGTTCAGAAATACATGGTTTCTTACGACCCTTATTTGGTTAACGCATATATGCATCTGATTACCGTGTTCAGCCATTATGCCTTTGGCTCTGTACCCGAAATGATTGAGTTTTACTGTCTGCTGGAAGGCAAAAAGGTGTCTTATGTAAACGGCCCGTCTTCTTTGGGCAGATCATTGGATTATGTGACACTGCTGCGTGACACCTTGCAAGAAGCTGGTTATATGATGGACCGATGCCTCTGTCCGAATTGCGCGAAGCGGCGTGAAACCAATCTGCTTCCGGGGGCGGAGAAAAAAAACAGCAGACTTCACATTTCTTAATGTGCAAAATGCACTAAGGACGCCCCAAATGGTCTATGACTCGGGGCGTTCTTTTGCATGCTGAAAGACGAAAAATTTCTAAAATAGTCCAAAAGAACTACTTGCCAATTTGATAAATTTAACTATAATTAGTTTTTGTGAGCTTGATATGAAACTTTTTAAATATAAGTAGTTACATTAGTTGTTGATCGCTTTTGTATCGGTAAGCGCATGGCTTAAAAGTCATGCTTTTCTTTATTCAGCAGATCTGTGTATATTGATTTGACCGCGTATATTTTAAATTTAAAATATCAGCGTTGAATAATAATTTTTATAGTAACAGGGGTGGAAGAAGTGAGTAAGAAGACTGTACTGCCGATTCTCATTGTAATTTTGATCTTAAGCGGTGGCACGCTTGGCTATTATTACTGGTATCAGGGGAGCCATTTTATCACCAGTGACGACGCCCGCATTACGGTGGACCAGTATAAGGTGATGCCGCAGATCACAGGGGAAATTACCCATATTGATGTAGAGGAAGGCGATATGCTCAAGCAAAATGAGCCAGTTGCCGAACAGGATGTTGCGAATCTTGACGCCTCCTCCGTCAGCAAGTCTGTCTTGCGGGCGCCGATCGATGGCACCGTGATCAAAGTGTATTCCAAGGTGCATGAGATCGGATCGCCCAGCGCCGCTGTTGCGGTCATGGCTAATATGAGCAACGCTTATGTGACGACCAATATTGAAGAAACCGACATCAGCCGGGTGAAGCCTGGACAGCTGGTGGACATTACGCTTGACGCCTCTAGCAACCGAACTATCCAGGGCAAGGTGCGCAAGGTGGGGCAGGCCTCCAACTCAGTATTTGCTGCCATTGCGGCCACGAACACCAGCGGAAACTTCAATAAAGTGACCCAACGTATCCCGGTGGAAATCGTGCTTAATACGCCGGATGACCTGAAGCTGATTCCGGGAACCAATGTTGAAGTTAAGATTCATACCAAATAAAAAGGGGGAGTCGATGTGTCTTCCGCAGATACTGCCGCTGCTCCTTCCACAGGCTCGGTCAGAGAACGCTGGCTTGCCTTTCTAGCTATTATCCTGGGGGCTTTTGTCGCTATTCTCAACAACAGTCTGATCAACGTAGCCATCCCGAGTCTGACAACAGATCTTGGCTCGACCACGAGTAAGATTCAATGGGTTATCACGGGATACACTCTCGCATCCGGGGTGATCGTCCCGATTACAGGTTTTATGGAGCAGCGCATTGGTTACAAAAAGTTTCTTATTTTAGCGCTTAGCGTTTTTTCGCTGGGTACGGGGTTGTGTATATTCGCCTGGAGCGACACCTCGCTCATCGCGGCGCGGATTATTGCCGGTCTCGGGGGCGGTGTCATCATGCCGCTCAGTATGACGATCGTGTATAAAATTATGCCACGGGAGCAGGTTGGTATGTCTCTTGGGATTTGGGGCATTTCCGCGATGGCGGCCCCGGCCATTGGTCCAACGCTCAGCGGTTATTTGATCGAATGGTTCAACTGGCGTTTTCTGTTTATCATCAGTCTACCGTTTGCATTGTTTGCCATTCTGATGGCTATTGTTTTGATCAAGGAACCACCTAAAGGGGAACCACGAAAATTTGATTTGCCCGGTTTTTTACTGGCAGCAACATGTGCAGGCACTCTGCTGTATGCTTTGTCGAACGGTTCATCCGACGGCTGGACTTCTTTTAAAATTGTGGGGTTGTTATTCATTGCATTCTGGGCACTGGTGTTCCTTATTTACGTTGAAGCCGGTAAAGACAATGCGGTGATCGAAATTTCCTTGTTTAAAAATTACAGGTTTACGCTCAGCGTCATTGCTTCCAGTTTCGTGATGATGGGGATGTATGGCGGAATGTTTCTTACGCCGCTGTTTTTGCAAAATATCCAGTCCGTGTCTCCGATAGACACCGGTATTTTACTCATTCCGCAGGCGCTCGCGATGGGGGTCATGATGCCGATCGCGGGCAAGCTGTTCGATAAATTCGGGATTGTGCCCTTGGGCTTGGTCGGTCTCACGCTGACCGGTTTTATGACGTACCATTTGCACCAGCTTACTCCGGACACGCCTCACCAGTGGCTGGAAATCGTAATGGCTTTGCGTGGTCTCGGGATCGGGATCTGTATGATGCCATTATCCACGGTCGGGATGAACGCAGTGCCGGCGAGCAAGGTGGGCAACGCCTCCACGGCATCGAATCTGGTGCGGACGGTAGCGGCTTCGATGGCGATTGCCGTATTTACTTCCATTATGCAGACACGAACAGCCATGCATTCCCAGCATATTGCTGAATCGATCACGCCTGATTCCGCCAGATCGTTTCAGTCTCTGCTTGGCAGCTCCTGGCAGTCTACGGTCTCCGGAATGATATCGCTGGATGCTTATTCGAGAGGCATCGGGGACACCTTCCTGGTCTCTTCGGTACCGCTGTTCTGTTCTATCCCGCTTATTTTTCTGTTTATCCAGAAAAGAAAGTCGGAAAAGAAAGCCTCCCCAAGCGAATAAACGCAAGGCAAGGTGGACCATGGTGATGCGCCCTCATTAAAAATGATAGAAAGAAAGGGAACATTAATGAAGATAACAAAATTGGAAACTACGTTAGCCGCAGTTCTGCTCGGAACAGCCGTGTTAGCCGGTTGCTCGGGCAGCGGAGCGGCGTCCCAGGATATGGTTGTACCGGTGAAGGTAGGTCAGGCCCAGGAAGGCATTTTGGGTGAAGGCAAAATTTATACCGGGGTTGTTACTCCGACCGAGACGGTAAACATCGTTTCGAAGATGGCGGGCAAGGTCGTCGAGCTTCCGGTGGATGTCGGCTCTGAGGTGAAGAAGGGGCAGATGCTGTTCAAGCTGGAGGACAACGATCTCCGCAATAATCTGGCCAAGGCCAAGGCTGCGGCATCTGCGGCTGGAGCCGCTGTCAGCACGGCAGAAGCCTCCCACGAGTCCGGGGTCGTATCGGCAACCTCCGGTATAGTCAACTCGAAGAGCGGCGTCATTTCCTCCAAGAGTGCTATTAATCAGGCGCAGGGGAGCGTTAATCAGGCGAAAACGGCGGTGGAACAGGCGAAGAACGGTCTGTCCAGCGCAGCCAATAGCGTAAAGCAGACGGAGCAGGCTTTGGCTGACGCGAAAAAGGCGCTCACGCGAACACAGGCTTTGTTCAGTGAAGGCTCCGTTTCGCAGGCCCAGCTTGAACAGGCTCAAACTGCGGTGGTAAGCGCCCAGGCGGCACACGATAATGCAGTAAATGCCAAGTCAAATGCAGAGAATCAGCGGGATGCAGCCCAAAAAGCCTTGGCCGTTGCACAGGAAGCCTATAAAAATGCAACCAGCAGTTATGAGAATGCGAACAGCGGATACAGCAATGCGCAGCGGCAGCTGGAGGTTTCGCAAAGCACCGCAACGATTGAATCAAGCCGCGAGTCCCTCAAGCAGGCCCAGCTCAATGTTTCCATCGCACAGGACGCACTGGAGGATTCCGTGATCACTTCTCCGATTAACGGTATTGTAGGCGTCAAAAATACGGAGGTCGGAGAAATGGTATCCGCCTCATCACCCGCTCTGGTAATCGCAAATCTGAGCACAGTAAATACACTGATTTATGTTCCTGCAGATCAAATTAACCAGGTTAAGGTCGGGGACAAGGTTCAGGTACGGGTGACAGCTTCCGATTTGATTACGACTGGAACGGTTAAAAATGTAAGCCCGCTGGATTCGAGCGGCAAAGGATATCCGGTAAAAGTTTCGGTTGCCAATCCGGACATGAAGCTGAAATCGGGCATGCTGGCAGACATCAGCTTCGTGAATAACGATGCACAGCAGGGCATGATTGTACCTTCCGGCGCCGTGCTGGAGCAAGACAGCAAAGCATATGTTTTTGTCGTGAATGATGATCATGTTGTCCGCAAAGAAGTAACCGTTGCAAGCAAGTCCGGATCTCAGGCATTGATCACAAGCGGTATTGAAAAAGGGGAGACGATAGCCGTAAATAATCTGGCACTGCTCGAAGACAATTCAGCAGTTAAAATCACCCCATAAGTAAGGAACAGTTCTGAAAACGCGAAAGGACCTCAAAATCCACATTGAAGTGGGTCATGAGGTCCTTTTTCATACTAAATGTAATACTAAAATGGAGCACCTAAAAGTAAATATGAGACTGTTATACGCGTACGTGAGCGGTTATTTCCTCGTCCAGCTCCAATACAACATCTTCCCGGTAGGCACGAATGCCGTGCTCGGAATGAAGATACCGCAAAATCGCTTCAATAATATTGGATTCCACGAGATACTGGCTTCTCTCATGAACCCACACTTCCGCAGAATAGCCGGTTTCCTCGTCCCACAAGAGCTCAACCGTTACGTCGGTCGGCTTTACGTCCTTGCGGGCAGCCATATGGAGACAGATGGCGTTGATGATTTCATCCATACTCAGAACCATGGATTAGTAACGTCCTTCGCGGGATTCTTTCTGCTTGCGGCGATTTTTGATGCTGCGGTAGATGGCAAAGCCGATGACTACAAGCAGGTAAATGCCGAGCAGGTTGATGGCGAGTCCGAGCAGGTTTCCGAGCATGCCCATATTCGCGAAGAGGCCGCCGAACAGCATGCCTGCCAGACCGCCGATCAGCATGCCGCGCATAAATCCGCCACCGAAAAATCCGCCGCCGGTTCTGTTGCCGGCTACCGAATTATTATTTGTTCTTGTCTCGCTGCGGTTCACGTTGTTGTTGTTGGAGCTGTCATTCGGTCTGCTTGGTGTTGTGGACTGCTGATAGGATTTCTTGCCTGAGCTGAATCCTCCGCCACGGCGTGCATCCGCGTCTGACGGCGCAACTACAGCGAACAGCAATGTGAAAGCCATCATGATCATAGTGAATTTCTTGAAAGAAAATGCTTTCATGATAAGTTGTTACCCCCTGTAAAATAATTATTGTAAAATGATTGTTCTCCAGCCGCTATCCCTATATACGATGAATATGGAGCATGGTTTCAAAACGGAATAAATTAATTTTTAAGCATAAACGGATTTTGCTGCTCCTGCACATCTCCGGCGAGCATCTTCAACACCATATTGCACCAGTCCAGTCCGGCTTTGGCGTTCAGCAGCCCTTTTTGCACGAGGATGTAATCGCCGAAGGCCTGGCTGCCGAAGCTCAAGTTCTCTGCGGGAATGGTTCCCAGGTAGTCCTCCAGGTGAGCAATACGATGATTAAAATGACGCTTTCTCTCCTCGAACATACGGATGGCGCTTCCTTTATCCGCGAGCCACAGGCAGAAAAGCCGCAGGCTCATCTCGTCGCGGGTAACCGGCGGAGATACCGATTCATGGGTCCATTGCTGGAGTGCATGAGTTCCTTTGTCCGTAATCATGTAGATTTTCTTGTCCGGTTTATCTGATTGCTGAATCCAGCGGGAGGAGAGCAGGCCGTTCTTCTCCATGCGTGCCAGCAAAGGATAGATCTGGCTGTGCTTGGCCTGCCAGAAAGGCTGAATACGCAGCATCAGATCATATCCCGAGGATTCATGCCGGGCCAAAAGACCCAACAAACCGTAGGACAATAAATTCATAAGCGTTATCTCCTTCTTCCATTAATACAAGTATTTAATAGCGGCTGGAACCTGCAGCATTCTGCTGCTGTTATAAGGAAAGTGTACACTAGAACTGTATGGTATTCAACTTTACCTCCGGAAAGCCTGGTTTTCCCGCTGCAAAGCCGCACAAAAAGGCACGGATTCGAAATCCGTGCCCAAAAATAGAGAGATGTCTAATTTTCATATCCGTCAACAACAAGATCAAGCGCCCCGGTTTCAGGGTGGATAATCATGCCGTGAACAGGTACTCGGGGGGGAAGTAATGGATGATTCTTAATGATCTTCACAGTACTTTTTACCCCTTCCTCCACGTTGTCAAATCCGCGCAGCCATTTTTTCAGCTTGATCCCCGAATTCTCCAGTGTATCCAGTACCTTCTGATCTATTCCCCGCTCAAGCATGTGCTGGACCATAACCTCTGAGTTGAGGGCCGCCATGCCGCACTCGTGATGGCCGACAACGACGACCTCATCGGCTTCCAGCTCATACAGGGCGACGAGCACACTACGCATGACACTGCCGAAGGGCTGCGAAATGATGGCGCCGGCATTTTTGATCACCTTCACATCGCCGTTGCGCAGATTCATGGCACGTGGCAGAAGCTCCACCAGGCGGGTATCCATGCAGGTGATAATCACCATTCTTTTGTTCGGAAACTTGCCTGCCCGATAAGCTTCATACTCTTTGTTCGCCACAAACTGTGTATTATGCTCCAAAATGGCCTGAATATGGTTCATCTCTCCATCTCCTCACTGTTAGATACGTTCCTTGAGGTTTCTTTGCGTTCTGATCCCTTAACATTTGATTATACGGCGAATAATTATTATCATCAAGATGTATGGCACAAACCGGGAGCACTGAAAAACCGGAATTAAATTTAAGCTGAGGTGAGTGAAATGGAGCAGCAGCAGTTAACGGACCGTTTGCAGCAGTTCAAGGAGCTGGTACACAAGATCAAAAGCTATGGCGAGGCGATCGGACTTCTCCATTGGGATATGCGGACAGGAGCACCACGAAAGGGAATTGAAATCCGTTCGGAAACGGTAGGCATGCTGTCAACGGAGGTATTCAAGCTTCAGGTATCGGATGAAATGAAGGAGCTGCTGGAGGTTTTGTCGACACCGGAAGCCGCCGCGCAGTTCGCAGATAACGACCGCCGGCTGGTCGAGGAATGCCGCAAGGAATATGAGCTGAACAAGTCAGTGCCTGCCGAAAAAATCAAGCAATATGCGGTGCTGGCTGCCCAATCGGAAAGCTATTGGGAAAAGGCGAAGGGCGACAATGATTTTGCGGGCTTTGAGCCTTATCTGACCAAAATTGTGGCGATGAAGCAGGAGTTTATAGATTACTGGGGAGTTGAACATACCCGCTACGACACGCTGCTGGATATGTATGAACCGGACATGACGGTGGAGAAGCTGGACCTGGTGTTCGACCGGCTCAAAAAAAGGCTCGTCCCGCTGCTGGAGAAAATACAAGCTTCCCCGCACAAGCCTGACGCTTCATTTTTGAAGGATGTGTACGATGTCGGCCAGCAGGAGAAGTTCGGGCTGTATTTGCTGGAGCAAATGGGCTATGATTTTGAGGCAGGCCGCCTGGACGAAAGCGTGCATCCGTTTGCTACCGGATTAAACCCGGGGGATGTGCGCATTACGACGCATTACGTCCAGGACGACGTACTGAGCGCGATCTTTAGCTCCCTACACGAGGGCGGTCATGCGCTGTATGAACAGAACATCAGCCCTGAGCTGGCTGGGACGCTGCTCGCGGAAGGCACTTCGATGGGCATACATGAGTCGCAGTCTCGTTTGTGGGAGAATATGATCGGCCGCAGCAAACCGTTCTGGCAGCGGTACTACAAGGAGCTGCAGAAGCATTTTCCGGATAAGCTTGCCGGGGTTTCACTGGAGCAGTTCTACCTGGCGGTGAACCGGGTGGAGAATTCGCTGATCCGGATTGAAGCCGATGAGCTTACATATAATCTGCACATTATCGTCAGGTATGAAATTGAAAAGATGCTGTTTAATGAAGGACTTGAAGTGAAAAAGCTGCCTGAAGTGTGGAATGCCAAATATCAAGACTATTTGGGCATTACGCCGCCGAATGATTCGCTGGGTGTCCTGCAGGATGTGCATTGGTCGGGAGGCGATTTCGGCTATTTTGCTTCTTATTCGCTCGGCAATATGTATGCCGCACAGATGATGGCAACGATGCGCAAGCAGATACCGGATTTTGACCAGTTCATCGGACAGGGCAATCTGTTGCCGATCAAGGAATGGCTTACGGACAAAATTTATGTTTACGGCAAGAGCCGTACACCGTCCGAGCTGATTCTGTCCATTACCGGCGAGGAGCTGAATCCGGACTATCTGGCGGATTATCTGGAAGCGAAATATACCGAAATCTACAAGCTGTAACTTGACGCAAAAGGTCGGGAACCGAGCTAACACGCTCTGGTTCCTGGCTTTTTTTATTAAACCCAAACGCCATTCAGTTGGTAAATTTGGGGGCAACAGAGACTGGAGGAATGGTTCGTTGTCGGAGCAGCTTTGGTGTGATCCGCGTTGACCAACCATCTTAACTGTGCATATACATATTTTAGATTTGCCCAGTGAAATGGAGGAAAGGCTTATGAAAGCAGCAGGTTGGATGAAGGCCGCGACAGCGGCAGCGCTGTGCGGATTGCTGCTGCTGGGGGGATGTTCGCCAGAGCAGGGCGGGACGAAGGTCAGGCTGGCCGAGGTGGCGCGCACTATTTTTTATGCGCCTCAGTATGTAGCGTTAAGTCAGGGCTTTTTTGCGGAGGAAGGATTGGATGTGGAACTGACGACGATTCCCGGCGGGGATAAGTCCATGACGGCGCTCTTGTCCAACCAGGCGGATATTGCGCTGATTGGGTCGGAAACATCCATTTATATCGTTCAGCAGGGGACTCAGGATCCGGTCATTAACTTTGCCCAGTTGACACAGACCGACGGCACCTTCCTGTTTGCAAGGAGCACCGAAGGAGAGTTTGACTGGGAGTCCCTTAAGGGCAGTGAATTTCTCGGACAGCGCAAAGGCGGAATGCCGCAGATGGCCGGGGAATTTGCCTTGCGCAAGCATTATATTGACCCGCATCAGGATATGCAGCTGATTCAGAATATAGATTTTGCCAACATCACATCCGCATTTGCGTCAGGCACCGGGGATTATGTGCAGCTGTTCGAGCCGCAGGCTTCCATTTTTGAGAAAGAGGGGCGCGGGCATGTCGTCGCTTCCTTCGGTACGGAAAGCGGGCTGCTTCCATATACGGTTTATATGGCGAAACAAAGCTATCTGCAGCAGCACGGCGAGACCGCTCAAAAATTTGCGAATGCGCTGCAGAAGGCCCAGCAGTGGGTGAAAGAGCATTCTCCCGAAGAAATTGCCGCAGCGATTCTCCCTTATTTCAAGGACACGGATAAGGATATTGTGATCAGCAGTATCAAGCGATACAAGGAACAGGGCACTTATGCGGAAAATCCGGTGATTGACGACAAGGAATGGGCCAATTTGCTGAACGTAATGGACAGTGCAGGCGAGCTGCAGCGCGAGGTTCCGCTGGAAGAGATTGTGAACAACCAGTTTGCGGAAAAGGCGGCAGGATCTCTGGAGGAATCGGATTGATGCCTCTGGTGGAACTGCAAAATATAAAACATGTCTACGTTACGGAAAAAGAAGCCGCGCTTGCTGTCGATAACGTAAGCTTTACGGTTGCGCCCGGTGAATTCATCAGTCTTGTCGGTCCGAGCGGCTGTGGCAAAACGACCATTCTGTCCATGATCGCAGGCTTGCTTCAGCCGGCAGCCGGCCAGGTGCTGCTTCAGGGCAAGCCCGTAGCGGGACCGGACCGCAGAGTGGGTTATATGCTGCAGCAGGACTACTTGTTTCCCTGGCGTACTATACTGGAAAACACGATGCTTGGCTTTGAGCTGACCCACACCGTTAAGGCGGATGCAAAAATGCGGGTGCTGCGTCTGCTGGAAGATATGGGACTCACAGGCACCGAAAATCTGTATCCCTCCCAGCTGTCGGGAGGAATGCGGCAGCGTGTGGCCCTGGTGCGGACGTTGGCGACGGACCCCGAGCTATTGCTGCTGGATGAGCCGTTCTCCGCGTTGGACTATCAGACGAAGCTGCAGCTTGAGGATTTGATAGCGAAGACGTTGCACGCCCACGGCAAAACGGCTGTCCTCGTTACGCATGATCTGGCTGAAGCGATAGCGGTCAGCGACCGGATACTGGTGCTTGACCGCAATCCCGGACGTATCCGGAGTTCGTTCACGGTACCCGATCCGATCCGGAAGGCGCAGCCCTTTTATGCAAGGGAGCAGGAGGGGTTTAACGAGCTTTTTCGTGATATTTGGGCTGAACTCGAAGCCTCCGGCGCAAAGGAGTGATGCGGATATGAATACCGGAACGGAAGCGGAAACGCAGGTATGGATGCAGGGCATTCATCAGCAATACAAGCGGCGCAACCGGGTCGCCAAGTGGCGGGTGCGTGCAGTACAGCTGGCGATTCTGATCGCCTCTTTTCTGTTGTGGGAGCTGGCGGGCAGGCGTGGCTGGATTGATGTGCTGCTTTTCAGCTATCCGAGCAAGGTTTTCGGGCAAATTTACGGAGATGCCGTCAGCGGGGAATTATGGGGTCATCTGGCGATTACCGTCGGTGAGACGATAGCCGGATTTATATTGGGGACGCTGCTCGGAACGGCGCTGGCCATTCTGATCTGGTGGTTTCCGTTTCTCTCCAGGGTGCTGGATCCCTATATGGTCGTGTTCAACAGCATGCCCAAGGTGGCGCTTGGCCCCATTTTCATCGTGATGTTCGGGGCCGGCTTTACCGCGATTCTGATGACAACCCTGTCCATTATTATCATCATTACGACACTGGTGGTTTATAACAGCTTCCGCGAGGTGGACGCCAATTATATTAAAGTGGTCCGTTCCTTCGGGGGAAGCAAGCGGGACGAATTCCGAAAGGTGGTGCTGCCCGCCTCTTTTGCGGCCATCATCTCCACGCTGAAGGTCAATGTCGGCATGGCCTGGATCGGGGTTATTGTCGGCGAGTTTCTCGCAGCCCGGGCCGGTCTGGGATATTTGATTATTTACGGCTTTCAGGTGTTCAACTTTACGCTCGTCATGTCGAGCCTGCTGCTGATTTCCATCATTGCGGCCATTATGTATCAGGGGGTTGCCTATATGGAGCGGAGACTTTTGACAGGCAGACAACATTAGAGGTAGTTCAAAAAAAGACTGAGGCAAACAGCGGCGGGAACAGGGGCGAGAGCTTCTGAACACCGGCCGTTTTTTTGTGTTGGTGGAAAAATAGGTGCAGGATCGATTTCAGCTAACAAGTTATTTCCCTTCTTGTTGCTTTCCAAGTTTACGTTAGCGTATAAAGTAAGGTATCATGAAAACAATCAATTAGTTTTCAAGGAAGGGCGAATTTTTTCATGGGTTTTCGTGTGATTAAGACGGCGATTGCAGCGCTGATGGCTGTCCTTATCGCGGACGGGCTCGGCGTTCCCGGAGCCACGTCGGCAGGGCTGCTTGCGATTCTTGGCGTGGATGTCACGCGTAAAAGGAGCATTCGCACCATATCGGCGCGTTTTTTTGCCTCTGTGGTGGGACTGCTTTTTGCCAGTGTATTATTCGATGTGTTCGGCTTTCATTATTGGGTGCTGGCACTGTATATTTTAACGGCTTTTCCGGTCATTGTCAGGGTGGGCTTCAAGGAAGGGATTGTAACGGGATCGGTTGTCGTTTTTCGGGTGTTCAGCGGTGGGGTGATCGATGCAGAGGTGCTGTTGACCCAACTGTGGCTGTTGCTGATCGGGCTTGGCTCCGCCATGGTGGTTAATTTGGCTTACATGCCGCGGACGGATAATACGATGCTGGAGATTCGCCAGCGTATTGATCAGACTTTTTCCGTTATATTTACACGGATTGCGCAAACGCTGCGAAATCCGGATTATGGTTGGGACGGCAGTGAAATGATTGCGGCAGATCAGGCTATAGCAAAGGGGATCAGCGAAGCAGGCCGCTCGCTGGAGAATCAGGTGCTGCACCCGCGCGAGGACTGGAAAGTGTATTTCTACATGCGCAGACAGCAGCTGGACTCCATCCAGAACATGATGCAGCTGATCTCGCAGATGTACCTTCATATGCCGCAGGCTGAGCTTGTAGCGGAGCTTTTTGAGCAGCTGAGCGTCGATGTCGTTACAGAACACTACACAGGCCGTACGGAGAAGCTGCTGCAGCAGGTGGATGAAAAATTCAGGGAGATGGACCTGCCTGCCACGCGCGAGGAGTTCGAAGTCAGATCGGCCATCCTGCAGCTCAGCAGAGAGCTGTTGCAATATTTGAAAATCGCCAAAAAGGACAAGGCTCCGGCTCCGGTGGATTTGAAGCAGGCGGAAGCTTAAGTAAGACACATCACAAAAAGACCGTTCCTCAACTTGAGATTCGGTCTTTTTGTTCATGTTACTGCCCATCGCCAGCGAATCATATTTATGATCGTTAATCTGTATAATGTAGCAAAGCGATTGCGGTGCATAAAAATGGGCTTTGACAAATAATATTTATTCCCGTTGTCCCATTCACTCAACTTTAGCCCACGCCCTGCATACACATGTAGTGAATGATTGTATGGAGGAGGTTCAAAATGTCATTGAGTCATAAACCGAAATGTAGAGAAGTCATAACCAAAGCGGTTTGTGGTAAAGGCCGCAAATTCTCTACCGTAACTCATACCGTGACTCCGCCAAATAATCCGACAAGCATCCTGGGGGCCTGGGTTATCAACCACCAGTATGAAGCGGTTTTTGCCGGTGAAGGAATTGAGGTTGTTGGAACTTACCATATTAACATCTGGTACTCCTATGATAACAATTCCCAAACCGACGTGGCTAAAGAATCGGTATCTTATGTCGAGCAGGTGGGCCTTTCTTATCTGGATGCGAAGCACAGGAAATCAACAGTGGAGGTTGCTGCGGAGGCAACGCAGGAACCCAGCTGTGTTGAAGCGAGTGTTTCTCCTGGTGGAGGCAGCGTCATCATCCGCGTTGAGCGCGAGTTCGCAGTTGAAATGATTGCTGAAACCAAAGTGTGCGTACTGGTGTGCGACAGCTGCGGAGATGCTGACGAAAAAGATTATGAGTATATCTCGGGAGAAGAAGATTTTGAGGATCTTGATCTCGATCTTGCTGATGACGAATTGTAAACATGGTTGCTTTGGATTTATGCAGCATCATATGCGCGGGCTGCAGCAAAGTAGAGGGCGGATGCCCTCTTTTTTTAATGTTTTGGGCGAATGCTCGTACAGGAGGCTCAGGAGGCATGCAGGAATTGGATCGTTTACCGGATGTGTTCAGAAATATGCCTGTCCGTGAGCAATGCCGCAGATTGACCCGGACCGGGATTGCCGAAATGCTGACCGTGCGGTCCGCCCCGGAGACATTTGCGCTGGGTTACGCTGTACAGGTGCAGCGGCTGCAGGTACTGGAAATCCGCAGCATGGGAACAGGCCTTGCATCGCTAGCGAAAATAAGCAGTCTGCCGACCGCAGGCCCTCTCCTTTACACCCGGCTGGGGAGGCTTGCGGTGCGTAGTCTGTATACCCTCGGGATGGATTCCGGAGAAATTGTGCTGATGCCTGCCCGGAACGGATATGGAGTGGCCCGTGTGCGGCCCGAGCCATGGCGAAACGACAGCCGTTTGAGGGAGCTGTACCAAGCCGGGTTATCTTCTGCTGCATCTGCCACGGAGAAGGAACTGCATCATGCCGGAGAAACGCCGCTCATCGGCATGGATCCCGAGTTTTTGCTGGTCAGGCTGCCCGAGAAGAGGGTCGTCCCCGCCTCCAGGTATCTTGACAGGCATGGGGAAGCGGGCTGTGATGCCGTATCACGGCGCGGGCGGACGCTCTTCCCGGTAGCGGAGCTGCGCCCTGCTCCGAGTCCTGAGCCATCACGACTGCTGCGCCACTTGCGGAAGGCGATGGCGTCTGCCTCGCGGCGCATTACGGACAGGACGCTGATCTGGCAGGCCGGTGGGATGCCGCAGCGCGGGCTGCCCTTGGGCGGCCATCTGCATTTCAGCGGAATTGCGCTTACCGGTGAGCTACTGCGGGTGCTGGACAATTACCTTGCGCTTCCGATAGCACTGCTTGAGGATCAGCGGACCCATGCGCGGCGTCCGCGTTACGGCACGCTGGGGGATTTCCGCCGCAAGCCCCACGGGGGCTTCGAATACCGCACGCTCCCCAGCTTTCTCGTCTCTCCGCTGCTTGCCAAAGGTGTCATCGGCTTTGCTTATCTGATCGCCCGCCATTACAGGGAGCTGCCGCAGCGCCCATTACAGCAGGATGCCATCCACGAGGCCTTTTATAATGGAGATAAGCCCAGGTTGTATAAAGCATTGGAGCCGCTCCTGGACGACATCGAACACCTGCCTTCTTTTCAGGAATACAGGCATTTTGCAGATCCGTTTATCCGCTGCCTCCGCGGCGGGGAGGTGTGGGATGAGACGCGGGATATCCGCCCGCTGTGGGGCCTTCCGTTCCCCCGATGATCCGGGAGGCCTTTTTTGGTATAATAAAGACTCAGGAAATACAAGTACAATCAACTGGACTGATTGATTCTATAAAAGAGTAAGTTTGGTGGGGGTAGTTATGGCAAAGTATACGCCGATGATCGAGCAATATTTAAAGGTAAAAGAACAGGCAAAGGATGCGTTCTTGTTTTTCAGGCTCGGCGATTTTTACGAGATGTTTTTTGACGATGCAGTGCTGGCGGCGAAGGAACTGGAAATTACGCTGACCGGACGGGACGGGGGAATCGGTGAAAAAATCCCGATGTGCGGCGTTCCTTATCATTCGGCCGAGAACTATATCCAGCGGCTGATTGAAAAAGGCTACAAGGTTGCAATTTGCGAGCAGATGGAAGATCCGACCGTCACCAAAGGCATGGTAAGACGTGAAATTGTGCGGGTGGTGACGCCGGGCACTGTGATGGAGGGCAAAGCGCTGGGCGAGCGCTCCAACAATTATATGGTGTGTGTGACGGAGAGCGGCGGCATGCTGGCCCTTGCTGCCTGCGATTTGTCCACAGGGGAGCTTTATCTGACCTCCGCGCCTTATTCCGAGGAATGGCTGATGGATGAAGTCAACATTTATGAGCCCTCCGAAATGATCGGGGACGGAAAGCTGCTTGATCTCATCGCCGCAAGAAGCCCGATTGCGGGCCGCAAGGTTGTCTATACGGCATGGGACAAGGCGAAGGACGATCTCGTGCGGCAGCAGTTCGGCGAAGCCGAATGGGCGCGGACGACCACGGAGCGGCGTGTCTGTGTCTCCAGGCTGCTGGCCTATCTGCATGAAACACAGAAGCGTTCGCTCGGTCAGCTTACAAGCATCTCAGCGTACGAGCCGAATCATTTCATGATTCTGGATCCGTTTACCCGCCGCAATCTGGAACTGGTGGAAACTGTGCGGGAGCGCTCGAAAAAGGGCTCCCTGTTATGGCTGCTCGACCGCACAGAGACCTCCATGGGCTCACGGCTGCTGCGGCGATGGATCGACAAGCCCTTGCTGTCGCGCAGCACTATTGAAGATCGTCTGGAAGCCGTGGACAAGCTGTACCACCAGTTTATTTTGCGGGAGGATGTGCGCGGACAGCTGAAAGACATCTATGATCTGGAGCGGCTCGTCGGACGCATCGCCTTCGGCAACGCGAATGCGCGCGACCTGATTGCGCTCAAGCTGTCCTTGGCGCGCATCCCGGAGCTGAAGCAGCTCTGCAGCGAGTCTCCCTCGGCGACCCTGCGCAGCATTGCGGACACTATGGATGAGTGCGCCGATTTAGGAGGCGTGATCGATAAGGCCATAGCGGATGAACCGCCTGTGTCGGTGCGGGAAGGCGGCATTATCAAGGCCGGTTATCACCAACGGCTGGATGAGCTGCGGGAAGCGAGCGTGAACGGCAAGCGCTGGATTGCCGAGCTGGAAGCGAAGGAACGTGAGGCGACGGGCATCAGGTCCCTGAAAATCGGCTACAACAAGGTTTTCGGCTACTATATTGAGGTCACCAAATCGAACCTTTCCGCACTGCCGACAGGCAGGTATGAGCGCAAGCAGACTTTGGCCAATGCGGAGCGGTACATAACTCCAGAATTGAAGGAAAAGGAGACACTGATCCTGGAGGCAGAGGACCAGATGGTTGATCTGGAATACAGCCTCTTCAGCGAGTTAAGGTCAAAGCTGAATGGGGAAATCCAGCGGCTGCAGAAGCTGGCCGAGCAGGTGGCCGAGATCGATGTCTACCAGTCGCTCGCTTCTGTCAGCGCGGAGCGCGGGTTTGTGAAGCCGGAGATGACGGACGGGTATGATTTCAGAGTGGAGCAGGGCCGGCATCCGGTCGTGGAGGCGGTCATGAAGGACGGAGGTTTTATCGCCAACGCTACCGGGCTGGAAAAAGCGGCCGCTCGCATTCTGCTGATTACCGGGCCTAACATGGCCGGCAAGAGCACCTACATGCGTCAGGTTGCACTGATTGCCATCATGGCGCAGATCGGCTGTTTTGTTCCAGCAGCAAGGGCCGAGGTACCGATCCTGGACCGCATTTTCACGCGCATCGGTGCGGCGGACGACCTGATCGGAGGGCAAAGCACCTTTATGGTGGAGATGGCGGATATCCAGGTCATGACGGAGAAAGCGACCGCCCGCAGCTTCATTATTATTGATGAGCTTGGCAGAGGCACGTCCACCAGCGAAGGAATGGCGATTGCCCAGGCGGTCATCGAATATGTGCATGACAAAATCGGCTGTAAGGCGCTTGTATCGACGCACTTCCACGAGCTGGCCCATCTGGAGGAAAGCCTGCACTCGCTGCGCAATTACTCGATGGCTGTACAGGAAAGCGGAGACAAGGTGAACTTCCTGCGCAAGCTGATTCCAGGAGCTGCTGACAGCAGCTATGGCATTTATTGCGCCCGGCTTGCCGGTCTGCCTGACGTGATCATTAACCGGGCCAACGGGCTGCTGTCCGGCTTCGGGCAGGCTGCTGCGCAGGTGACCGCGGGCGTGGAGGCGGCTGCAGGCTCCGCTGCCGGGCAGGTGCCGGAAGCGCAGGAAATGCCCGTTGCCGGTTTGCAGTCTGATACCGGTAGCAAGAATCATCAGGATGACCGGAACAGTCAGATTAAGGAAACGGTTGTCCAGCTGTCCATGTTCGGTGAAGAAGAGACGGCCGAACCGAAGGCAGGTCCCGTGCAGTCGGCGACAGCCGTGGAGCCTGCGGTGATGGATATTATCCGGATGGTGAAACAGGCAGATATCATGAATATGACGCCGCTGCAGGCGATGCAGCTGCTGAACGAACTGAAGCATAATGCGGTTGATTTGTAACCGCCTATTACATTCGGACGGGGAGGGAGAAGGTTATGGCGAAAATCAAGGTGCTGGACGAGCACATCGCCAACCAGATCGCGGCGGGCGAGGTAGTTGAACGGCCCGCTTCCGTCGTGAAGGAACTGCTTGAAAACTCGGTTGACGCGGGCAGCTCGCGCATCGATGTCATGGTTGAAGAAGGCGGGCTGGCAAGCATTCGCGTGTTGGACAACGGCGGCGGCATTGAGCCCGACGATGTCGAGACGGCGTTTTACAGGCATGCCACCAGCAAAATTGCGCACGGCCGTGATCTGTTCCAGATTACAAGCCTTGGCTTCCGGGGAGAAGCTCTTCCCAGCATCGCGGCGGTTGCCAAGGTCGAGGTGCTGACCTCCGCCAGTGATGACGGGCGCGCGCGGCGTATCGTCATTGAAGGCGGAAGGCTTGTGGCACATGAAGATGCGGCCGCACAGCAGGGTACCGATTTTACGGTCCGTGAATTGTTTTACAATACACCTGCAAGGCTTAAATATATGAAAACGATTCAGACGGAGCTGGGCCACATTTCGGACGTGCTCTACCGGATGGCGTTGTCTCATCCGGAGATCGCTTTTACGCTGCGCCACAACGGCAATGTGCTGCTGCAGACGCTGGGCAACGGCGATCTGTTGCAGGTCATCGCCGCCGTATACGGCACATCCGCCGCCAAGGCGATGCTCGTCCTGGAAGGCGAAAGCCTGGACTACCGGGTCAGCGGCTTCATCAGCAAGCCGGAATGGACCCGTTCCAGCCGCAGCGCCATTTCCACGGTGGTCAACGGACGTTTTGTCCGCAGCTTTGGCTTGAATCAGGCGCTCCTGAAGGCTTATCATACGCTGCTGCCGATCAATCGTTATCCGCTGACCGTGCTCCGGCTGGAGATGCACCCGTCGCTGGTGGATGTGAACGTGCATCCGGCCAAGCTTGAGGTGAGGTTCAGCAAAGAAGCGGAGCTTTATCAATTCGTGGAGGAAACGGTCCGGGCAGCCCTGCAGCAGCAGGTGCTGATCCCGAAGGCGGTCAAGCGTGAGCCTGGCAGCAAGGAGAGCAAATCGATCATTCAGGAGCAGTTTCATTTTTCAAAAGATCAGGCATTTGCTGAACCGCAAGAGCGGGCGGTCCGTGCTGCCAGGGAGGACTTGGATGCTCCGGCAGCCATTTCACCAGAGTATGGGACTTCTTCCGGGCATCGTCCTGCAGCGGCGGATGAAGCACAGTCTGCCGTTTCACGAACGGATGAGCACGATGAGCGGACTGCGAGACAGGCCGGGACGGGCTTCACCGGACAGCAGTCCGGCATCCGCGAGGCAGCCGCTTCAACCTACAAGCTGGAGGTAGGGGAACGGAGGACACCCTACCAGCAGGAGGCGGAGCGGAAGGCACAGCAGCTTGCAGCAGAGCAGGCACTTCAAGGAGCCGCGCCTGAAATACCGCGTTTTCCGGAGCTGACCCTGATCGGGCAGCATCATGGAACATATCTGATTGCGCAGAACGACAGCGGCTTGTATCTGATCGACCAGCATGCAGCCCATGAGCGCATCAACTATGAATATTATTACGGGAAATTCGGCAATCCGGCAGCAGCCTCTCAGGAACTGCTGCTTCCCATTACGCTCGAATTTACACCATCCGATGCAGAAAAGCTGAAGAGCAGGCTGCATTGGTTCGAGCAGGCGGGTGTACATCTGGAGCATTTCGGAGGACAGACATTCCGTGTCACATCTTATCCCTATTGGCTGCCCAAAGGGGAGGAGTCTGATGTGATAGAAGAGATGGCCGAGTGGGTGCTGCAGGAGAAAACGATTGATCTGGCCAAGCTGCGTGAGGCTTCGTCCATCATGTGCTCCTGCCGTGCATCCATCAAAGCCAATCAGAAGCTTACCGAGCGGGAAGCGAGTGTGCTGCTGCAGCGGCTCGGCCAGTGCAAGCAGCCTTATACCTGCCCGCACGGCCGTCCGATTGTCGTCTCCTTCTCAACCTATGATCTGGAGAAGCTGTTCAAACGAGTGATGTAATATAAATGAGTGTTCAAAAAGTCAGGTTTTCAGCACCGAGAAGGTTGAATGAAGCCAGGGACTGAGGAGCGGAGCGTACTTAGGGTACGTGAGCACCGGAAGGCCCGGCTGAATTCAAGATTCGATGTCGAGTCCGCTTCCTGATTTACTTCGTGATCAAAAGATGACTTTTTGAACCACCTCTATAAGGAGTCATAAACCAAGTGTCTTTACAACAACCTGGCAACAGCTTTATCATAACAACAGGCGATTCTCCCGGTACAGCGACACTGGAGCGGGCAGCGCGGCTGTCAGCCGCCACTGGGGCATCATACATCCCGCGCGGCCGACTATCTGTAGCCATGCTGGCGAAGCGGCACGGCGCCTCCGACGTGCTGGTGCTTGTACAGGACGGCGTACGGCTGATCCGTCCGGGACAGCCCACGCTGGATTATCACCCCAGCATGGGATATATTCGCGCGCGACGGGTATTAAAGGGCGAGGCAGACCCGATGCTGACCGCCGCGAGGCTGAAGGCAGGGGATACCGTGCTGGACTGCACGGCAGGCATGGGAGCCGATTCCCTGGTGTTTTCCGTCGCTTCAGGACCTGGCGGTCAAGTGACAGCCGTCGAAAGCTCAAGGCCCGTATGTGCGCTCCTCATGGAAGGGATGAAATATTACCGCTCCGGTTTTCCCGAAGTGGATGAGGCCCTCAAGCGCATTCATGTCACGAGCGCCAATCATCTGGACATGCTCCGCAACCTTCCTGACCGCAGCGTGGATATCGTCTATTTTGATCCGATGTTCCGTGACCCTGTCGCGGATTCAAGCGCCATCGGGCCGCTGCGGACCTATGCCAATCCGGCTCCCCTGGAGGCGGAGAGCATCCGTGAGGCATGCAGGGTGGCAAGAAAGACCGTGCTCATGAAAGAAAAACGGAAGAGCAGTGAATTCAGCCGGCTCGGATTCCAGGTTGAACAGCGTGGACAAACGAAAACAGTGTACGGAGTGATTCAGATTGACAGTACATCCTAAGCCGAAGCTGCTTGTGTTGGTCGGACCTACCGCGATCGGCAAAACACAGCTAAGCATTGAAATAGCCCGATCATTTCATTGCGAAATCATTTCCGGTGATTCCATGCAGGTCTACAGGCATATGGACATTGGCACAGCGAAAATAAAAAAAGAGGAAATGGGAGGCATTGCTCACCATTTAATTGATATACATGATCCCGAATACCCTTATTCGGTTGCAGAGTTTCAGGAGGACTGCCGCAGGCTGATTCCGGAGATTCATGGCAGAAACCGGTTGCCTTTTATTGTGGGCGGGACAGGCTTGTATGTGGAGTCCGTCTGTTATGAATACCGCTTTTCCGAGGTTGGTGCGGATGATGCTTTCCGGCAGGAACAATTTGCCTACGCCGAACGCGCGGGGAACGAGGCGCTGCATGCGAAATTGGCCGCTGTGGATCCTGAAAGCGCGGTGAAGCTGCATCCGAACGACCGCCGCCGGATCATTCGTGCGCTAGAGGTATACCATGTCAGCGGCAGGCCCCTCAGCTCCCTTGCAGCCGCGCAAAAAAGGGAATCTCCCTATGATTTGTGCATCGTGGGTTTGACAATGGATAGGCAAATGCTATATAACCGTATTGAAGACCGTATTGATGGCATGCTGCGGCAAGGGCTTATTGAGGAAGTGGCGTCCTTGATGGAGCGCGGAGTCAGAGGTGATGCCATCTCGATGCAGGGCCTGGGCTACAAGGAAATTTCATCCTATCTGCGAGGGGAAGCAACGCTTGAAGACGCAGTCACTTTATTGAAGAGAGATACCCGCCATTTTGCTAAACGGCAGCTTTCCTGGTTCCGGCACATGAAGGATATCCGGTGGATGGATGTGACGAATGCTGCACATTTTTCAGAAACTGCCGACGAATTGAAGAAGATTGCAGCAGGAAAGTTCAGGATAGATCTTGAATACATTTCAGAATAACTCAAATGATTATTGGGGGTACGGCTAATGAACAAGTCCATCAACATCCAAGATACGTTCTTAAACCAGCTTCGCAAAGAAAGCATTCCAGTCACCGTTTATTTAGTGAACGGGTTCCAGGTACGGGGGACCATTAAAGCTTTTGACAACTTTACAATTGTGATTGATTCCGATGGACGGCAGCAAATGATTTACAAGCATGCCATTTCCACATTTACACCGCAGCGGAATGTTTCGCTAATGCAGCAGCAGGAAAGCGGCAGCGAGAGCTGAGTCCCTCAGGATGTAACTTTTGGGCATTAAATTTCGTCTAATTGAATAGAAATGGATACGGGAGCAACCTGACAGAGGTTGTTCTTTTCATTAAGAGAGAAGACTACGCAACACCGAAAGGGAGTCAGAGGAATGCCAAACGATTCATTGTCCAGATCCGGTAATCGCAATCGGCAGAATGATGCGGGCAAGCCGAAGGGCAAGAAGAAGAAAATTACGGCAAAGCGTGTCGGCTGGACGCTCTTCTTTACGGCGGCACTTGCGATTATCGTAGCACTGGCAGGTTATTTGTATGTTATGGTTAATGGAGAAAAGTTATATCAGGCGAATTTGGACAAAATTTCGGTTAACGAGCCTTCCCGGATTTACGACCGCAACGGCAAGCAGATGGGCGAACTTTCAATCCAGAAGAGCGAGCCGGTTGAAGGCGAAGAGATCCCCAAACTGTTAAAGGATGCTTTTGTTGCGACTGAGGACAAGCGTTTCTACGAGCATCAGGGCGTTGATATATGGGCGATTGGACGCGCGGCGGTTCGTGACGTAATCGCCCGGGCGGCTGTGGAAGGCGGCAGCACGATCACCCAGCAGTTGGCCAAAAACCTGTTTTTGACGAGAGATAAGACGTTTTTCCGCAAAGCGACGGAAGTGTCCATCGCAACGGCTCTCGAACGCAATATGACCAAAGACGAAATTTTGACGCTGTACCTGAACCGGATTTTCTTCGGCCATCAGCGTTATGGGATTAAAGCCGCTGCCGAATATTATTTTGGGGAGAGCGATTTAAACAAACTGGAACTGTGGGAAATGGCTACTCTGGCGGCGTTGCCGAAAGGGCCGTCCAAATATAACCCGCTCTCCAATCCGGAGAACTCCAAGGAGCGGCGGGGGGTTGTGCTGCAGCTCATGTATGAGCAGGGGTATATTTCGAAGCTGCAGATGGAAGAAGCGCAGGCTGTGGACTATGGTTACGAGCCGCCAGCTTCGGAAACCAAATATACGGCATTTATCGACTATGTAATGGATGAAGCCGAGGAAGTAACCCATTTAACGAGTGATGACTTAAACGTTGGCGGGTACAAGATTTATACGACGATGGATGAAAAGGCGCAGAATGCGCTTGAGCAGGCTTTCGAGGACGATGATATGTTCGAGAAAAGCCCTGACGACAAGCCAGTGCAGGGCTCCATGGTCATTATGAACAACCAGAACGGCAGCATCGCGGCTCTTATGGGCGGGCGGGATTACCAGCGTCAGGGCTTTAACCGGGTAAATGCCAGCCGCAGACAGCCCGGATCGGCACTGAAACCGATCGTTACCTATGCGCCTGCTTTGGAGACAGGCAACTTCACATCCGATTCACGGTTAAGCAACGAGAAGCAGTGCTTTGGCAACTATTGCCCGACGAACCTGCACGGTTACTCTTCAACCATCAGCATGCAGGATGCCATTACGAAATCGGAGAACATTCCTGCGGTATGGCTGCTCAACCAAATCGGCGTAAACACAGGCTACGAATTTGCGCAAAAGCTTGGCATTACGATGACCGAGGAAGACAAGTCGCTGGCCATTGCGCTCGGCGGCATGAGTAAAGGAACAAACACGCTGGAAATGGCGCAGGCCTACAGCGCATTTGCCAACAAGGGCCAATTCCAGTCCGCCTTTTCGATCAAACAGATCGAGAACAGCGAAGGAAGCGTCGTGTATGAGCATAAATCTGATGCAAGAGAAGTCATGGGCGAGCAAACGGCCTACCAGATGACGGATATGATGCGCGAGGTTGTTAACAGCGGTACTGGCAGACGTGCGGACATTGGCAGACCGCTGGCAGGCAAGACCGGTACGACCCAAAGCGGTATTGAAGGCAACAGCGGCAACCGTGACGTCTGGTTTGTTGGTTATACCCCTCAATATACGGGTGCCATTTGGATGGGATATGATCAGCCTGACAGCAAACATATGCTGAAGAACAGCTCAAGCCTAGCGGCGGCGTTCTTTGCCAAGGTGATGAGCCAGGCGCTGGAAGGCGAGCCGGTGCAGGATTTTGAAAAGCCTGAAGGATTGCCGGAGACTGAAGCTCCGCCAGAGGAGCCGCAGAAGTTATCCGCTCCTGCGGGATTGTCCGCATCCTACAACCCGGATACGCAGATCGTATCCCTTACCTGGAATGCGGTGGACGGAGAGAATGCCCAGTATCGGGTATATAGAAAGGAAGCTTCCGCGGGCAGCTTTACGCCTGTGATCGAAGGTCTGTCTGTAACCAATACGGAAGATATCGATGCGCCTGAAGGCCACACATATGACTACTATGTGACAGCCTACAATGCGGAAGGAGAATCAGATCCGTCCGGTACGGTTCAAATATCCATTGAAGCGCAGGCTCCGCCGGAAAACTCTACGGATGATCAGTCTGGTGAGGGCGAGACGGTGCCTCCTGACAATGGCACAGGGACGGTTGATCCGGGCAATACAGTTCCAGATAACGGAACCGGCTCCGGGGAGAACAGCGGCCTTCCTGAAGATACCACATCGCCAGGGCAGAGTAACGGTGACGGTTCAGGTACAGACGCCGGCACAGACACCGGAACAGGTGTTCCTGATGGGCAAACTGATCCCAACATTCAGGATCAGCCTGCAGGGGAAGGAGAGGTTGACAACAGCACCACTCAGGATGGTGAACTGAACTCCGGGACTGTGAATACACAAGACAATAACTCGGACATAGGCAATGGTGCAGTGAATGGTAATGGGGACGGAAGTGGAGAAAATAGATAACGTATGAAAAATTATGTTAACCTGCGGCTGAAAAGCCGCAGGTTTAATTCATTTTTGAGTGTAATCTGCAAATATGGTAAGCTGAATTTACCAATGTTGGAGAGGACAGTCTACAATGAAACGGAAATTCGGAGACAGGGCCAATTGGAGGCGAATCACAAACCGGAAATTTGCCTGCAAATATGTGCAAAGCGAGTCTTTTACCGGATATGTAACACTGTACACGATGCTGGGGCTGAAAGAACCATTGTGGAAAACTTACGGCAGCCACACCTTTTGCATTGCAGACAAAGGATATTCCTGGCTGCAGTATTATCCGAAAGCTGCACATTATGTAGTGACCGCCATGTTTAATGACAAACAGCAAATTGTGGAGTGGTATATCGATACATGCCGTAGTCAGGGCGTAACCGATCAGGGTGTGCCGTGGTTCGATGATTTGTATCTGGACATTGTGGTTCTCGGCAATGGCGAAGTGTTTCTGGTGGATGAGGATGAACTGCAGGAAGCTCTTCAGAAAGGACATATTACGGCTGGCGAAGCACAATTGGCCAACAGAACGGCTGCAGAGCTGCTGCGGCAGATTGATGCGCATATGTTTCCTTTTTTTCAGATGTCGCTCCGTCATCGCGCGGAGTGGTTTCACAACGGAGAGTTCAAGCGCAAATGAAAGGTGCTGCGAGGTACTGGCGTATGTGAAATGGCGGCTTGACCGGCTGCTGTTTGAATCAAAATACTAATAAGAACAAGCTGCGCTGAATACATTTGGTAAGGGACCGAAGTCCGAACAAATATCGAGGTGATGGATGCATGAACGGACGGGGAGCAGCCGCCGGTAAGCGGCCGGAGGAGAGACCTTCCAGACAGATTAATGTCGTAATCCGCAGCCAGGAGCCTCCAAGCACACCTGAAGTCGATACAGCCGGGGCTGTCAAAGAGATGCCTTACGATAGCCTGTACCAGGAGATTCAAAAAGAGCTGGACCAACTGGTCGGACTGGACAGCATTAAAGAGCTGGTATTCGAGATTTACGCTTTCCTGCAGATTGCAAAAATGCGTTCGGATGCCGGGCTGCAGAGCAGCTCGCACGTATATCATATGATCTTTAAAGGAAATCCCGGGACGGGCAAAACGACGGTGGCCCGGATTGTGGCCAAAATGCTGCAAAGAATGGGCGTGCTGAGCAAAGGGCATTTGATTGAAGCGGAGCGCGCCGATCTGGTGGGCGAGTATATCGGGCATACAGCTCAGAAAACGAGGGATCTCGTTAAAAAGGCGCTCGGCGGAATTTTATTCGTCGATGAGGCTTACAGCCTGGCAAGAGGCGGGGAAAAGGATTTTGGCAAAGAAGCGATTGACACGCTTGTAAAGGCGATGGTATAGATTTTTATGTGTATGATTCAATTAAAATAAGCAAGCCGAAGTGGGGAGGAGAAGATTTTCAGTCTAAACCTGATCTTTATGAAGAGCAGTTCGATGAAATGGTTCGCCTCTATCATAAAGAATTGCTGACTTTTGAGGAGATAGCCGAAAAACTAAGCATCGATTGGTGGATAATCAAACGATTATTCGAAAAGCACAACATACCAAGATTCACTCTAAAGGAAAGAGCAAAATTAAAAAGGGGAAAACTTTATCCCTTAATTTATAAATTGCATAAGCAAGAGAACAGATCGTTTGCAGAGATTTATAAAACATATGGCTACAGCCCTGCTTATTGCAGACAGATTCTAAGCGAAGGAAACGATGGCTAATAACTTTGTATTGGTCGCACCCCAAAAATGTCTTATACAGGACTGTAGCACGTCTGAGAAGCATATAACGATACAGCCCCAAAACATTTAGTAATTGCGAGGTGAAATCCTTGGGTGAAAGTCTTAGACAAATAACTGTAAACGAATCACGTATAAATATCACTTTTAAACAACAAACAGAAATTACTTCTATTAGGGAAGAAGTAAAAGAACCCTTCATCCAGCACGAGCAAATTGAATCGGTTAATCACATATTTGAAGAAATGAATTCCATGATTGGACTGGAACAGGTTAAAGAACTGATTTATGAGATTTATGCCTTTATGCAAATTGAGAAAATGAGGAAAGAAGTTGGCTTGCGTGCTGGTTCGCAATCTTACCATATGTTATTTAGAGGCAATCCGGGAACCGGGAAAACAACCATTGCTCGTATAGTTGCTAAACTTTTTAAAGAAATGGGATTACTAAGCAAAGGGCATTTAATTGAAGTTGAACGGGCAGATTTAGTTGGTGAGTATATTGGTCATACAGCACAGAAAACAAGGTAATTAGTTAAGAAAGCTATGGGTGGGATACTTTTTATTGATGAAGCTTACAGTCTTGCTCGTGGTGGCGAAAAGGATTTTGGCAAAGAGGCTATAGATTGTCTTGTCAAAGTTATGGAGGATAAAAAGGACGATCTAATTATTATTCTTGCGGGATATCCTGATGAGATGGATGAGTTCTTGTGTACTAATACCGGTCTTCCTTCTCGTTTTCCGATGAAAATTGAATTCCGTGATTATGAGTTAGACGAACTAATTCTTATCGCTGATAAGATGGTCAAGGAAAGAGAATATATGCTTAGTGAGTCGGCAAGAACAAAGTTGAAAGAGATAATTATTATTGAAAAACTTAGGGAACCAATTTTTAGCAATGCAAGACTTGTAAGAAATTTGATTGAAAAATCCATCCGTCAACAAGCCGTGAGATTAATTGGGAAACATGCTAAATTGTCTAAGAACGATCTTATGCTTATCCAGATTAATGACCTTGTACCCGTATCAGATGTTGGAGTCAGGCCAGAAACTCTAAGTTCTTAATTATAAAAATACTCCTCTTGAACCTATCGAGGAGTATTTTTATTTCTCATGCTATGTATATAACTCGATTCACCTTAATCCTCAAATCAACTTATATTTTAGACTACTAAAACGATAAAAATAGCCCTCAAAGAGATATAGTCTTAAAGAGGGCTATCTATGTAATTATAGAATTTATAGTTTTTTCGGAAGGAAGAGATTCTCCCTTGTTTAGTTTTTGGTAAGGTAAAGACATGGAGAAGAGGCAATATTTGAAATAAAAAGAGCCTTACCGTTATAGGTCTGGGAATGGTTACACCAGCACATGTTTGACGGGATAAACTCTGATTAAATTATAACACACTTCGATAACTGCTAAAAGCGGTTTTTTTATTGTCAATTCGTAACTCTGTTTACATCTGTTTAAATGCCTAGTCCATTCTTCACAAGAACTTCGATTAGTTTTCTCTGTGCATTAGTAGGAACAATTTTTAATTCAGCCAACACTTTATCAATTAACTCTTTTGAAAGTTTCTCCTTGGCTTCCTGAGTCAGCGTATCATTGCTGAAATCTTCGACATACTTGATAACATGTTTAGCAACATCGGACACGACTGATGCCTTATTCTTATGTTTCTCAGCAATAGGAAGAACCGCAAGAACCAGATCAGCAATTTCAATTGAATCTAAAATTTGATCTGCAACTTCTTCAACTTTTATACCCTTCATTTTCAAGAAAGGAATAAGGAAGAAGAGGCCAGTAACCAACAAAATTAATCCACCAATTACATATAAATCTGTATAGTCAGCCATTCAATCTACTCCTTATGTATATTTTTTTATTTAAATAATCCGCTACGATAAAGAACTGTTATGATTGAGTAAAAATCTGCACTTCTTCCTGTAGGAGTATCGATAACTTTGTTTCCATTTTTATCGGTTAATTTAGAGAGTGCTTCAATTGCCTCTTTAGCATAAATCGGGATTTCAGAAAGAGAGTGCTTATTCTCCAATGCTTTTGTACGTTCATCGACATTCTTAAGATATTCATCTTGTTGTTGATTTGTCTCTTTGAGTGAATCTTTACTATTGACCAAATCTTCAACTTGTTTCTTCAGCGCATTAAACTCTTGTTTCTCTACTTCTGTCATTTGTTGACCATCCTCGTTTATATTTGTTTTTCCTTTGAGTCGGTTATACTCAGCTAAAATATCAGGAATAAAGCCCTTCTTGGCTGCAGCAATTGTATTCCCATCTCCCCAGAAATTAGTTCCGGGACAGGTTTTACTAGATTTTCCGGGAGTATAGTCACTAAGTCTAGTACCGGTATAAGAGAACCATCCGTGATAGACAATATGATTTGTATCTATTGGAATGTTAAATTTCTCTGCAAGGCAAGCATACAAATGGACAATCGTTTTTCTTTGGTCCTCCGTAATGGTATCTCCACTATTATCGAAATTACCTATGTTCTCAATACAAATACACCCAGTATTAAAATTTCTAATCCCGGCAGGTGTCTTATTCAAGTCTCTGTCCAAAGAGATAGCAATTTTGCCATCCTCAAAAGTAGTTATATTTTGACCAGTTGCCGCCCAGCCATTTGTATCAATATGATAATTTCTCATTCCTTCAAGACACTTAAAATGATCTTGATTCTTTCTGGTTGAATAATTGGGAGAGGCTGTATGATGTACCTGAAGCACTCTAATGTTACGAGTGACGCTCTGCTTCTTTAGCCATTCTCTAAATTCACTGCATTCAAGTAATAGGAAATTACCTTGCTGTTTCATTTTACTCCTCCTGTTTATTTATTTCTTCTGTTGGTTGCTCATCAATTCCGTTCTCATCAATGAATTGTTTCTTTTTACGTTTAAGCAAGTTCAAGAACCAAACCATATCATCGTGACCGGCATCAATCATATTTTCAGCAATACTTTGAATTTCACGTAGAAACATAAATCCATAGCAAACTATCGTTACAGTAACTGCAATTTCAGGCAGGAAAGGAGTGAACCTTATAAGCAACCCGCAACAAATCATAATGACCAGCATGCTGACTAGTTTCTTTTTCGTGCCTTTCCAAAACGAATTAGAAGTGATTTTCCGAGTTTTTACCGCATGCTTAAAACCACCATTTTGTTTACTAATGGCATAATATTTAGTGAATACATCCATAACTAATGCACCCAACAGAGATAGAGTAGGGGGGATGTAAGATTCATTAGGGAAGAGTATGTAAGATATAAAAGTATACAGTAGAACCCATACCAGTTTTACGTATTCTACTACTTTTATCAGGTATTCATATGCCCCCAGACAAATTTCATAAAATTCTTCCTTCATTTGTTCAACCTGCTTCCGATAAATTAAAAAATATGGAGCAAAAAACCTTGATATATAAGGCTTTTTTAACTCCATATTTCTCATGAAATGCGTATTTTATTGGGTAATATTATCTCTTAAGTTCCAAATTCGATATTAGATATGACAACTCTCTTGTGAATTTTAAACATTAATTAAATCATATCTAACAGCAACATTGCTTACAGTAATTGGTTGACCAGTAGACCACGGACCATCAGTGGAAACAATTAAATATACTGGACCCGGTTCTGATACACGTACAGTAAATGAAAAATCTCTATTTCCACTTTGCTCTGAATCATAGACAACAGTAGTATTTTTATATTCATAAAATGTATAAGAGTTTTTAGGATCTATAACAGTACCTACAGGAATTGTATAATCTAAGTACGTATAACGTGAAGCACTTACAAAATTAGCATTACGATCATGCTGGTAATTGTAACCAGTATCTGCAGTTATAGCTATATATAATGGTGCACCTATTAAAGTATTCTTAGTATTTACAGTTCCGTTTATCCGATATTCCCCAGAAGCTGGAGCAATAAATCTATAAAAAAGCATACCTTGATACGGGCTGTTTTTATAAAATGATCTAGCTGTTGCATCAGAATATCTTACATTATCACTCGCTACTGCGACTTTATTCATTTCATTCACTCCTCTATATACTCCATCTGATCCCCTAAGTTTTAGAATGCCATCTTGAGTTCTTGCTACAGGTATATTATTAGACCAAATCTCTAAAACTCCATCTCCTGCCCAATGAAGTCCCGTATCAGAGTCTCCAATAGGCATAGTTATATTAGATGCGCCATTGTATCTTACCTTCAATTGATTAGAAACAGCCAAGTCACCACTAATAACTCCCCCAGACTTAGGCAGAGCATTGTTAGCAGTAGCAGTGGTCGTATTCAATAGATTTCTTTCACTATCTGTCATCCCTGCATTCGTATATGTACTTCCATTACTAGAATATTGAAGAACATTATTGCTAACTCTCATATGTAATCCATCTACAGTATCAGCATCTTTTGCATCTAAAATTGTCCAATTGGGCGATGCTGATGTTCCCGTATTTACTCTCATTTTAGGCATTTTTATTTTCCTCCTGTCATTTTACCAATACTTCGATGATATTTGTTGATTTTCTTCTTAAAACTCGATATCCTGAGTCAGACTTAGTAGCTATGCCTTCATCATTAGGTTTGGCGTATCCATTGACTTCACATGTTCCATCATCACGAACGAATAATTTCCCCATCATACCAATAGCATCCCATTCAGGCCGAATAATCCGTTCAACATATGGTTCATCTGGATTCCAGTCTGGATTCAATTTCGGTTGCCACTCTATACGTTCAGGTATAACCTCTATTACTTTCTCAACTTCTTTTATCGTGGTCGTGCCATCTTCATTTTGAGTTTCTACATGCTCTTTTACGGTTGCTGTTTCAGCAGAGATAGTTACAAATTCGTGCTGTATTCGATCCCATTCATCAGTAATGTATTTACCGTTCCATCTAAGACCAGAGGAATCACCAATAACAGAAGGATTAGATGAAACAATTCCAAGTATGTATGTATCATTAGAGGTTGCTTTCCTGATTTTCATTCCGTCTAGAGTTACAAAATAGCCAACTCTATCTTCATTTTCTGTATTACCATCAAACCATTCGAATAATTCTGCATAGTCAGCGCCAGTTGAATTGTACGTGCTATCAGCATACATTGCTCCTGATTGCAGGATTTTTGCAGCAAGTCCTTTAGCTGTAGTGCTTGTACCATTTGCAAGGTTCCAAGAATAGGCTGCTGATGCATCGCCAAACTGCCCCATGATATGAGAACCATAAAAATTTGCATTTGTACCATTACCCTCTGCGTGGGAGTAATCACCTGATGCTATCGTGTTGGAACCTTCTGCATGAGAAGCTAGTCCAGAAGCTGCTGTACGACTCCCTTCAGCATGAGAGTAAAAATTTGATGCTATTGTGTTGGAACCTTCTGCATGAGAATTCTCCCCGGAAGCTGTTGTATTTTGACCTTCTGCGTGGGAATGAAAACCAGATGCAATTGTACTATTCCCCTCTGCATGTGAAGCAAAACCACTCGCTAAAGCTACTATTCCTTCTGCGTGTGAGTACATACCACTAGTAATAGTCGAACCTCCTTCAGCATGTGAGTGATCCCCCATTGCCAACGTCATTTTTCCTTCTGTATGTGAAGAATGACCTAAAGAATAAGTATAAAAACCTTCCGCATGAGCCGGATATTCTCTATCGATTTTAGAAATAATATATTTAGGTGTATTTAACCGTAAATCAACATTTAAATTTCCTAGTACAATTGTTTTATTTACGTAATCAACCGACGTTGGTATCGTTTCTGAAACTGTTAGAGTGCTATAAAAATCATATAAAGCTACAAACACGGGAATGTTCGTAGATACAAATTTGTTGTCAATGTTTTCTTTTGTGACAAATGTTTTTTGTTGCGAATTATAACTTGCAATTGTATACTGCGTTCCAGATAGGGCAACTGTTCCTTTCCCTTCCGTATGAGTATACATCCCTAATGCTGTGGTTGCCTCTCCTTCCGCATGTGAGGCTTTGCCAGATGCTGACGTAGCAGTTCCTTCAGAATGCGAATAATTACCTGCTGCTGTTGTATTATAACCTTCGGCATGAGAGTATCCGCCAGTCGCTTTAGTACTATAACCTTCTGCATGGGCAGAAGCGCCTGTTGCTGTTGTATTCTGACCTTCTGCATGGGAAGCTGGCCCAAGCGCTTTTGTATATTTTCCCTCAGCATGTGCCGAATCTGCTGAAGCTGTCGTTTCGTAACCTTCAGCATGAGTTGAATCTGCCGATGCTATTGTTCCAATTCCTTCTGTATGTGAAAAATCTCCTGTAGCTTTCGTTGCAGACCCTTCAGTATGAGAGCCTTGTCCCGATGCTTCTGTGTTGTATCCTTCTGCGTGGGCATAATCACCCAACGCCTTTGTATTTTCACCTTCGGCGTGTGTTGCCCTTCCTAATGCCAAAGTTCTCTGCCCCTCTGCATGAGTCGGAAAATCTGATGCAGCTCGGAAAACAATAAACTGTGGGAATTGGCTGTTAAAATCTATGTCTACTCCTAGAGAAACTATATTATTGGAATAATCTATTGCAGATAGAATTGTCTCAATTGTATATGTTGTACCATTAGAATCCTGTAAAATTATAAGGGCAAAATTTGAAACAGTTATACTGGTATCTATAGTTTCATATGTAGTAATTGTTTTTTGTTCAGTATTCCACTCTGCAATTGAGTATGAATATCCATGCATAGCAACCGTCGATTGTCCTTCTGCATGTGCAGATGTACTTAGAGCTTTTGTTTCCTGTCCTTCCGCATGTGATGCATTTCCGCCTGCTTTTGTATGATAACCTTCAGCATGAGATGCGTTTCCAGATGCTGCACTTCGTCCTTCGGCATGTGCATAAGAACCGGATGCTACACTATTACCTTCTGCGTGGGAGTAACTTCCTGATGCCGTTGAGAGAGCACCTTCCGCATGAGAGGATTGTCCTGCTGCTGTCGTCATATATCCTTCTGTATGGGAATAATCTCCTGTTGCCTTTGTATTATAGCCTTCGGCTGTAGAATCTTTTCCAGTCCCTATATTTGCTCTTACATTTATTTCAGTCCAAATTGGTTCAGTTGATGTACCGGTATTCACTTTAATTGGTTTTGCCATTGAATCATCGTCCTCCTAATTAACTAATATCAAACCAAATCAACCCCGTTGATGGATTTAATGGCACTGTCGCACTCACCACTATGGGAGAAGTCACACCTCCTGCTCCAACTTGAGTCCATTCAGACCATGTGCCAGCTTCCTGCGTCCTCATTTTCATAACACGAACGCCACCGTTAAGCATATATGCCTTCTGTAACGTGTAGCCATTGTTGTTCGTGTGCGCTATAACCTCGATGTACCACCAAGATGTGTTATCTGGCGCATTTTTAAGATCACTGCCGTTATAATACCCTCCGGTTGTTATGTTGTTCAAATCTTGTCCGGTTATATTGAATGCACGTCCATTGATGTCAGTTAGGCTGTATTTTTGCCAGTTAGTTGTTTGATCTTGGGTTACAATCTCTTTCCAATCTCCCCAAGTGCCATTGTATAAACTACGCTCATAGATTCTCAGGTTGGTAGGGTAATAGGTTGTGAAAACCTGTATAACTCCTTTACTCACTCCTCCTGCTCCGTGCTTTTTGACTTCTAGATTAAATGCTTCAGCACTCGGCACATTCGCAATCGTTTCGGCTGTCGCTGTAAGGGGAACATAATATTGACCCTCAGTTGTATAGTCATTTAAATTTGAGTTAGGTGGTATCTCAATGGCAAAGCCAGCTTGAGTCCAATATGACCACATGGGACCAGCAGCCCCAACCTGAATCCTTTGGAACACTATTGGACCCTTCCTGTTGATGTCCATATTGCCGTCAGAACAGTAAGCTTCTTGCATTGCAGAAATGAGTGTTCCATTAGGTCCTAACGTTTTAGATGTTTTTATCATCACAGGGATAATTCCATCGGTTTCAGTATCCATATTTATAGAATATAACCAGTTGTCCCGCGTCTGAGTAAGCCCCATTATGCTTGTACCAGCAGGCCATTCGGCAATATCAGATTCAGGTGATAAACTATCTGCAGGCACATCCGTCGATACACCATCGATTTGTTGCATCACCCAAGCCTTTTCTTCAGTTGTATAGTCCTCAGTAGATAACCCTTTTCCGCTGATCTTGTCAACTTTTCCACCTAATGCAGATGTTATTTGAGCCTGTGTAAAATATCTTCCGTCATGATTATGATCAGCATTTGCAAAATCATCAGGTGTGTAACTTTGGAGTGTATCCGCATCTAATCCACTTCCAACACCATCGATAGCTTTTATATCTTCAAAAATTTCATCTGGAGTTTTATTTTTTTGTGCATGTTCTTCAATGGTGTTCAGTTTAGTTACCAACTCTTTAGTAATAAGTCCGTCAAGCTGCTCCGTTGCTTTAGGAATTGAATTTGCCGATATTTTGTACCACGTATTTGTGTCCTCATCATAGGCATACGTAATATTTGTATCATCAACAGTTACCGTCCAGCCTTCTTTGGGATTGGGGTAAGTAGTAGCAATATCATCAAAGGTTTCAACGGCTGTTTTAGCAACTAAATTAGAAACAACCGCTGCAATTTGATTATCAATTTCTGTTTTTACCGTTTGCAATTCAGTTTTTGTTGCTTTTCTAGCGATGTCATCTAATATATCCTGACTAATGACAACCTGATTAATCTTCTGTATGGTCATTTATATCCACCTCCTAATTCATATCGATCCAAATATCATTAGTTGCAGGATTACTTGGGGCTGTTTTACTTACAGTCATCTTCTGCAAGAGATTATTCACTTTGGTCTTTAATGTGCTATCCAACATATCCTCAAAAACCGTCAAAGGATCAGTGCCATTCGAATTATGGGAGGATGCATGTTTAAAATAGAGTTTACCGACATTCTTAAACCATCTTGCCACAACCTCTGTACCAGCAGTAATGAGAGAAGCATTGTTACCCAATAAAACAATGGTGTCATAGAATCCATTTTTCTTAACTGCAAAATCAACATATGGCGTAAGGGAAGTACCGTTCACAGTCAAATCAATATTCTCTTCGCCAATGTTCAAATTTGCTTCTTTGGGAATATCCTTATTCGTACCTTGTGTGGAGTAAATAGGAAACTCATATTGTCCAGTTGTTGCACTCCAAGTTTGATAATATCTAGCCGTATTGCTGTCAAATTCACGGACTAATGCTTGAACCTCTGTTTCTTTGGTGTTCACATATTCAATAAAATAATCTTTCTTATCTTCCATCGTTTCAATACCATCTTCAAGATGCTCATCGAACAAAGCTTGTTTGTCTTCAATGTAGCCCTCAACATTATCACGAATAAATAACTCCATGTTGACAAGAGCATCTTGGAACTTGTTGTAATCATCTGCTGATATCAATTTATCCCTTAATTGAACAGTTAGATTACCTAGTTCTGTTTCTTCGGTGGGCGTTCTGTTTTGTTTTAGTTTGAGTTCTTGAAAACGAGCAACATTTACAATGTCAGATGCCGAGAGTTCAAAATGGCGCGCGAACGAATCAATACTGGCCGGGAAGGTAGATAAATTTGCCATTAAATTTCCTCCTTTAAATTTTTAATACTTCCGCAAACACATTCATGTCACAGAATATTTGCTGAATACAGCAAAAAAGACCAATTCCAACAACTTCAGGACTGGCGTAATGTGATCTATATCCATATACATCTTTGAATACATGAAACTTGTGGTCATCACTCCAATATTGAACAGTGATGGTTCCTGTTTTCCCTTTGAGGAAGAATAAATCCTTGTCAGGTTTAATATTTCGCATCCATATTTTAATTGTAAAATCTTGGTCTACACTAAATCCTTCTGAAAAAGTAAGTGTATCATCTGTTAAATCAAGGTATCCATCACTCGTAAATATAGGAGGCTTGGTTGTCTCTCCAATAATCTGAATCACATTCCATAAGATTTTTATACCAGCGTCATCCGTATTTTCTGTAGTTAAATTAATCTTAACATTTGGTTGTCGATATTGGACATCGAACGGAATGAGTCCAGAAGTACCCGTCAAACCTTTTGCACTTGTTACTTGAATCTCAATATAATAATCAGCGCCACTTTCAAGACTGCTAAATATGTATTCAATAGAACTATTCGTACTTATGGGCGATGTCTGCACCCTGATTCGATCCTCGTTGTATAAGTACATAACCCATGATCGAATTGGATTGGCTTCAGCTTGTGAATACGTTGCCGTAAATCGATAAGAATTTGATTTTACCGTTCCAATCGTCCCAACCGAAACTTTAGGACGAGAGGAGGTTTGGAATATCTGACTTAATGACGATATACTTTCATTTGAATTATATATGGTGACAGCAATTTTAAACTCTGAACCATTCGTAATAGCATTAGCAGGGATATTGTGTGACTGTGCAAACGATGTGATTTGCCCGCTATCGTAAACCATCGATCCTGTACTATTTAGGTAAATTCGTACCTGATATGCTGTACTAATATCGCCTGTTACTTGCCAAGTCACCTTGATGACTTCTTCAGCGGCTATAGTTTGACCGGTAATATTTATGTTATAAGGCCTTTGCAAAGCCATATTATCACTTCCTTAAAATGCTCGTTTGCATAGAACGAACTTATCTCTTGACTTCCCATTAATAAAAATAACCCATACTTGATCTCCTGCTTTAAAACTAACATCAGGATTGTATGAGATTTCTTGCGGTGTTGTTGAACCATCCACACAAACCATGAGTTTAAATGAGTTGACTATAGACACGACTTCGCCTAAATGCCAATTACCATTTAAAAGGCCTAGATTGCTTATCTCAGTTTGTACTATTTTCTTTACGGCGTCATAAAAAAATTCTTTGTCATTTGCCATTTATCTTTCTCCTTAAATGAAATCCCAATTATCAATGACTTTACGATATTTCAGACACTCACATGACATTAAGTCAGGGGAGAGAGGAACAGAAAAACTCTCAATCATATATTTACCCGTAACATTATTTTCTGGATCTTCAATTTTTATGATATCGTAGACATCATGAAGATAGTTTGGAGCAATGGACAGTGACAGTTTCTCCGAATATCCTAAACGTTTCATTAACTCATACTTAGCGCGCCATTTGCACTCATCGTTTGTGGTAAGCAGCGAATCCGGGTTTCCATCGTTATGGGTGTATAAAACGTCGCCTATTTTCTCAATCGTATACGGGCTATCTTTCCAACGATTATCTTTTTCAGTAACAATTAACTCATAACTACAAGTGGCCGTATTAGATGAACCACCAAGAACATATATATGATTGGCTAAGTCTGATTCGTCCATCTCTCTGACGTTACCTGCGTAGAATCTTTCGTTCTCATCCCCATAAATATAGGACCAAACGGCAGGGTTAGAATCGAAATCATTTAAATCAATGTTCTGGAGTCGTAGATATCCATAGACATCATAATATACCTGACATTTTGCCAATAATGCTAATTCTTCTATGGCATCATAAATACTATCATTTGGTTGATAAGTAATTTTATAAGGAACTGTCGCTGTTACCCTATCAAAGTTAAATAATGTCTCTCCAACCTTTCCCGCCAAAGTCATTATAGTGGTTCCAATATTGGCCCCTGTCTCAATAGTAGTTTCGTATTTGAATTTTCCACGCTTCTCGGTCATTAACCACATTTTGTCCTGACCACTTACTACAGTCTTTTTTTCATCTATTGTGTGATAATCTTTAGGTTCGTTTAAGATAAATACCCCTTGTGGAATAAACTCTATATTTCCATTTGCAAGTTTCAATCCAACAAAAACCTTTACTCGCTTATCAATCCATATAAGTTTTTGTTCTCCCCATGTAAATTCATCGTTCTTGTTCGTCATTGAGAAACTGAAATTTCTTCTAACTGGATCATCGCCATTGACATCGATTGAGCCAGTATCCGATTCCGTAACTTGTTTTGTGAATTCGTTAATGTAATTCATTTTGGAATCATAGAATTCAAACTTAACATACAATTGTTTAATTGGACGCTTCAGTGCATTTAAAAAATCTTGGCTACAATTAATCATCACAAAACTCCATTCATATAATCCTCATAGGTACCAATCTCCGTAAATTCCAATGAGAGGGTAGCATAATCATATCCATGCCATGTATTCTGAGGAGTCTTAAATGTTGGATTACTAATATCGCAAACAAATAACCTACCGTTGTCACTCTTGACTAGAAACGGTTTATGATTGCTTATAAACTGAGTTTTGATTTTTTCATAGCTATACCCTGACCGTTCCAACTCTTCAGGGATAAGGGCAGCTTCTAACGTAAACGTATGATACTCCTTTTCGCTATAATAGATTGTAGGATATTTACTAAACGTTTCAATAACACTTCGTCCTTGTTCCAGTTCGGTTTCAACTTCCCCTAAATCATCAATAGCCTGATCAAATCCCAATGTATTACCAGTTGCCTTGTCTACAATCCACCATCCCACAAAATCAGACTCTGCTTGAACAGATACAGCCTTACCATCAATTGCATTTTCCGCTAAGGGAACAATGCTGTATATTAGATTCGCATTTGGCTGTGTTTTATCTACATATTCAATTTGAGAATTATTTACAAATGGAATCTTGTCTAGCGTATATGTGGTTAGTTCGTCTGCTCTTCTTCGTCGGATCAAGAAAGAAACGATTTCTAAGCCACCATTGGTAATATTGCCACCTTCTAGATCACTTGTGAATTCAAATATAGCCCTTGTATCCGTATTCCAGCCAACTTTAACGGAATCGGTAGGCACATCAGTACGTTCCCGTATTTCTAATTGGTCATATTGTCCATTTTTCAGTTCACCGTAGTACATATCTTTGACTACGCCACCCGGAGAACGAAAAAACTGAGGACCGTAAAAGTCGTACCCGATGATAGTCACATTTTCACCCCTTAACAAAAAAAGAAGAGAGGAGGGGAGACCTCCTCATCTTTTCTTAGAATTAATTGTTCTTTGCATGCTTCTATAGAATTCAGTAGCATTATTCGCATTCACATGTATTGGTCCATTGATCGAATAAGTTACACTGCTATCTACCGAAGTTGGTCCCTGTTGAGTAACTGCTTTAAACTTCTTATTAGGATCTGGTAAATAGAATGTTTTATTAAGTGCTACATTTTGAGCAATTATTTTCCTTATCATCTTTTGGTGTTCCTCTGTAAAAACAACTTCGCCTTTTTTGAGGATAGCAGGAACTTCATTAGGTCCAAGGGGTTCCATGCCGACTTCGCCGCCAGTATGATACTTCTTAGTGCCACCAACAATACTTTTTACTGTGTCGGTGACGCTTTTCACAACATTGCTCAAACTGTTACCGCTACTGTTTTTAGAGCCACTACTTGAGCCACTACTCTTTGAACCACTAGACGGACTGCTACTTTTGGAGCCGCTAGAAGAACTGCCAGAAGATGACGAACCTCCAGATGATTTACCTGAACCGCTACTAACAGAAATGCTATTGATGGAGGAAGCCAATTTCTGAAGTTGTGCATATAGACTTTGAATCTCAGTTAATTTTGCTTTAACTTGAGTTATGTAATTGTTCCAGCCAGCAATAGAAGAGGACTGCCAACCTCCAACTACGGATTCCAGTAATTTAGATCCTTCGGCTGCAGAAATAGAACCATTCTCCATACCTGTTGTTATAGCCTGAGCATATTGATCCAACTTGGCTTGAGTATCCGCAATTAGCTGGTTATACATATTGGAGAGATTATCTTTATACAGTTGCATAGCTGCAAGGTTTTGCTGATGAATTTCTTTTGTTCTCTCTAATTTTTCATTGAGAATTTCAAGTTCCTTATCCTTTGCATCTTGCAATCGGTCAATCTCATCTTGAATGGCCTGTTTGACATCTTCTCGCTCATATTGCTTAACCAGTTCATCCTTTTGGTCTTCAAGGTCCTTAACGGTTTCCTTGTTATAGGTAAGGATTTCTTCTCCAGCTTCAGTGATGTATGAATAGCGCTTATCATTCTTAGCAGCATTAATCTGATCGTTGATATCCTTGAGCGCTTTTGTTCTGTCTTCTAGTTCATATTGCTCATCTAGTTTATCCAGTAAATCTTGTTGTTTCTTAATTTGCTCGTCATAGGATTTAGAGACAGAATCAATATATTTCTCTAATGCCGCTTCTTCTTTCTGATATTGAAGTTCAGTATCCCGAATCTCATTATTTATTGCTTCCAGTCGCTCTTTCAGTTTAGAGGCTGCGGCAATTTGGTAATTAATTTGATTTCCAAAGTCAGAGAGATTATCAAAACTTACATTGCTCAGATCCTTTGAGTAATTAAGCATCCTTTGAACATCTGAGGCAATATTTCTTACTTGAGATGCGTAGGAAGAGAGGGAAGAGCGAGCGCTTGAACTAGTATCAATAAATTGAGCACCGGTAATATACTTGCCATCGATTCTGTCTAGTTCGGCCAAGATGGAATCTACAGAGTCGCTAAATGCACCAGTATCAAATAGTTCATCTGCTCCAAGCGAATCCTTAATGGAGTCAATGACTGAAGAAATTGCGTCGGAATATTTGCTAAGTGCATCCGAAGCAGCAGATTTAAGCGCGTCAGTCTGGTCTTTGATTGCACTATTTGTTTCAAGGAGAGCTAATTCTAATTGATGTTGGCGCTCTTTAAGATCCTCAGTCTGTGTTGCAGTGTGTCCACCGCTCTTCAACAAATCATTAACTAAATCTAACTCTTGTTGATATGGAACTTTCTTCTGATTAAGTAAATCGATTTGATTTTTTACTTCATCGTTATATTCTTCAGTTCCTTCTGCAAGCAGAGCAAGACGAGCTTGAGACAATTCGATTACGTTATTTACCTCAGAAGCTTTCTTCTCATATTCATCTAAAGAACTAGTAATAACAGCATATTTTTTCTCTTGTTTTTCCTGCTCTAATTGCCACCATTCTGTACTATTAGATGCTTTCTGAGAATCAAATTCGCCTGAAGTAATTTTATTTTCTTTAACGAGTCTATCTAATTCCTTATTTTGAGTTTCAAGTTCTTTCTGTTTCTGCTCAATTAAACTGATTTGCGAGGTTTCTTCTTTTCTCCACTGTTCAGAAACATCGTCAAACCGTGACTGAGCGCCCTGTGATTTTGCAATTAGATTATCTAAATTTTCAATCTTCTGTTTTGAACCGGTGACATAGTTTTCGACTACAGCAATTTTACGTTGATAAATCTCATCATAAGTATCAGATCTTTCTTTCCGGGCATTGTTTTGAGTTTCTTCCATCTCGCTTTGAGAGGGAAGAGTGTATTTAACCTTACTGTCTCCTGATGAATTAGCTGATGGATAATAACTCTTCACATTATCAACGTAGTTAGGGTCCCCATAAACTGAGCTTCCTGTTTTCTTCTTTTGCAAGTTAGAAAACTTCTGCATGTTCTCTTTGGAATAACCACCATTTTTATTGAAGAAATCCAGAATACCCGGTCCCATATTATACATGGCTAGGGCAATATCAACATCGCCTGTTTGGTTCAAATACTTGGCAAACATTGCTGTTCCCGTTTCAATGCTTTTTGCTACAGTTGTGTTTTTGCCAAGTTTGCTGACTTGCATTACATTACTAATACCATTTGCACCGTTGCCAGATTCTTGTTGGATGATTGCTTTGATCAAGGCTGGATCAACATTATTAGCACCAGCATACTTATTGATCAGATCAGCGTTTTTGCCTGTAACCTTTGAACCTGATAGAGAAGAGGGTGAGAAGGAAGATTCATAAACCCCAGAGATTCGACGAGCACCTTCATACTTATTTTTCCAAACTGCATCGTTAAGATTGTATTGCTTTAGTCCAGAATTACCCATCTGCATGAAGTTACCTTCGCCCATGTATACACCAACATGGGAATTGGACTTGCCTGTAGTATTGAAGAATACAAGGTCTCCTTTTTGCAGATCCTTTTTGCTGGTTACGGCAGTACCAACTTTAGCTTGTTCTGCAGCAGTCCTTGGAAGTTGGATACCAAGGAATTCATCATACATCTCCTGAACAAATTGCGAACAGTCGGAGAGGGCGCGTTCAATAAATTGGTCGTAAGAACCTTCAAATTTACCGCTGACTTGTTTATATGTTAATGCGTTAGTAGCAGATAAAGCTTGCGAAGCAGTGAGTAGGGAGTCTATACCCTTAGCCGAACCATCACCTTTTGTAGTAGTTGTAACCTTTGTGGCAACCAGTTTACTAGGATCTTTGATTCCTTCAGTCAATAATTCTGCTTGACGTTCAAGCAATGCAATTTCTCTTTTTAAGGCACGTTCGTATTCAACAGAGCCTTTTTTGAATCTGCTTTTACTTTTATCAGCATTATCTAAGGCTGTTTTCAATTCTCTTAACTTTTTCATTTGTTCGGTTAAGAGTTCGTTGGTAACAGAGAGGGTTTCGTTAGATTTTTTTTGCTCTTTATCTGACTTATTGGAAGTGGCCGTCAAGTTGTCTTTAGCATTGCCAAGTGTTTCATATTGACCCTCAAGCTCAGCCAATTTATCCTTTTCATCCTGAAGAGAGGAGGCCGTGTCACCTAGTACCTTTCTCCATGAACCAATTCGCGATTCTGCAGCAAGTTGCGCCTGTTCGTTTAATGCTCCACTGTCAATGGCTTCTCCGGTTTGATCTATCATAGTTTGGATCAGCTTACCGATAGCAGACATTTCAGACTCATAAGCGGTAATTCTTGCCTTAGTCTGATCTATCAAATCTTTTGTTTTCTGACGTTCTGTTTCAGTAAAGTCAACAGATTCTTGTTTTTTAGCTTTGATGAACTTTAGAATTTCTTCTCGATTCAACTTTGTAACATCGATGAAATTATCATATTTTTTACTAATCTCTTGAATTGTCTTACCAGAAAGTTGGTTGTTTTCCGATAGTTCTTCTTGAGCTTTATTTAGTAGTTCAATATTATCAGAGGACTCAAGAATTTTATTCATTACATCATCAAAACTTGTAGAGAGTCCGTCTACTGAACTTTCTGCAACACGAGCATTCTCGGCTAAAGTTTGTATGAAATTTTGTATTTCTGGGTTCCCTTGTAGATTAGGGATTTGCTTTAATTGTTCAATGATTTCATCTACATTTTCCCCATCAAAATCATTAACGATAGAAGTAACAGATTTAATACTGTTTTCAAACTCTTCTAAAGGTTGGTTGGAAAATGCGTTACTCAGATCCTCAAACAGTCCTTTTTGTTCTTCGTTAAAAGACTGTTGAGCCAGAGTGGAGGCTTCAATCTTTTTCTTTTTTAAATCTTCTAATTTTGAGATTTGATTATAAAGTGGTTCGATTGCTTCTAATTCAGCATTTACTGCTTGAAGCGCTCTATTCCATTCTTCACTATTCTGAGGAATTAGTTCCTGTGATTTGAATATCTTTTCATTTGTATTCAGTATTTCATTTTGAAGCTCTTTTAATTTTTTATAGTATTGTTCTAAATTCAGATTACCTTGACCAGCGCCATTACCTACAGCGTAACTTAAATTATTTCCGCTAAATATATCACTTAGTCTCTTTGAGACATCTGGCACTAGCGATGGTTCTGTATAATTTTTGCTTAGTAAAGAGTCAACTGCTAGTTGATTTTCTTTTATTTCAAGATCAATTTTATTTTCATTGAGTTCTTTAAGTTTTGCTATCTGATCTTCGTATTTTCCGTTGACTAAATCTAAACCATTTGCTTCTTGCCCAAAAGTATCAATTAGACTGTTTTGCATCTCAAACAGTTTATTCTTGACTTCTACGTTTGTATCAATAGCATCGTAATTCTGTTCATAATAGGAACTAACATTGTCTAATTGATCCGACAAATCCTTATATTTCTCATTAAGTTTTTCAATGGAGTCAGCACTATTATTGATTGCATCGTTAGCTCCATTAAATGCGGTTATAAACAGAGATCCTACAGTAGCAATTATTCCAATTAACCCTAAAGATCTTTCCAATCTTGTCATAGCAACCGAAGCGCCATTAGCGGCAGATGTAGTTCCTTGAAGAGCTGCTCTTGTTGTTAACAATGATTTTACTGCAGCACCTGCACCCGTTATAAAACCGGCAATTGCTTTGTATCTAAAGGCGAGGAATAGGCCGCTTGTTAAAACCAATACATTACCAAGGTTATCAAATGATTCGACAAGTACTGTTAATGCATCAATTACATTCCTGATGGCATTCGAATCAAAACTATTTGACCACATGTCCTCCATAGCATTTTTGAGTTGGTTCAAGTGAGCTTCAGTGCTTTGTTGATACAGTTCAAACTTTTGTTGGGCAATACCCGCAGAATTCAGTGCTCCTTCATAGAGTTCTACGGATTGAGCGTAGTCTTCCATTAAATTCCTAAATCTAGCAGATTGGTAATTTCCGGCAACCGTAGTCGAAATATACGCCTTTTCTCGGCTACTCAATTTATCCCATTTTGCACCTAATTCATCCATTACAGTCCCAAAGTTGCGGAAGTTGCCTTCTGAATCCACTAACTGAATATCGACCGCTGCTAATGCTCTCGCTACTTCATTAACTTGGGTGCCGTCCTCTTCATCAAACCCATACTCTTTCATACTTTGAACACGAGCCATAATAGATTTGATGGAGTTACCGATGGTAAAAGCGGATTCACGGGTATTAGCTGAAACAGTAGCAATCCAGCTTGAGACCTTCTCAAATTCCACGCCTATTGACCCTGCTGTGCCTCCAACACGTTGCATAGCCTCACCGATCTCCGAGGCGTCACTCGCGGTCGCATCCCCCAAATATGCAAAACTGTCTGCAGCTCTGTTAATGTCAACATCCATGCTATTGACAGTAGCAGTAAGTATCTTTGCACTAGTTGAAAAATCAATATTGGAAATCTTCGCATATTTAACTGCTGTTTCCATTCTATTGAATGTTTCCTCTTGGGAAAGACCTTGGCGGGCAAACTCCGAGGCGCCACGGCTCAGCTCAAGTGTAGTGATGCTCATTTCCTTGCCTAAATCATGGAATTTATCGACGTACTTTCCAAGTTGATCTTGACCCTCCATGTATACGATAGACAATTGTGTTAATTCTTTATTTAAATCATTTACGTATCTAACCCCGTCAGTGAAAAAATTGGTCATAGCCATATAAGCTGTTCCCGTAATCATCCAGATCGGGAAGGAATTAAAAGCAGCTTTCAAAGAGCTTCCAAATGTTTGAGAACTCTTACTGGCCTCGTTCAATCCCGATATTGTTCGTTTAATATCATTATTAAGATCGGAGAGGGGAGATTTGAAATCACCCCTATTTTTAATACTTTGTAATCTGTTTTCAAGTTCATTTAAACTTGCTAAGCCTTCCCGATTATCACTAAATTTACTTTTTGCATCATTAATTTTTTGTTGAGTGGCAGCGACATTACGAATGTAATCTTGATTCCTTTTGGCGTTTTGTTGTAGGGCAAGATAGTGAGCTTTATCAATTGCTTCTGCTTCTTTGTTAATTCTCTGTCTTTCTCTCAAATCTCGTTCAGCATTTTGTTTAAGAGCAAGATAATGAATTTTGTCTAATGCTTCAAATCTAGCTTTTTCTGTTTGTAATGCTGAATAGTGTGCTCGATCTAACGCTTCTTGTTGCTTTTGTATGTCATTTCTTTGCTTTAGGAAATTTTTTAATTCATTAATCTTCTGGACATTACCTTCGGCATCTGTCTTAACAGTAACGGTTTGGTTGTTGTTATCCTTATATGCATTGGTATAGCCAGTTACTTCACCAAATTTGTTTTTACTTGCCCTAGTCTTGGCTAATGTATAACCTTCAAGCTCTTTTTCTAATTGCTTGAGTGTACGAATTTGATTTTCTAGAGAAGTTGACTCTTCATTGATTGCCTTTTTGTTGGCGTCATGTATAGTTTTACTTTTCTGAATTATTTCGCCGTTCTTAAGGATTTGTTGTGTAACTGTTTCAACAGTTCCATCCAATCTCTTATAGACATTCTGTGTTTCAGAAACTATTTTACTTTGTTCGCTGGTGACTGTTCTTAATTTCTCGGTTGCTTTTATAAACGAATTGATTGCAGTGGTGAAGTTTTGATCTACTTGGGCTTTAAGATTTAATTTATTTATTTTCTTCTGTAGTCCAGAAATTGCTGTGTTAATTTCACCAATAGACTTACCAGTATTTAAACCGGCAGTAATAAGTATTCTTAAATCATTAGACATCATTTCGCTCCTTTTTAGAAAATAAAAAGAAGCGGTCGAATAACCACTTCTTTACAGATGTTAGTATTTAATTATTCATAAATCAGCCACTATCTTTTTATTCAAAATACTTATCAATCTTGAATGTTAATTCATCTTTAATTTTAGTGAAATTTTCTTCTGAAATTGAAGTTTCCGAATCTACAACGTAGTCGCCTTTTGTGTCTACATTGAGTTCAGGCTCAGTATAATTCGTAACCTTAACGATATTAGCTGATGAATCCAAGAAATCAATTAGCATATCTGCTTTTTCCATTTCGTGATTTTCTATAGCTTTCTCAGTAGCTGCTTGAATAAATTCGATATATTGATTAATTGAGTCATCGGGCTTAATCGAACCGTTCTCTTTATCTCTATTATTATATCCTGTAGCCAAGATATTGTAGGACTCTCCAACCATTTCTTCAATTACTTTGTCATTTAGTATCTTCGAGTATTCTTCTTTCATTTTTAAAGGAGAGTTTATTTGTAACTCTTCTTGATTACTACTCGCATAGGAAGAACAGCCTGTTAGAAGCAAAATAAAAATGATTAATAAGATGTATTTTTTCAAATACAAGCACCCCCATAAATATCCATGTATTTAGTATACAGAATATGTGTGAGGGGAGAAAGATTTATTTTATAACTAATTGATTATATTCAACCCATTGTTCTTTAGTATTATCCTTCCAACCAAAAGTATCATGAAAACCCTTATGACATTTATCACAGAGAGTTATACCGTTATCTATGTCAACTCTTTTTTCTTTGCACCAATTATAGCCATCAAGGTGATGCGCATTAAGATTACCATTACCACGTTTAAGACAATGTTGACATGTGTAATTATCTCTCATCAAAACTGCTTTAGTCCATTTACGGTATTCTGGATAATTTCTTTTAATTTTTCTTTCTTCATCAGTTAGATCTGGGTTCCAACTAGGACTATCTTTTCCTCTTGGAGCGTAATGTCCTACCAACTTTATACTTATCTTTTTACTTTTACAGTTAAAACATCTTTGTCCAGATTGAAATTTATAAAAGGCGATTTTAGAGATAGTTCCACACCCACAGATATACTCTAGTGGCTCTCTAGCATTATCATAACTATCTGACAATAAGATACAATTTTGTTCCTTAAAATAGTTAGAAACATATTCTAATGTTAATACCCTGTCTTTATTTGATCTCTTTCCTTTACACTGCCAACATCTTTTACCTGATTGAAAGTCATTAAAGGCAATAGAAGACTTATTTCCACAACAACAAATGTAATCTAATTTCTGTTTATTATTCACATAAGTAGTACTTAATAATTTACAATTTTTCTCTTCAAAATAGTTAGCTATGTATCCAAATGTATGTCTTTGTGATTTTACTTGTTTTATTATCCCGCAATCACTACAATATTTATTTCTTTTAAAGTTATCAAAACTGGCAGTCGTTCTTTTTCCACACTTACAAATAAACTCTAAAGGTAACTTTATGTCAATATACTCTGTAGATATTAATTTGCAATCTTTTGATATAAATGCCTGATAAACTTCTTCGAATGTAAATTTTCTCATATTATATTTCAACTCCTACTACGAAACGGTATAAAGGTATTACTAAGGTCCTTGAGGGACCTTAGTTTAAAATTGATTAAAACGTAGACTATATATCAGACTTCAACATATGTAGCTTTCTTATTGATATCTCGATAATATTGTAACTGTAAATTCATTACCTTCCGAGTAGGGAAGAAGAAACCGTATGGCCTGCCATCCTTACACTGTTTAAAGACATTCATTATCTTGTCGCTGATACCATAATAAATAGTACATCCATCATCTTTATAAACCAAACAGATACCAAATGGGTCCATAATTATCCTCCTGTATAATAAATTAACCTCATGGTTAAAATATATACCCAGGAGACAATTTTGTCAATTGTGTTAGTGGAAAAGTTTTAACTCTCTGGTTTAAAAGTTGTCTATTTTGCACTATAATTAAACATAAATGATGAAAGCCTAAAGGGTGATAAAGTGAGTAATTTCCTCAGCTTGATAAAAATATTGACTATAGAAAAGGGAATCACTATGACAGAACTAGTTGAGCGTTTAAATAATAAATACAATCGCAATGATTCATTGCCCAATTTCCATAAGAAGCTTTCTAAAGGTACAATCCGATACGGTGAAATTCTAGAGATAGCAGAAGTCCTTGATTATAAAATTGCTTGGATACCAAAAGATACACAAACTAATAACGGCGTAAATAGTGGTGTAATTTTCAGTTCCGCACCTGACAATCAAAAATAACCTTTAGAAATCAGATTTCTACGAACAATCCAGTGAACTCCTTAAAGGATCTCACTGGCCTCGCTAAGATCCTTTAAGGATCTTAGTTAACCATTCAATGTATAAGAAGAAATATCATACAAATTCAAGTAAAGTCCTTTAAGGACTTTACTTGAATCTTACTAAGGTCATTAATTGACCTTAGTAAATCCGTTTCAACACAAAAAGAACCGTCTCTAAAATTAAGGCGGTTTTCTTTACGTAAAAACATTATATGATCCAACTAAACTCCTTTAAGGAGCTTAGTTAACTATTCAATACACAAATATTAAGCAAAAAAATTAAAAGGGACCTCATAAAAATAAGGCCCCTTGTTGGAATATGCATCGCACATTCACAGTGTATGCTTCAAACATTGTTTGAAGTCATTTATTTGCTGTTGTACTCATACAATACATGAAATTTAGTTCCTTATCAACCGATTGAACCTCTCATGGCTAAAGCCACGAGATTCTCGGCTTATTAATAAACGATTTAATAAAAAGCAAAACACCTCAAAATAGAGGTGTTTTGGATCTAATAAAAATTATGTAATGCTTTACGGCTGGACGCCGGAATCTAATGTCTTCATATTAAACCCATATAAACGAATTGTCAACCCATTTTTTCACTCTGGTTTTATGAGTTTTTTAAGTCGATAAAGGTAGTTCAACTGCTTATTAATAGCATTCCAATCATTCTCGGTAATGCTTGCAATATATCCATTTTTACGTAACGGTTTATCAATTCGTTTTTTGCTAATGACTCTTATGTGCTCTACAAGAGCTGTTGAATTTGACTCCTCAAGATCAACATGATACCAGTATCCATCTTTAAGTCTTTCTAATGTCAATGGTATTATTGTACAAACCGGAGACTTATGTGATGTATTTACTACTAAAACTGGGCGATGGAAATCTTGTTCGCTTCCAATATTTGATCCAAGGAAAGCCCAATATATGCCGTTGTTAATAATACTAAGGCTTGAATTGATTTCCTTATAGAATTTCAAATCAGCTTTTTCCTTAAACCATTCAGCAAACGCAATAACCTCTTCTTCATCATGGCCTTGCAACAACCCCTTAATTTCACTGAAGATGCCATCTAATCTACTGTTAAACTCTAAATTATCATTTATCGCCACAAACTATCATCCTCCCATCAAATCATAATACGACATTTAGGAATAAATTCCTATAGAACATATGTTCATAGTTGTCGAATTGTGCAAATAGAGAGGGGTTAGTGCTCTTATTTTATGGAATCATGATAACTACCTGCTTAACGGAGGACCATAGTACAAATTTAAAATAGGTAGAATTCACAATAAAATGTTGTTTTCATTAGGAACTGTCACCAGTTAATTCAGTGGCAGCTCCTAATGAAAATGCTGTTTTATTGGTAGTTAGAATTTAATACTCTTTGAACCAGTAGAACGAGTAAACGGGTTATCCGAATAAGGATTACCATAATCTTTTACAAATAGAGAAGGGGAGTATGTAATTGTTTTTTGACTTTTATTCTCCATCAATTCTTTAAATTTAACTAACTCTTCTGGAGTACCTTCGACTTCAAAACCAAAAATTTTAGCTTTCATTACTATTCGTCCCCTTTCGTAAGATGATCTTTTAGCTTATCAAGGCCTTTCCATTCACGTTCCTTGGCCGTCAAATCATTGTACACACGATACATTTCAGAAGACGTCCAGCCCATAATTTCAATGATAAAATCAGAACTTAGACCAAGCCGCGTCAAATGAGTAACGATATAATGTCTCAGACAGTGAGGATAGAAGGGGATATCAAGGAATTTTTCCCACTTTTCAATCCAACCTCGAATAGTGTCAACGGTAGCCGGTTTACCATCACGCCTAATGAAGATAGCAGTGTGGTTTTCACCATATTTATCCAAGATTTCTTTGCGCTTAACAAGCCATTCATTGTAATATGGGATGAAAATATCTTTGATTATGTATTTGTGCATCATCTTACCAGTCTTAGTTCTACCTTTGGTCTTAATCATCTTTGTTGTCTCAAGAAACATATCACCAAATGCAGTATTATTCTCATCAATAATATCAGTTGTAAATCTAAGAAGTTCCGAGACACGAGCACCACTGCTAATTGCTAATGCTAATAGGCAAGCTTCTTGTGGACGGTTAATTTCATTTTTCAGAAAATTAAGAAGACTATTTACTTGGTCTTCGGTTAGAATAGTCTTTTCCCGAACTGGATTTTTAGGCATACTTTCGATTGCCTTTAAGATAATATTTCTGAAACTAGGATAATCATCATCTAAAAAATTCTCAATAAATGTTGAGAAACTGCTTAGACAAGATTTCATTCTGCCAAATCTGTTTGAACTCCATTTCAACTCTTCAACACAAAAACTGAAAAAATCTGCAAACTCAATTTTCTTAACATCAACAAATAATTTATTTTCATTGTTCAACAAGTTCCAAACAAAGAAAATATTTAAATCACTACGATAAGCTTCAATAGTTCCTTCGGCACAACGTGTATTACGCTCTCTAAGAAACCTTTCCATTAACTTTTTATTATCTATTTTTATTTGCTCAATTAATTCTGGCGTAGTAATTTGTTTACGATAAGTATTACGAGGCATTAAAACACTCCTTAATTTACGTCCATACCCTTTCTCTGCAGAGATTTTTTCAGAGTTATAACATGTTCACCTGTCTGGTTTAATTCGTCTGCTGTATTCTTCATGAATGGTCTGGGTTGTACAAAGTTTTCGCTACCGGGATAATAAGCAGGGTAGAGGTAGCCTTGTTCGGAATCGTCGTGACCATATTCGATTATCTCTGCAATTTCTCTTATTTCACCAGTAGACGGATCTACGTCAATTCTATTGTTCGTTATTTCTACTCCATCTTTGACAGAGGTGACGACAAAACTGTTTCTGAGTTTTCCCGACCGTTCATATTCTTTTGGGTCAGGATATACCGCGTAAACATCCTCATCAACATGATCTTGTGCTTTCTTTATTACCTTTTTAGAAACATCGCTCTGAATTGATTTTTCTGCTTCCTTTTGAATATGTTTGAGCAAACTGTTCAAATTAGTGAACTGCTTGTTCATCAGCCACATCCTCACCAAGCATAATTTTCTTGATGATATCTTCGTTCTCAAGTTCCATGGATTCAATCTTTTCTCTCATCTGATTTTTCAACTCTTTATCAACTTCACTCATTTTCTGCAGTGCTTCGATCTTTTTAAAGATAGTAGTATATACATACTGCAGTTCATCTTTATCAAAATGCTCTTCAAGGCCTAACACATAACGATTGTTAGTCAATTTATCCAATAGATTTAACCGGCTGGCAAATTCCGAAGGGAGTCCTTGAACAAGGGTGGAGAAATGTTGAACGATAAAGAGATACAAATATTTAACAAATTCCTTATCATTGTTAACTGAACCGCCATGCTTTTCATAATCTTGGATAAAACTTGCGAAATCGTTCAGCATCACATCTACTTTTTCAGGTTTGAATTTCTTGTATATTTCTGTATACGCTCCATCATTAAATGTAATTTTCGTTAGAGTATCATATTCTTTATCAATATCATTAATATTGCCCTCATTAAGTACAAGTTTTTTTTGTTTTGCCATGCAATAACCCCCAATTTAATTTTAGTCTGTCAGAAAGACACTTATGATGGATCTCTTTCGGAACATGAATTGTGAAGAATGTCCTTAAAAAAAGAAGAGAGGGCATAAGCGCCCTCAGAATGATGTTATTGGGTCACTGGAATACGAAGGAAGCGACCAACAATGTTCGTAGTTCTAGGCTTAATAACTCGAAGATTGAATGCCTGTGTTGCCGCATTTCGTTCAGAAGCAGTATTGATAGTAAAGTTACCGGAAGGTACTGCGTTATCAAATTGATATTGAATAGTTGCTACAACTTCTTCGTTACCATTGATTTCGATTGTTTCCAAAACAGCTTGCACACCTTTACCAAAAACAGAGTTGTCAATAGCAATTGTCTGTGTGTTAGGAGCAGTGGTGTAGGAATACGTTCTTACTTCTACTTCTGTGCCAGCAGTAAGACCTGTAAAAGTTACATCTTTGGCTGTTACAGTATAATCCGTAGTGAGAGCCAGTTTCCTGCCCGTGGCATCATAAATAGCCAAAGAGTCATTGATAGGTGTTTCGGGCAATGAAATTTTGTCAGCCGCATCAATTGTATACCACTTAGGCATAGACCAAGCCGTACCGGCACCTGTGACGACAGTCTGACCAAGTTGTTTAGCAAGCCATTCATACTTAAATTCTACGTCAGTCAGGTTAATATTGATATCTCTGGAGACATGCAGAACACCATACAACTGATTACCTTTACCAGAGCGAACTTCATTTTCTTGAACGGTAAATTCAATACCCGCATCCTGCAAGGTAGTAGTTCCAAATACATCACCGTTTGAATCTTTAAGAATTACATCAAATACATCAGCAATCAATGCCATTATAAAAGGCCTCCTAGAGTTATTAAAATATAAAAAAAGAACTGGTATTAACCAGTTCCCCTTAAGAAATTGCACTATTCAAATTTGCCAGTTTACTATCGTCAACAAATGGATCATCATTTGGATTCTTGAACAAGTCTATGAATTCGGCATAGTGACCAATCTTGCTCTTATCATCACCAGCGCACTTGAAAGCGATAGTGGCATCATAATCTTTTAATTTATTGATACGATTGAAATCACTTTGCAACTGATAAATTGTATAACTGGCTAAATCTTTGTAATGCTTACCTGTGAATACGGAAATGGTTGAAATTATATCTTCAATCGTGATTTTCGCACCTTTTTTTGATCTCGCTTTTAGTGCTTTCTCTGCCCATTCTTTTATTATTTTATTTTTATATACTTTTTGCTCAAACATTAAGTTTTGTTTCATGATCAATTGACGAAGTTGATCATAGTTATATTTATTAATCTGGTTTTCTTCGTCTATCACGAAGGCATAATTATTTGTCGAAGCATCGATATGTAGCGTTACTTCTTTTTTAGTCACAATTGAGAAAATGAGTCTCAATGAATTCTTAATCACATCGTCGTTGACTCCTAAAACCAACAAATCCAAAAGAAAATGGTCTGCATAATTCTCCCCGAAGTGGGCTTTAGTGAGATATAGAACAGAGGAGCAACTTTCAAACAAATCATAATCTTTTAAGGTTATAGGGTGAACTTCACCGATACCACTGATGATTTCTGGGTAACCCAATATATGGTTTAAACTAGTCATTAATTTGTACTCACAACTTGATAAATTACTTGATAACCGCTGAATTTCTCATTAATAAAATAATACCTTCCCCGATCAAACTGCATCTTTTTGATGCCAACAATTCTTTTATCATTAAATGTTTTATCGAGTTCGGCAAGGATTGAGAAGGGGCGGAGACGACCATTCATGAGCCAGAGATTATTATGAACAATTATATTTATCACAAGGGTTCCGTCTTTTGTTCCTTTATTGTCAGAAGACAACTTGAAATTATCGAAAATAATATTCAACAGGCTGCTTTCTTCAGCTTGAGTTCCCGGAATATTAGGCATTGGATATATCTTGTCCATAATTAATACGGAGGCGTCTTCTATGTCTGGTTGTGACAATGGGTCAGTATTATTATATTTAAGAAGTTTGCATAGATTCTGATTTCCGATCAGTGCTTGCAAGGTGTTAAATACGTAATCATTTAATTGTTCAAATTTTGCCATCTTATATCACCTCAATCAGAAAAGAGGCTTCAACTGAATTCTTTTCCAAGATTCTATTGCGGGATTCGAATTCACGAAAACATGAATCTGTACACACCCAGTATTTGAATTAGATTTTACCGTACAACTGTGATCAGATTTGATGTTTATTGTTGCCAGTGAAGTTGGAGTAATCTTATCATCAGAAAATATTTCCCATGTTAAAGGTTCATTTAGCGCAGATGAATTAAGGCGAAGCATTCCGGTGTATGATTTACTTTGCCCATTCTTTATTTCATCTGGAAGGGAAGAGGCACTGGTAATTTCTAATGAGTAAACTTCTTGCGGCGAATCCGTTACATTTATAGATGCTGTAGTAAATACATTCGGATCATCTACTAAAGTAACAGTAACACTTGCTACACCAATAGAAATAGCCGATAAAATTCCACTTTCATTTACAGTTGCAATTGATACATCATCAACAAACCATATGACAGGTTTAGAAGCGATTTTTCCGTTATTTCTTACTTCAGATCGTAACTGCAAAGTATCTCCAACAGAGACAGAGAGAGGGGTACCATATTCAATTGATATGGAGTAATCAGCAATATTTCCTTCATAGTCCGCTATACTCAATTCAAGATTATCTGAGACAGAAAAAGTGTCTTCCTTGAGAACTAGAGTAATCAATCCTTGTCGGCTTATTCGATCTACACCAACAACCACCCATGGACGTTCGTCAAAAATGAACCTCTTATCTTTCGATATCTGCTTAGTATCATCGTTGCAAGGGATGTAAATATGCCTATATTCATTACCTAAATCGACAATTCTTCCCTCATCAATACCTGAATTAGCATTGGATACCGTTCTGAAAGTGAACCATTCGCCCTTTATGTCTCCAGTAAAACTAAGCCATTTTAACTGACCGTTACACTTCTCTGCGATCCAGTCCTCATAAATTTGATTCTCTTTTTCTTTAGTTAGCACTAACCAATTGACACTATCTATTGTGACAATATCCCCATACTTTATTGAACCAGCACTATCTGTGATTTTTTTCAATGTACGATCAAAGGAATATTTATCTTTTAAGATTATTCGTCTTGATACTCCATTTACTGATACATCTGCACCATCGAATCCATCTTTGTTTAACTCGAATAACCTTAGACCATGACTCAAAATTATGTCTTTATCATTTTGGTGATACTGTGAATAATCCTTCATTTTACCACTGCCCTACAAATAATCCGTCTGAATTCTGTTAATTATTTGATCTAACTTGTCTTCTTGTCTCTTGATTAAGTATTCCATAGACTTAATCTGTGCTTGATAATTCCGCAAGCCGATATCTTGGGCGAATGGTTGCCACAATGTTGTGAAATAGATTAATTGATTTTCTAAGAATGCTAACTTTAGAAAGTTTGCAATGATTATCAATTCATCGTCATCTAATTCCTCACTAATCGTTTCTGTTAAGTCATCACACATTACCTTTGTCCGCATTCGGTTATTATAATGACGTACCGCACTATGTATAACATCATAAATCTTATCTTGTTCAGTAGGAACATTAACAGGCTCTGTTTTTGTAATAACAAGAAATTCAGTGAAAATTTCGTCATACGTGGTCATCAAACCACCTCACTTATTCACCAAAAATGGCGTCAACCGGAACGTTTGCCCATTCAGCGATAAATTTTTGTTTAGAGGAAGAGTCAAGTTTGACATCCTTTGCCACATCAATTACAAATCTTTTTTCTTCATTTACCGTGATTTTCTCAAGTTCTTTTTTCATTGCATTGAAATTACCCGTTAAAATCTTTTCTATGTCTTCCCGACTATGAGAGTTGTTTTTATATTTTTCTAGATCATCAATATTATCTACAATATCTTTAACTTCTTCAGTATCCTCGATAATCACAAGTTCACCTTCGCTAAAGCAGCGGCTGTTCATCATTAGCCACTCAACTACTTCTTCAGGAACTTCTTTAATATCAACCTTATTCCTTTTCGAACCTGCCCATTGAAAAACTTTAATTCCACCGCCAGCAGTGTAATTTACCGTATATGGGAAACTACGATACCGAGCAATCTTATTATTTTTTACCATTCCAAAAATATCCCCCTTAAAATTTATAATCTAATAGAATAGGGACGAGAATTTGTCTCGCCCCATTAATGATTAGTATATTAAAGTGTAACGGAAGCGTCCTCTTTGATGTAGCCAATTACCTCTCCAAACATCAGGGAGATATCTGCATCCTGAGTAATCTTCATTTTAACGCGCTCATCTTCCATATTCTGTTCTGTCAATTGCTTCATGCCGCCAAACTCTGTGACGTTGAATGGCTTTTTGTTTACGCCAGCAAACATATAACCAATATTTACTGGTAGTTCAGTTGAACTATTTGTATCATCCATGAATGGATTCACAAGGTTGATAGCATCAGTACGACCGATTTGTGTAATGTTAAGAGCGCGAAGCAGGTCTTCACGAACACGATCCGTTAAAAGATCTTTAGTTTTAGCGCCAGTTTGTTGTTGAGCAAAGTAGTCAATCATCAGAGTGTCAGCAACAAAGACAGGACGACCGCCATAGCGGCCAAGAGTAGAAGCTAGTTTGTTGTATTGAGTGATAGTAAGGCCGCTACCAGTAAGGACGTTTGTGGTAGGAATGTCACCAGCACTAACAGCAGCAGTGACCAGTTTGGAGATTTCTTTAAAGTACAGATCAACTTTTGCTTGAGCGATGTAATCAATAAGTTTATTGAACCATTCTACCGCATCGGTATCTCCAAACGGCTCGTAGTACAGGCCAGTAGAAAACGTTTTTGGTGTAGCGATTACGCTCTTACGGTTTTCAACGCGAACCAAGTCTACACCGGAACCATTAGCAGACCATTGAAAGCGAACTTTTGCTTTTTGTGGAATATCATATTTTACAACTGTGTCTTTAGCTACTGATTTGTAGTTGGCAAGTACCGATACAATATCAGTTGTCATCGGTTTTGCAATTTCATCGGCTTGTTGCACGACGAGATTGTTAAATTGCCACAACATAGAGGGATCTGGATTTTCACGACCATTGAACACACGTTTTACATATTCTGAAATGTCATTGCCATCAGTTTCTTGCATTTTATTGTTATATACACGGTTCATCAAATCGAACAATTTTCTAGAATCGTACGCCATAATTTATTATTCCTCCAAATATACTAATTATTTATTTTATTAAGCCTTACTTACTTCAAGACGAACTGTGGGAGCACCAAGAGTATAGCCAGTCTCATCCTCACTTGCTACTACAAGAAATTGTGCGCTCGATCCAGCATAATCCGTATGAGGTGTACCAGCAACGGAAATGATGAATTTCTTAGTAGCAGGATCAAAGTGAGCAACGTGTCCCTTAGCAACTTCACTTACGCCTGTATTCAGCGAATAAGAAGATGTTTCAAAACGAGTGTATCCCGGCTCCGGAATAACAATACGTGCGAATTCGCCCACACCATTGTAAAAATCCACCAATGCTTCGCCCATATTGCGAATCTCAGGTGAGGCAATAAGATATGCTTTATTGGTAATTGCGGAGAGTTGCTTAACTGTACGATCACCGTCCGCATTGAATCCTGCATCTTCAACGAGAGTGTAGTTATCCACGTCCGTACCAATTACTTTTGCACCGCCCGAAAGAGTTTTAACTTGGATTACGTTGAGTGAGCCAACGCCATGCGTTCCAACCTCAGTCAACACTTTAAGTTGTCTAGTAGCCATTTAAATAATTTCCTCCTATATTATATATTTATTTTAAATTGTATATCTGCTTTCAAAGTCTGTTGCTTCAGGGATTAAGCGCTCATTCCGACTAATCAATTCTTTGATGCCAGCATTATTATTATGATCTGTTTTTTTAACCGGCTTAACCAATTCAACAAGCATGGAATTCAATTGAAGTTTAGCGCTTTTGCCTTCTTCGTTTTCATTTACGGATAATTTAATAAGACTTTGAACCTCTTCAGTTTGGAATTTATCCTTGCCTTCAACGGCTTCAAACTTTTCGGCATAAAAATCAATTTGAGAATTAAGCGTTTGTTCAAATTTTTCTTGGTCAAACTGTTCTTTAATTTGTTCCAATTCTCTTACTTGAGCATTTAGAGAAACAATAGTCTCCGAAACAGAGTTGAACTTTTCCTCAATTTTTTCTTTCTCATTTTTTACGTCATTCATAGAAGTTTTAGCCGCCTCTAATTCAGCAGTGAGATAATCTACTTTAGCGGACGCATTGTTTAGTTGAATTTGAAGATCTTGAACTTCGGAAACAGCCTTCCAGGTTCTTTCCTCTACAACTTCCGATTTCGTTTCAAAATCAATTGTAACTGCGTCTTCACCGATAGAATACTTATAATCGTAATATTTATATCCTGATTCTTCGCTATAAATTTCTGCTACAAAATGATTATCGTAAACTGCAACTAGCCAAGAATAAACTCCTTCTGTCAATGTTGGATCTAATACCTGATAAATTTTAGAACGAATATCATCATGCGACAATTCGCAAATCTTTCTAAATAGCATCTTTTCACCTTCCTCATTTATTTGTCGATTGAATGCCTGTGCAACCAACCTGTTAAATTGTTTTATATCATTGAAACTCAAAAGACGAGAGGAGTCATATGAAGGTAATACAACATCGTGACCCCCGCGTTGCTCAGAGTTCAATATAGCATGACCAGAATAATAAATGGGCGATTCTATATACTCAATTCCATCCCTGAATGAAAAATTTCTATATAGATATTCCACGCTAGAAAATATATGTATTCCACGGCTGTACCACTCAATGAGCAAATCACAAACATCCGAATATCGATCTCTCCAAAGAACGCCATCAATTGCTAATACTTCTTTGTCTTCACCATTTTCGTTAACGGTTAGCACATATCCAGTCGTAGTAATAACGCCAACTGCAACAGTGTTCATTTGTATGATATCTTCACCGTAACGATTTGCTCCAAGATATTGTTCATGTGAACCTAGAGCATCGGTAGATGAATTGCCTTCAATAGCAGGATAGTATTTTGCAACAATCGGTTTATTAAGAAGCGTATGTGCATTTTCAAGTGCAACTTCTTTTGTGATAATTTGACCGTTCCACGATTTTGAGAAATCATGGATAATGAATGTTGCTTTTAAAACTGTCAAATCTTCTGTCGTTTCGTTAAAAGAATGAAGCATAAGCTGGAGGTTAGATTTTTTATCGTTCACTTTTTAAATCTCACCTCCTTACCCTTCAGGGGTATCGTTGCTATTTGAAGTTTTTGAGCGTATAGTTGATTCACTTTCGGGATTCTCATTGGTCGGACGGCCACCGTTTTCTTCGCCCGTACTTATATAAGCACTTGCGTATGGTTTGATTTTGTCCTGAAGTTTCAATGTTTCTTGCTCATAGATCGACTGCTCTATATATTCATTAAAATCTACCGTACTAATATTATCTAGCACGGCCTTCAAACTAAACCCTTCTTGCGTGTGCAGTTTCATTAGGATATCAATTTTCTCTTTAAGGGTGAGTGGAGGTTCTTTGTCGTACTCAAGGAAAAAATCGTCAGAAACAGAAGAGGGCAGAACCAACTTAAACAGTTTACCATAGACATCCGTTTCCATATCTTCAAGCAATACTGCAATCTTTTTATAAAAAATGTCTAAATTAATTTTTGCAGATGCGAAGTTTGCTCCTGTTCCATTAGTCATTGATGAGCCTATCCCGTATGAAGAAGATACATCTTGATTTATGGAAACAAACTTCTTAGGATCGAGAGCGTCTGACTTCATTTCAGGGAACTTAATATCTGCAAACTCAGGAATAGAAACAACTGTTACGCCTTGAGTTTGATTCTTATCAAGCGCTGTTTTTACACCATTATGGATTTTTCTTTTGAGATCCTTGTTTAACTTTAAATTTGCATATTCTGGATTATCTTTATTGCCAATAGTCAATACAGCAATAGCGGAAATGATCTTATTGGCAATGGATTTTTCTAGGTCTTTTAATTTCTTCTTATGTTGCAAATCATATAGACCGGTCAATGACCAGTTTATCCCAAATGGTTGGTTTCGTTTTAAAGTATGAGTTCTGATACAAAATGTTCTATCCTGTGGAAGAGAGATGTATTGTTTATCTTTAGTTCTATCACTTTTGTATTCATTCACCATATCCATGGTTAAATAAGGAGACAGGTTGGCAGTTAATGCTATCTGTTCTGATTCTTTTAGACCAACAACCCAATCCAAATCAACATTGATTAACCATTCACCATTTAATCTGTAGGCAGGAAAAACTTTATCTGGCCTATCGAATATATAAGGATATGGATTTTTCTTATCACCAATCCATATTCCCGTTAGTGTACCGGTAGAAATTACTTGAGCAATAATATCCCTTGTCAATTGTTTATGCTTTACTTTTCTAAGTACCCTATTACAAGTGTCCATATTTTTCTCGTAGTTCTTACTTTTATCAAACGCAGTTATTTTGTAATTGAGAGAGGGGAGGACTTTTGTCATCTCAAACAATTGAAATACTTCACCAGAAGTAATGTAATAATAATGGGCGATGTTTTGCAAATCAATTATGTAATTATCGGGATTGGAAAGATATTTTAGTAACTGGTCCATTGTTACGTCTTTAATAATTCCATCGCTAAACATCTTACTAATAAACGCATCTGCAAATGCAGAAGTAGCCCGATTAATAGAAGATAATTCTCGATCTGTTTCCATGTCTGCAGCTTTCGCATTCATACTGGAAGTTTCAGTCAACTTTTCACCACCTTGAAAATCTTATTCTTTAAAGTCGATTAAAAATAAATGATGTCGTCTGACTCATCATAGGTATCTTCTTCTTCTTTTTCGAGAAACAAAGATATATAATAAAGCATATATGCAGTCGCAGAGTATCTATCCTTATCAACTCTTTTTACAACTTGTTCGACAGTAATTGTTGTCTGGGTCTTTTTGAGTCTTAGGTTGGCAATTTCATCAATTAAAAACTGCGTTTGAATACGAGCAGTTTCAACAGATAAATCACTAATATCTCTTCCGCTACCTTCCTTGATTTCATCGAATTGTTTAATAAGTTTTAGTTTTTCTGATTCCACATAATCAATAAACGTCCGTATGATTTCACCGTTAATACCCTGTGATTTTAAACAATAGACTAATGGGGGAGAGTTAGGAACACTAGGTTTTTGATCAGTATTAATAGTTGCCCAACATCCCAATTCTTCGTTAGTTTCTGGGTCTGTCACATCTTCTAATAATCTATCTACTAAACCTTGACCAATTGTAACTGCATCTATTACTACTGCTTTAACCCGTGATTTATTTATATCCAAATTCCCGCCATATCTATAGAAAATTTTCTTTACAGCAATTGACTGTTCTTTAAAGTTTAAGCCGTTTGGAGGTGTTATTATATTCACAATTTGAACTTGTCTGATAACTCCTTGTGGATTTCTAATGATCTTGCCGACAACAATAGCGGTTTTGTTATTGGATTCAGAAGCGGAACGAGCAACGTCAACCCCAATTACATATTCATTTAATTCGTAATTTCCACGTTTATCTTTTGGACATTCAAGTTCAGGATCTGAAATTACTCTAGCCTTCATTAACTTACTGACATTTAGTAGCGCACCATCACTTACACCAATCCAATCACACAGGTAATTTTGGCGAAATCTAATCACATTACCCTGTCTAGCCTTATTGATTACAGATATTTTTTGACGGCCAAAGTGAATAGGAATTCTCCAATCAGAACCGAATACATAGGTGCCTTTTAGATCGGTCATTTCTTTTACCATTGTTAGAATTTTTTCATATTCATCTGAGTTTTTGTAGCCCGAAGTTGAGAATCTATTAATTTGACCATTTAGTTCTGCAGGGTCAATTTCTCCTGTAACAGTAGTTCTAGGGATGTTAAAAATCGGTTCAATGGCATCTTCGTATAAGTCTTTATCAATAAGAGCACTTTCCTCTAAACTCCCTCGGCGTCTCCGCAGACCTTTTGATTGTTGGGCATTTGCCAAATTGTCAATTACTGCACCATTTGCGAACAGAACTCTACCACTGTCTTTTGCGAAGTTAGCAGATTTGATTTCATCTGCTATAGAGGGATAGAATCTTAATATCTCATCGTGCTTTTCTTTCCATATTTTCACCGCAGACTCTTTAGTTGAGGCTGTGATAGCGATTGTAATATTTGGGTGTGTGATAGCGGTATGATATGCGACCATTATCTGTACTAGGGTTTTGGAGCCACCACGGGGAATGCAAAAGTAATTTTGTTGAAATCTACTCAATACTCGCATCATTACTCTTTGGTAAAGATCAAGTTTTATTCCACCTGTTTCCGGTTTAATCATGTCAAAAAATATATCTGGATAAAAACGCAAGAATGCACAGAACTCTGTCCATTTATGTATATGTCTTTTTATAATATTTGAATTGTCGCTTGGTGTTGCCGGTGTATTAAACGAATCTTCATAGATGTCATATCTGTCAATGGTATGTTTATTATTTTTACTTTTGAAATTTTTATAACTAGCCAAAACTACTCACCATCGCTTTCATACAATTGCTCCTTATAAACTTCGCCCAGATCACGAAAAACATTGTTTCTTCTTTCTTTAAATTCTTTGATTTGATCCTCGTTATAACCTTGTTGTCCAAAATGTTCTTCCAACATGTCATCGTAGAATGCCCAAACGTCTCTATATGAAACCGACGGTTTATCTTCCAATCTTCTGTTGTAATTTACTGTTGCCCAGATAACTAAATCTACATCGTCATAAGGTTGTTCGAGAACTTTTGGAAGCAGAGGAATGATACCAACCTCGCTTTCAACCGCTTCGAATAATTGAGCTAGCACATCTACTCCACCACTAATGTCGCTCTTACTCAATTGCGAAACATTGATTTTTGCATCTTGTGCTGCTTTAGAGGCTAAGGTTCCCCATTCTTTAGCTTCTTTAACCTCGCCTTTTGCCGTTGCCATTTCTTCTTTTACACGATATCGGATATATGTAATTAGTCCTTCAGTATGTAAAGCTGTTTTTTCCCCGTAGTTATTTATCAGACGTTTGTACTTTTTTTCGAATGCTCTATACTCATCGTTCGAATAACCAATTCCCCATTTATCAATAATTTCGTTCGTTATTTTATCTGTAGGGGTAAATTCGCTTCCTGATTTTCTTTTTTCGGGTTGATCAATTTCTGAGATTAAATCTGTCGGTTCCATAATGCTATGCTTCCAAGTTTCATCACGATGATTAAGCACCACAGATTTTAAATATATACCAAATGGTTCGCTACTTTTTTTAGAAGCTTCTTCGAGTGATGATTGCCAAAGATCATAAATAAATGGGCGGTTCATTTGTAGAAGCAAATCTTTGACATTATTCAAATCATTGGTGTTTAAATTTTTCTTCAAACATTCTTTGCAGACAGGGAAACGGGAGTCCGCATGAAAATCGCTGTTTGATAAGAAAAAAGATGTGTTTGCAATTTTTAGTTTGTTACAGCTTATGCACTGCTTTTTATTATTTTTCACTTCATTAACTTCATTTTTTGCTTTAGACATTAGTCACCACCTTTAGATTTCTCCCTGTGGGTAAATAAAGAAGGTGGATAGGAGGGAGAAAGCCTGTTTACGAACCCTTACAACAGAGTTCTCCACCTTCTTTAGTAAAAACATTAAAGCACACCAGACGTATCTGATGTGCCCTGTATGATCTTACTAATCTAAATTATGTAGAGCTTGAATTTATTTATTTAATTTTTTCGATAAGATCAAGGATTTCTTGGGGAACATAACGATCTTCTTTCTCACGACCATCAGAATATACGGCCAAAGTTTGTTTATCATATACCGGATAACCATATTCATAAGCCATATCTACTTCTTTGTACTTGCCATCAGTGCCAGTGTATTGCTTGGCAATTTCTTCGTCTGCTACAATATGGAGTACTTTGGAATTGTCAATATAGGCAAAGCCTTTCATTTTACCACCCCCTCTCAAGTATATATTTTCGGCTCCTATGTCCGATAGCGCGTTGCGACGGCAATTTGCCCCACCGTCCGGGTAGTGATTAATGAAATGAGAATTTGATGGTGCTAATATTGACATCACTTCAATTCAAAATCATATGTACACTTAATTCTTGGTCCATCAAAAATATGCATTTTCTGCATAGGCTCAGCATAAAAACGCTTGGTGAGGGCATAGTCATCGATTCCCATGAGACTGCCGTTAGAAATCACTTTTGTACGTCCGTATTCTTTTACGGTATCATGGTGGATATGTCCGCAGAATACGTATTTTGGTACAAATCCGAGTAGTTGAGGGAGGGTACGGGCTACAGAGGCAACATGATCAAGATCACCGTGAACATAAACATGTTTTTCTCCATCAACCTCATCTATATAATAACCATCGGTATCCTTCACGATTTCTACATTAGAGAAGGCGGCTAATCTGGATTCCAAGTACCAAGGAATCAAGTATTCAAGATTTTCACGATGTAGAGCCTCAGTTTTATTAGGGATTAACCTAGAATGATTACCTATGATTGTAATAAGCTTAATTTTATCGAAATGACCGGAAAGTTCCGCTACAGATTCTGCGATTACCTCAGCCACGATTTGAAGTTGTCGTATAACATCTTCAGATGCTTGTACTCTGGTAGAAACATGGATTGCCCCGGAAATCATATCTCCGAGGTCGGCAATAGTCAATTCAGACACATTATGAATCCTACCTGTTTCAATAACCTTGGAGACAAGTTGCTTAACGCGCTCTTTAAAGATGACCAAACTGTATGTATTTAAACTATTCCTGATTTCAGATCCTACATGCCAATCTGACCAAAGAGTATTGGCTTTTGTGTTTGACAGGGTAGGGGAGGGCGGTACAAATTTCAACGGTTTGTGCTTTGCTAATTCTAAAATAGACTTATGAATTTCGTCTTTCAAGTGTTCGAAGCGTGCTTGTGAACGAACAATATTTGTGTATTCGCGTTTTTGATCTTGAAACTTAAACCGTTCCTTTTGAAATTCAAGAGTTTTATCCTCGATTTCTTTAACAACTTCATTATCACTGACAAATGACTTCTTGGCGTATTCTACACCATCTCTAAACGAAGAGAACCGTTTTCTCCACGTAGACTCGTTGTAACTGTTGCCAGTAGACTCATTCATTAGGTCCCGGATTTCCAGCCAATCAAGGTTGTAAATATCCTTATTTGAACCTACACGATACAAGTAGGAATCTACAGTTTCATCCTGTTTTCGTTTTGCATCTGGAGCAACCGGCATTTAATCACTCCTCTGGTTTAGGCTCTACTGGAAACTCTTCTTTGATGGAAATTGTAATTTGTTTACCATCAAAACGACGAAGTTCAGCCAATAGGTCATATGTAAAAGAGCCTTCTTTGGTTACTTCATGAATCTCCATAGTTTCAACTTCCAGATCACCTTTGAATTGAACAGAATTATTTCGTTTTGCCATTTATTTTTCTCCCTATGAAATTATTATTTTATCTTATCAGTAACTTTGGGAATTTGCCCAAGACATAGTAGGGGAGAGGCGTTTTTCACACCTCTCGATTAAATTCACATTTTATGGTAGTGAACACCGATAGTACCACTCGCTTTCAGGGCAGCGAAACACCTAAACCGATTATGTATTATATAATTTTATTTAACAGATTCTTTGAGTTTGCCAGCAGGCTTGAAAGCAACAGCCTTGGAAGCTGGAATATCAATTTTCGCTTGTTCTTTTGCGGTTTCCTCATCAACACCTTGGGCTTTCAATTCCTTCAGAAGTGTAGGATTAATGCCGGTGCGAGCAGAACGGGCGCGCACTTCATAAGTACCATGACCTTTAACATATACTTTTTCACCATTAACTAAAGCGTTATCGACAGTTGAAAATACTGCTTCTACTGCAGCCCATGCATCTTTTTTTTGAATTCCTGCTATTCGTACAACTTCATTGATAATATCTTGTTTGTTCATGTTTTTAATTCTCCCTTAATTTTTTATTTTATGAGAGGGAAATACCCCCTATCATATGTAGACCTTTAATGTAATTAAAATTACCTTTATTTATAAAGGTTTTTTGTATGTTTTTACTTCAAGAGTGTGTCGTTTTTGGCTAAAAATGCATCAATAAATGTTGTTTTATTAGACATATGAAGGGTCCTTAATAATCTGGATGCGATTTTATCTTTTTTATTTTTTGATACTTTATATATTAGTGAATACATAGTGTTTTCATTAATCAGTAGTTTATCTACAAAGAATTTGTAATACCTTATGATGTCATCAATCCTTCTGTCTCGTTCTTCTTCGGACAAGTTGCTACCATATGTATTATTGATCTTTTCTACCATTGTCTCAACATAGTTATTTATCTTATATTCCTGTCTTCGAATTACATTTTTTAATGACCTTTGGATCAATAAATCATACAGGGGAATATCATCTTTCTTATCTGCATAATTTAAATCACTCATTTCTTCATAAAGAAAATCCATTGGACAATCATATCTACTTGTTATTATCTCTGCAGATTGACTAACATATTTCCAAAATAACGGCTTTTCTTTTTTCAACTCTTTTGCCTTGGAAATATACTCTATTTCCTTATTGATGTTAATATCAAACATTTTTTTTGCAAGATCAATGCATATTCCAGATAGAACGGTTACAACGTCAATCTTCTTAATTAATTCGAATACCTCATCTTCTTTCTTACCATTGTTTAGTAAATCCCAGTATCTTGACATACAAAGTTGACCTGTGTTTACTGTTCTACCAATGTATTTTTGGCTGTTAGAAAGTTCATTATCGATGATTGCCATATCTTCGTTACATACTCTATATTCCCGTTTTGAACTACTTACTTTGTTAATGCAAACATTATACTCTCCAAAAACTCTCTTTGTAATACTTAAGAGATGATCATTATCAATCAATAATACAGTATCACTGTCATAGTCACTGCCAGATAAAATATCTTGCAGTGGGAATTGAATTGCATTTACACAAACTATATTATCAGTTAGATTGAAATACTTATTGATAATTGCATTATGTCTATTTCTAACAAGAAGAACGTTATTTGGACTAGTGTGCGGATTCCTGAAGCCTGTTAATTCTTTTTCTTCAAACATGGTTGTATAAACTTCATTGTAGGTTAGTACAACAGGTTCAGGATTCGCAACATTCAATTTTCCGATAGTATGATATAAAAATTCAATAGGGTTACCAAGCATTACACAATAATCTCCGTGCATTCTCACTTTGCCATTCTTTATATGTGTAACATAGCCGTTGATTGTATTCTTTCTAAATTTCCTAAAAATCTTGGTATTTACGATGTCCGGATTTCTCTCATATATATCTGCAAACATTTCGTTGCTGTTCATATCATTCTTGTTATCCTTTATATATTCGATAAAGAAATCATCATTGTTCTTCAATTTATTTATGTATTCTTTTTCAAACTTAGTCAACACATTAATATCGTCTTTAGTCATTGGTAACGAATTAAGCATTTGATAACTAGTCTGCTGCAGGACTCTCCCCCGATCATCAACGCCTTGCTTAGACATTTTTTCGCTCTTGCAAACTCCAAACAGACATCCATCTTTTATTACAACGTCTTTCCAATATCCCCACATGTCTTTTTCGGTTCCTTGCAACTTACTGAATTTTAACGCTTTAAGGCTGCTTGGTGTAGTAATCAGATGAATATCTTTTGCAAAGACCTTATCATTATTGAACATACTGGGGATCTGCCAATTCTCATATTCAATATCATCAGGACAATTGTCCTTAAGGAATTGTTGGATGTTACAGTTGAACGCTGCACTTTTAAACATGTGATTTCTAAGAAGTATCATTGACTTCCCGGGCGGGAAATAACTCGCCTCTAACAATGACTCCCCGTCGAATAGGCTGTTTTCAATTTCGGCCATTTCTTCAAAACTGTCTAAGAATCCGTTTTCGCCGGTTCTCACAACATTACACTTCTGACTGAATACGCTCTTAACATCATCTACTATCAAGATATTATTTGGATTGATATGAATAATACTTTCAATCGATGACCCAACTAAGCTTTCATAAGCCAGTAGGGAGGGGTAGTCAATTTCTTTATCTTTTGTTTTGTTTCCAAAATCTAACCCCATACGACTCCATTTAATCATTGGTTTATACAATTTTTCTTTAATGAATAAACACTGTCCGACTCTAGATTTAGCACTTGATCTTTTATAGACTACATATTTTACTCCGTTGAGGACAAAACCATTCGTGTATAGTTGCTTTCTAAGTTCAATTTGTGAGATACCTTTCCACTTATCTTCGTGTAATTCGGTTTTGATTTGTTCAATAAATTTAATCAATTTTTCTTTATATTCAGGTTTATTATCTAATTTTTCGATTTTAACCTCAAGTTTCTTTATGATTTGATTACCAGAATCTACTTTCTGACGGAATTTCACATTGATTACATCGGTCGAAAGCAGTTTATCACTGGTTTTCTTCCGAGTGGTTCTTAAACCTAAGTCAATTAGTTTATTCAGTTCTAGACTAGATGGGATCATTCCTATGTATTTTAAATCTAATTCTCTATCTCTATAAATATGATTATAAATGTCGTTCCCTTCAATAGAAGGGATGTAAACGGGTTTATGTAGATCAGTTACGTGAGAAAATTGGTTATTACTCAAATTATTTCAACACATCCTTCGTATCATGATTAATAATAGTTAAATAACTTTGATATTCTGTAATGGTTACTTCTGTGCCATTAGGGCATAAATGTGTATATTCATCTGGTTCAAAATCATATTCTAAGAAATAAACATCATCGTCGTCGTCATAGGGAAGCCAGTTTCCGTCATCATCTATATACATGCCAAGTCCTGCGGCTACGCTATCGATTGATTCTTAACATTCACAATCAGAGTGAATCTCTAGACATTGCATACAAACACTTTCTTCATCTACATCAGCCTCTTCAATTTCTATAGCAAATTCATCTTTAATGAAACTATGTAAAATCTCTTTGGAAACTCTGGTATTAATCAATAACATATATTTTCTTTTCTCACCTGTGAATTCAGAATCGAAAGTAAATCTGGGCACATCGTCTATATCATTTTCAACTCGTAGATTTTCTGCCATCAATACAGGCGTATAATCATTTAAATATCTTTCAAGGTGTTTCAATATTCTAAACAACTCCTTCAATAATTTATTTATTATGAATAAATTCTTTTGTCACACTATGTATTGGCTTAAATGGTTCTCTATAATATAATCTCTGTGCATTATTCTTTAGCCATATGTAATGATCGTCAGATGTATCATTAATAAATTCCAAATAATCATCCCGTTCTAAATCCCTATCATTGACCACTTCATCATCCAAATCTACACCATCATAATAATCGTCCTGCCATGTTCTAAAATACCTGTTCACTCATTAATTCCTCCATCAGTATGTATTATTAACCACCTCTCTTTCGGTGATTCTGATATCAGTTTAACATATAAAATAAAATATTACAATAATAATTTAACGTATTGACTTATATGGTACGGAAGTTTAAAATGATATCAGATAAGAAAATAATGGGAGGTTTGAATGATGAATAATGTAGTAGCGATTAACCAAAACGGTGCAAATGTATATGAGGACATTATGACATTTTTGGCGCAACATCGGATGGCAAGTGTAAACACAAACTTAAAGTATGAACGCAATATCAGAGACTTTTTCATGTACATAAGAAATAAAGAAATTGAAAATTTGTCAGATGAAGATTTGAATATCCGTAATGCTGATGTTGTCAAATATCAGGCATATCTTCAGCAAATAGGTCTATCCAATAACACAATCAACAGTTATCTGGCTGCTATTTCAAGTCTGTACGATTTCCTTGAGGTGAATGAATATCCTTTGAAGGCTAAAACCGTGAAAGTGAAACAATTGCCTGATGATAGCAAGAGTTATGGAAAACTCTCCATGCATGAAGCAGAAACAATGGCCCAATTGGCTAAAGAGCAGGTTAAGGGTCAAGAAAAATCTGCTCTCATTAGGTTGGCTTATACAACCAGTTTCCGTAAAAGCGAACTTCTGTCGCTGGAATGGGATGACATTGTATATAATGCTGAACAGAATGTTTACATTGTGACAGTGATTGGGAAAGGACAAAAGAAGCATTCTAAGCCAATATCCGTAGACATGCATAATGAACTCCTTAAGATTAAAGAGCAGGCATATTATACCCGATATAACGATAACAAAATTTTTCATTTATCTAAAACGACTGTTCAGGATATGATTGAAGCACTTAAACAACAATTGAATATAAGCGAACAACGTAATGTAGCGTTTCACTCGCTTCGTAATGTGTTGGCGAATTACATCAAGGAAACAGAAGGAGACATATTCAAGATTAAACAACAGTTAGGACACAGTGTCTTGAACACATCAATGAAATATATTGATGAAAATAATGATAACTATGCTGAATACGCCGGTATCCAGATTGAGAATAAAATTGACGACTCGATTTTTGATGAACTTTCCCATGAAGAGTTGTTAGGTCTGGTTAAAGGAATGGGAAATGGTGTGGGTCTTCAGTTGAAAGTGGCAGCTAAGAAAATTGTGGAGGGGAGATGAGTAAGATGATAAAATAAATTATTGAAATAATAATTATTGTGTGATACATTTGATTCGTAGCCAAGTGGTTACGAATTTTTTATAAAGGAAGGTGAAGATATGTTGCAAGTGTTGAACCCTAGTGAGTATAAAGATATTATCCGACAACAAGGACGGAATATGTCATGGGTGTGTAGACAATTAGATTGCAGTTATAGTTTACTGTATCAGTTCCTTAGAGGAACTAAATCAATGAAAATAGAACGTATTGAAAAGTTGCACAAAGTATTAGGAATCGAATAGAAAAATAAAATAAAAATAAATAACAAAGGAGTTTTATATGAACGATATTATTGAAACAATTTTAGTTCCAGAAAAATGTCTCTATCCAAATCCTGCATCAAATTATTATATTTATGCCTGTTCAACTGATGACCCAAGCATAGAGAAAAATACATACAATAATGTTTCAATCAAAGGTAACATGCAACGTCTAGATATTGGAGTACCATATAAAGCACAAATTCAATTGGCTGAGTTTAACCCTAGGTATGGTGCGAGTTATAATGTGCTCTCCATTTATCAAGATATTCCTGAAAAAGCAGAAGACCAAAAAGATTACTTGAAAGCGATTTTGACGGATTTACAGGTTGAAGCAATTTATAACACATACCCAAATGAGAACATCATTGAATTGTTTAAAGAGGGTAAATTTGACTATACAAGAGTTAAAGGATTTGGCGAAGTAATCTATGAAAGAGCAAGGAAAAAGATATTGGAGAATTTAGAATTTCAAGAATTGTTTAGTTATCTTGGAAAGTACGGAGTGACTTATGACACAATAAAAAAGTTGATGATTGAATTTGGATCTGCCCAAATAGCCATACAAAAAATTACTGAGTGTCCTTACGAACTGATTCGCGTTCAGGAGATCGGTTTTAAGAAGGCAGATGCAATTGCGCGAAATATGGGGATACCTATTGAAGACCCGTACAGGATTCAATACGGTATTAAGCATGTTATTGGGAAGGAACAAACAAGCGGTCATACATATATAAAATATGATGATCTAATTAAAAGAAGTAAGGAATTATTACAGGTAACAGAAGATTTAATTGAAAATCAAGTGTTTAAAGCAGAAGGATTATATATCGCAGAAGATCGAGTTGCACTGGAATCTACTTTCAAGTCTGAAAAATCTATTGCAGAAATTCTAAATGAAATGCTGAATAAGTCAAAAGAATTGAAATTTGATCCTGAAAAATTTATAGTTCGCATGGAAGAAAAATACAAGAATGTTCTGAAAAATGGATTGTCTGATCAGCAGAAATTATTTTTCCATAATATAAAGAAGTACAATGTAAATGCTCTTGTTGGGTTTGCTGGTTGCGGGAAATCGATGCTTCAGAAATTATTGAAGGATTTACTATTTGAAATTGGCTTAACGGCAAAATGGTTATCACCAACGGGGAAAGCTGCAAAAATACTATCCAACTATACTGAAGAAAAAGCATATACGATACACAAAGCGATTGGATATGGAATGGATAAAAAAGAAAAAGATATGATCGAAATTACGGAGGATTTTATAATCATCGACGAGACATCTATGGTTGATGTTTTCTTATTATCAATGTTGTTAAAGAAAATAAAAAATCCTTCTGCGAGAATTCTATTTATAGGTGACAGTTTTCAGATTCCGTCCGTATTTGCAGGCAATGTACTTCACGATATTATTGAAAGTAAAATTATCCCCATCACCAAGTTAGATATTGTCTTTAGGCAAAACGAAGGTGGTATATTGGATATAGCAACGAAGATACGAAAAGGTGAAAAGTTTATTGATAATGAATTTTTCGGTAAGATCATGTACGGAAATAATTTACTAATTCACTCTGTAAAATCAGAACATATGACAGGTGGATATAAACATTATTATACAAACTATTTGGAGAAATATTCTATTGAGGATATCATGACCCTATCTCCTACCAAGAAAGGAGATCTGGGAACTGTCACGATAAATAAAACTATTCAAGACATTGTAAACCTTCAAACCGATGCAAGCAAGGAACTTGAATTTGGTGAGGATAGCGTATTTAGAATCGGTGATTATGTAATTAATACAAAAAATACTTATGACATTTTGAATATGGACAATAATGTAGTCGAAATAGTAAATGGAGACACAGGGAAAATACTCGACATTGTTACGGATTGGAAGCCAATTAAAAGTAAAAATTCAGAAGATGAGTTTGAACAAGATGGGAACGGCATAGTTGTTGACTTTGATTTCGATGTAATATGCATCCCTCTCCCGGAAAAATTGCAGTTACTTCATGCATGGTGTCTAACAATGCATAAATCACAAGGTTCAAGTGGCAAAGCAGTTCTCATTGTAATGGACAAAGCTCATAAATATCAATTGAATGCTAATTTGCTTTATACGGCCATCACTAGGTCGGTCGATTATTGTATAATTCTTTGTCAGGCAGATGTGATCAATCAGGCTATGAGGAAAGTCGAAAATCTAAGAAGAAATACTTTTTTGTGCGAATTATTGAGGAAAAGTAAGGAGCCTTATTTGAGAGGTGAGGTGAATGAATCAAAAACAACTGAATAAATTGCTGTCACCAAACGACAGAGAGGAAATTTATATCCCAAACGAAATATTCAAGGATATATTCAACAGCGAACAATTAAAATCCGCTAAAAGTATAGCATTTACTTATAATTATTACTGCTTAATCACATACCTCTATAGATATTGCAAATATGGGCAAGGAGAATTTTTTACTTCTGAATTGATAAAAGAGATATTGGGTTATGCGGGTAATAATAAAACTTTGGATTACATTATTAAAAAAAATGGTATTTTAGATTGTCTTCAATATACATTAACAATGCGTAATTTCCCCATTTCTTATGAGATGGGGGATTACAATATTTTAAACTTCACTATGTACTCAGATTTAGATCTGGAGACTAAAATAATAATTAATATGTCTAAAAATTTCAAGATAAAGTATCCAGTTAAAGCCTTTCACAGAACAGAAGAAAGCAGAGATGAAAATTTGAATGATGGAACTTTTTATGATATCAGTAATACACATTTGTTTGATATAAATATTTTTATTGATATGGTTGGGAATGAGGAGATCGGTACCATTGGATTTTATCTTTATCAGTATTTGAAATATAAGAACGATTTGTTTAAGGGTGGATACACAGTAAGCTTCGAAAAGTTAGAGAAAGAGTGTGGAGTTAGTAAAAACACGATAATGAAATATTCGAATTTGCTGGAGAGCAAAGGTTATTTAGATGTCATTAATAATGGCTATAGGGATGACCATAGAGAAAATGATGAAGGTAACTCTAAACACATGTTCCCAAACACATATAAAGTGTTGTGCAAAGGGTGAAAAGTGTGAATTCAAAAAGGTTAAAGATATGGGAAGTTTATAATATAATATATAATAGGCTGAAAACTTGGAGATATGATAATTTAAATTGTTAAGGTGAGGTATTGAGAAAGGTATTATATATATTATTTTACTTCCCAAAAGTTTAACCTTTTTTGATAACTGAATTGTTGGAGAAATCAAAATTGAAAAAATCATCGAGGTAAAAATTTTGATGATCGACGAAGTGTTTATCGATGAGGGAATTAAAAATGGTGAAAAATCTAAGTGTAGCAAGGATAAATTGGACTTTTTGCAGTTGAATGAAAAATTGAATATCATTTGTATCGGTAAGTCCTTGTGCTGCAAGGGCTTTTTCGTGTTTAAGGGGTGAATTTGGGTAGTTTGGATAGAATGTAAAGAAAATGGAAAGTTGAAAAAGCTAGATGTAGCAAGGGTTTCTATCGAGCGCACCGATAGAGATATCGATAGGATTTTAGGTGAAATTTGATGGGGAGGGGAATTAAAAAATAAGTTGAGTGTCGAAATAGAAGTGCTGCAGGCCTATCTGTAAAATGGTCCCAATTTCCCGATGTAAAACACCCCCACCCATACGGCATAGATGGTATAGAAGGTACGTTATATATCACTTATGATCGTCATCTGTAGGCTGATGCTTGCCCTGTTACCGGATCAATTAACTTTAAAAAATTTCCAATTATCTGCAATTTAAAATTTAAAATTGTGCGCTCTTATATGTGTGCATAGGGCATAACATGTGACCATATCGTCACATAATGATTTTGGGATCGTTCAACACTTATAACTATAAACTATAACGTATTATAATCTTATTGCATATATCTATGTATCAGTCCCTATAAACAAAACATGTCTCAAATGATAACTACTACACATTATTATAACAATAGCTTATATAGCTATAGTGACTACAGCATAACATAATCACCGACTGATAGAACTACAAATAAAATAAAATATTGACATAAAATATAATTGTGTGTTAAAATGAGTTATAAGTTAAAATACATATTGATGGAGGAATTGATTATGAAGACAACGAAAGAAGAAAGAATCGTGAAACTAATCCGTGATTTCATTAGAATAGCAGAAGGGAATGTGAAATTGGCTGCAACAATTTACGAACAATACAAAGATAAGAATCCATACCAACATGCTGCTAAATTAAGCACTGATGAAAGAACTTTCTTCAGTAATGCAGTAACTGAATATTTTGAAGAAGTAAATAATGATAATAACAATGATATTCAAACTTTGTTTAATCAGTTACCATATGAAGCACAGCAGCAGATAGAGGATACATTAAGCGACGAGGGTAAAACACTTGATCAAGTTGATGTTCCATTTATTAAAAATGAAATTGAATGGACTATTAACAGGATGCAGATGGATATGGAGGACGGTGAAACAGATGGGGAAAGAGAACATTCAGTAATTGCTGGATGCGAAAAGGTATTGAAGATTATTGATAAGTAAGAGAACTTCGATTTTTTATAAACTAAATAAATATAATATAAGTTAACTCATAAAGAGGAGGAGTCAAATGACCATAGTTAAAGTTGTTGATAGTATCATGGGATCGGGTAAGACAAGTGCAGCCATTAACTTAATGAACAGAATAGACAGCAATAAATACATATACATAACACCTTTTCTAAACGAAATAGCAAGGATTAGAAATGTGTGTACGATTCGCAAATTCTTCGAACCTAAGGTATATGAAAAAGATGGGGAAAAGCTATTCAAATTTGAATCTCTTCATAAACTCTTATCTGAAGGTAAAAACATTGCAACCACACACGAACTATTCAAGGGTGCTACAGATGAAACGAGGGAGTTGATTTATAATGGTGGATACACATTGATACTTGATGAAGCAATGGAAGTAGTGAGGGAATTAAAAGTAACACCAGATGATATTGAGATGCTTTTAAAAGAATGGATGTATGTTAAAGATGGATTAGTGTTATGGGATACAGATAAAGAAAAAGACAAGGGAGTATACCAAGGAAAGTTTCAATCAGTTAGGAGATATGCATTAAATCACAACCTTATATTACATGGTGGCAAGATATTGTTATGGAACTTTCCTTCTGATGTATTTAAATTGTTCAATGACTCATATATTTTGACTTACCTATTCCCTGCACAACTTCAGAAATATTATTTTGATTTGCATGGTATTAACTATGAATACTATAGAGCAATTAACGAAGATGGAGAATATAAGTTTATAAAGAAAGATGATTATACCGACACTGAAGTAAAAAATAAAATTAAATCATTAATACATATTTATGATGGGGTTTTAAACAATATAGGCGACGATGAATATGCGCTTTCTAAATCATGGTACATAAATAAAACACATCTTCATAAACAACTTAAAAACAACACTTTAAACTATTTCAATAACATTATGAAATCCAAGTCCAATGATAATATGTGGGGTACTTATAAAGACTATAAGCCAAAGATAAGCGGTAAAGGGTATACTAAGGGTCATGTATCTATAACTGCACGTAGTACGAATGAGTATCAACATAAGAAGGTTTTGGCCTATACAGTAAATAGATATCTTAGCCCTATATTAGATGGATATTTCAACTCAAAAGGGATTAGAGTTAATCAGGATATGTTTGCACTATCTGAAATGATCCAGTGGATATGGAGAAGTGCAATAAGAAATAATGAAGAAATACATATTTATATTCCATCCAAGAGAATGAGGAGAATATTAAACAATTGGCTTGAAGACGTTAACTAATAAAACCTTATTACTTCGAAAGTTATAAACTGATAAAAAAATGCTTAGTACGACTGTCTTTTTTTCCTCTTACCCATAGAGGCGAGGGGGTATAATAAATATAAATAATCAATACATCAGAGCCAAAGAAAAACGTTTTGTCTCTGGCCGTTCCATCTAAAGATGTTACGGCTTATTTTATTTTGCTCATATATAAAATAAAACTTTACAATAAAATAAATATTTGATACAATGTTTATAGACAGAAGGGAGGGAACAGATTGAATTGGGATGATATCAAAGCATTAGTAACAGTCATTGGGACAATATTCGCAGCAATCATTACATTTTCGCTGAACCGATTCAACAGAAAACACAAACTGGAGGTGAAAAACTTAGAACTAGAACAGCATATCAAACGGCTAAACATCCTAGAGAAAGAACACGAACTAACACAAAAAGGCGTTGAACTCCCGCCAAGAAGAACACGCCTTTAGGCAAATGATACATATATAGAGAGGAGAAATCCTCTCTATGTTATAATAACTATAACACGAAACGGATACAATTAACATGAGAGGAGTTGTTATTGATGAATATGAAGATTCATCACAGGGGATGGTTTGCAAGTGGTATATTTTCAATTGTTTTCGGGATAGTATTACTTTCACTTAGAGCCGAATCAGACCCATTTTATTTGCGTGTATGGATGCCGGTTGTAGCTATATGCTTGTTCGCGGTTGGGGGAGCAGCATTATACAGATCAACAAAAAATTATGATTAAGCCGCTTGTAAAAGCGGTTTTTCTTTGGCATTATAAGATAAAACTTTACAATAAAACTGTTATTTGATAAGATGTAATTAATCAATAATACATAAGGAGCTAGTAGCCATGACAAGACGAACTAAAAAGGAAATGGAACTTATGAAAGGCGATGCTACATATTACCTGCTTCAGACAATCCTAGACCCTCATAAAGCATGGGATATGTTTATTAAGTATCATCTTGAAAATAGCGAACAGATTCCATATTACATTAAAGGTATTAAAGATTTTATTACTGTTTCTGAGCAGCTTAAATTGAGCATGGGACAGGTTACAAAAACGTCTAAGGATGATCCGAGGGAGCGTTTATCTAAACTGACAATGGAACAGTTTAAAGAATCAATTCAACCATTGTTCAAAACAATTAATAACAGGGAATATAAAATATCTCTTGTCCATTTGTACGATTGTATAAATTCTGGAGATTTTTCAGAAAGAATGTTATCTAATGGTGATATTCATAATCTAGAATTGATTAATATTTATTCATTGTTTGACATGGGGGCTATATAAAATAAAACTATACAATAAAACTATAATTTGATATAATATCTATAACGGAGAGGAGATGAAAGCATGAATCCATTATCCAAAAGTGAATTGTTCGCGATAGTCAAAATGTTGGCTTATGATAATGCGATCATATTCACGAAACACGCACGAGAAAGGATGAATGAAAGGAAGTTCAATATTTATGAAGTGAAAGACATACTAATGAATCCCAGACAATATGTCGAAGCTCGATATGACGAAAGTAAAGGGTATACATATAAAATAAAGGGAGGCAAAAAGCGGTTCGCCTCAATTGTATTATCAATAAATAATGAAAACACAATGGTTATTGTGGTTACGGTCATTTGACTGTAACCATGATTTATCATGTACATATGTGGTATAATAAATGGCAAAGGAATTGCCAAAGGAGATGAAAGGATATGAAGCATTTTGTATGCCCTGAGTGTGGTAATAATGAACATAGAGAAATATTTAGCAACGAACAACACGAACAAAATGGCAAGTCGATTACAATCCATAACATTCCTACACTTGAATGCACAGCGTGTGGAGCGCATTCGTACAGTTTCGCAGCATTGGAGTACGTGGAACAACAAAAGACATCCCAGAGCAGCATTAGAACCGTCTAAGCAGGCGGTTTTCTTTTTTGAATTAATAAAATAAATACTTGCAATAAAATCATATTTCGATATAATAGAATTATCGTTAGAGAAAGAACAGCAAATAATAATACGAGGTGAGCGGAATGTACTACGGAGATAAAAGAGAAGCTAAAGTTATGATTGCAAGAGAATTGGTTAAAATGGGCTGGAAAATTTATGGGTGGAAAAATGACGAATCTGACGCAATGATAGACTACTATAGCCCTGCTGATTGGAATGGCATTGCTGAAAAGAACGGCTATGTTCTTTGCATCGATCAGAACAATACTCGTTATAGTGGTTTCGAACAAAAACAATACATAGGTGGTAATTCAGGGTACAAAACAAATACACGGATTCAAAAGCTTTTGGCAATGATGAATGATCCTGCTTCTACAGAAAATGAAAAAGCATCTTGTGCTGTACTGATTGAGAAGGAAAGAGAAAAAGATGCTTCTATTCAAAAGTGGGTAGTAACTGAAACGTATCCTATTTTCTCTTTTACTAACCCACGTGGCACAAGCTGGCACATCGAAAAAGATGGTCAGATTATTGCTAAAGGTAAAGGTGTTTTTGCGGTGAATGAATATGATTGGGAAAACAAAGAGAAGACAGAGTTTCAACAAAAAGCGGAGAAAGTGCAGGCATTGATTAAGCGATTTGAAAAAGTAATTTCAGAAACCGATGCGCTGAAGGCAGAAGTTATACAGGTGCCTGTAAAAGTTATTAAAGAAGTAGAGAAAACTGTTACAAATGTAACACAAAACGATATTAACGATGGGTTTACTTTTATTATGAAAGTTGGATACACACATGGTAAAAATAAAGGAAATAAATACACCTTTACTAACAAAAGAGGAGATTATATCACATTTGCACAATTAACAAAAAATAATAAACCATCCACGAGCATAGGAAAGTCGTGGAGTCTTACAATTGACCGAATTAACGATTTACTTAAAAAGGGTCATATTGCAGTAATTGAGTTCGTAGAAGTAACAGAATACAAAGAGAAAACAGTATATAGAAAGACAGTTAGAAAACAAACCGTTTCCGATGTTCCAGCCATCGAAACAACAGAAGAAGTACAAGCAACAGTAAGTGATAACACAGAAGAAAGCGAAGTTACGGAACCGGCTACAACTAGACAGTTATGGGCATTACATTGTGCTACAAAGCTTGACACTAGAGGAATGAAAATTAGCAAAACAAAAGCATCCGAATTGATCACAAAGTCAAAAGTGGGACACAACATTATATTAGAAGTAAAAGCGTATATGAACACTAATGCAGCAATTGCGTCAGAAAAATCAAATAATGATGAAGCTAAAACAGAAAAAAAAGATGAAGAGCGTAGCCAAACAAAATACATTTCAAAAATTGATAAGCAAATTGAATCAATACAAAATAAATTGAATTCTATTTCTGGCGAATATCTCACCAACACTTGGAAGCGTCAAAATGAAGAAGAATCGAGAGAGGAGAAAAGGGAGCAGTATCGTTTTGATATCGCTATGTTACAATTATTTAGGGAAAAAGCGGCAACTAATGAATTAACACAATTGGAAATAGCTTTATTGAATAATGCCTTCCGCGAAGATATTAGATGTAAATATAATTCCAAAACTAGACATAATTTTGTTATTAAATATCCAGAAATTGACCCGAAACTTGACCCTGATGGAATGTGGAACCTTGAAGTTCCTAAACGTCAAAAGCGATACAACAAAGTAAATATATATAATACTGAACAACTAAAAGAAGCAGTAAATCAATATGGAGAATTGGTAAAAGTAATTGAAACACCATCCAACCCTATTGAACAGCAAATAAAAAAGCTTGAAAATGAAGTCAAGTTAAGAAAGATAACTGGTTATTTTCCAACACCTAAAACAATTGTTCAGCGTATGATTGAATTTGCTGATATTAAAGACGGTGAAACTATTCTAGAGCCGTCAGCGGGCAACGGGAACATCTTAGACGGAATTAAGCAGTATATTGATGACAACGGCTTACAGGCTGAATTGCACGGTATTGAATGTAATTATTCTTTAAGGCATATCCTAGAACTAAAACAGTATAAAGTTGTAGGGGACGACTTTACAGAATTCATCCCATTTGCTAAATATGATAGGGTAATTATGAATCCACCATTTGAGAAAAATCAAGATACAGACCATGTTCTAAAGGCCTATGAATGCCTAAATGATGGAGGAAAACTGGTTGCTATAATGTCGCTTCATTGGACGTTTGCTAACGATTCAAAAAGCGTTCATTTTCGGAATTGGCTGAATGGTAAAGGTTATTACGAAAAGTTGCCAGATGGATCATTTAAAGAGTCAGGGACGGGAGTTAGTACGGTTATAGTTGTTATAGACAAACTTGAGGAAATGAAGGAAGGAATAAAATAAGCCAACAATAAAATGGATATATAAAATAAATACTTGCAATAAAATTATATTTTGATATAATAGAATTATCCAATAAGGATAAATAATAAAAATAAAAGGTGGTAATAATAATGTTCAACTACTATGCAAGTTTTAACCAAGAAAATATGTTTGTAAAACTTGATATGCTTTCGGATCTGCTGGCGAATGCAATTTGCAAAAGCCGTGACAATTGGGAACTGTTGACCGATGCAGAGAAAATCCAAGCTAAAAACGATTTTCTCAACGGTTTGGAAGAAAACGGTATGGTTATCACTGATGAAGTCATTAAGGCCGTAGAAGAGAAATACGAATCCTCTCCAATGGCCGACATGCTAAAAGAATACATAGCAACTAACAGCGTCTATAGTGAGGTTGTGGAGCAGCTTCAGCCAGAACGTAAAGTTACAATGGTTATGTTTACAGAATTCGGCTTTCCTAACGCTGTTCAAACTACGGTTAAAGAAATTAGTGTTAAACCTTACGCACAATATAAAGAGGCGCTGTACATCATTCATAAACCTAAGGGTAAACGTTCAGAGTGGGTTAATATTATCTTGCCTCATAATGACATCATGATCTATGAAGGCTGGATTAATGTGGACATTAACGGTATTACCAAGAATACTGATAAATATATTAAATATAATCAACTCGTAACAGTCACACAGTCTAAATACGGGTGTTTTGACAGACGTTATATGTCTGACCTGCTTAATGCTATTGATAAGCAGCCATTAGCGGTCTACAAGCCAGAAATGGAGGTGTCAGCATGAAATACATCCGTGTTGTTCGTAAAGACGGTAGAATTATCATCAAGAAGCAAGGCACAGAGGCAGATGTATTAGAGTTTACAACGTGCCTACAGACCGATAGGGTTATTTATGAAGGATCGTTTGTATATATTCATTGTGCCGGTTAAAAGGAGGGTTAAACGTGTTAAACTGCGTATCTTGTGGCAAGCCGCTGGAAGTAATTGAGGATGAGGAAGTTTGCACAAATGATTCGTGCATAGCGGCATGGGATTATTCAGTAAATGCAATGTTTATTGCGGATATATAAAATAAATACTTGCAATAATTTTTGTATGAGTTTATAATGAGATTATCAAATAATTATTTTATCTCAAAGGAGCGGATACTGAGTATGAACAAATTTTTCGAGGCAGTTATGTTTACCAGTATAGTATTGTTGTTGTTGGGTGTAATGGTATTCGGGTATGGTATTATGCAGCCAGACAGTTACACACATTTCAACCAGACTATCATAGGATGGGGAGTTTTGGGTTTATTGGTTGGTATGGTAGGTGCTACTGTAACTGCAGTTATCCATGACCCTCATGCACGGGAATAAATAAAATAAACACTTGAAATAATACACAAAAAGTTTATAATGAGGTTAACGAATAAAACAATTATTTTATACGGCGGCGGCCTTACGCGGGAGGTTGTAAAGATGACAAGCTATAGAAACCCTGATCGGATCACACCGAAGCAAGTAGAGAAGTATAAAAATGAACTCTACTTTGTTTGGATTCATGAGGAAAACGGCGATTACTGGGGCGGCATCAAAAACGTTAACGCTTTGAAAGCTCACGAGATAGTTCAAGAATATATGCTTCGGGGTAAGCAGTGCGTTATATGGACTATGAAAGCATACCATAGGTTTCCGGGGATTCCAGCGGATAGAAAGCTTAATACATCAACGTATCGATTCAAATTCCTAGTGGCTCCATTGCTTTATGATGACTCAGAAGTTGTTGAAGGTGAGGTTCTTTGGGACAGAGTGGTCGAATACGTGAAAATGCGCGGGTATTTCGATGAGTATTTGGACCGTAACGGGGCGATTGAAATCGGCACAAAGGTAATAGATATCTGACACAGGGGTTTCGGCCCCTAAGGAGGAAGCGGAGGAATAATAAACAATAAAATTTTAAATTCATTGGAGATGAATAATAATGAGGAACGTAGAAATTATGAAAAAAGTGATTGAATTGGATACACAGCCTTTACTTAGTCAGGAACAAAGCGCAAGGGTTATGGTGCAGATTGCTACCATACGCCAAGCTTTTGGTGTTAAAAATGATGAAACGAATAAACCTGTTAAAGATTATGAGAGAAAACTTGTAATGTCTGATGATGAAATCAGGAAGGACTTTGAAGAATATCTATCATTTCTGAAATGGGCAATTGAAAAGAAGGATGTAGACAAGCAAAGAGAATTTGAAAATCAAATCAATTACTTTATTGACGCGGTAGAGTTTTTCCATAAGGATTTAGCTAAAGAATTTAAAGAAACTGTATTTCAAGGACAATGAAATATTCCTTTGATTGGAGATACGAAAAAAATGGAAGAAATCTTAAATGATCTAAAAATAGAAGCAAAGAAATACAATAATGTAAAGGATTTTATATCTGGTGTTAACCCATATTTTGATAGCATTGGACAATTACATTTCACTAAAAAATATAATGAAACCGTAAAGGGAAACGTTACTACTCTGAGTTATGCCGCCATTACTTTCAGGCGGGAAGGATATCAAGATTTTGAATCATTTTATAATGTAAACAAATAAAGAAAATGGGAGTCTGAGAAATAAAAATTACTATCGAAGAAGATAAACTGAATTTTGGGAAGCAAAAGCAATATATCTTTTGAAAATGTATTTAGATGATGAAATGTTACTTTTATCGTATAAATATAAAATAAGTACTTGAAGTAACTAATTATAAAGTGTATAATAATAAACAAGAAGGAAAAAAATTGAATCTCTCATAAAGAGTATGAAGTTATGAGGGAACCGGTTAAAATTATATTAGTGTATTTAAAGGAGGAAACCTAATGGAAAAGAGAGTAGAACATGAGTTATTGGGAAAAGGTACAGTTGTCGCAATCGATCCTTATCACGAAAATGTTGTACAAGTTCATTTTGATGATTATCAAGGCAAAGCGCAGTGGATGCTTGATGAAACCTTAAGACCGATCAAAGAATAGTAATGGGATTAGATTGCAGCCGTCTAGGCGGTTCCCATATAACGGGATAAGAGCCTTAAGCCTAGAGCGTTAACCGCCTCTATTCTGGCGGTTGGGTGGCAAGAGAAAATGAGGTCATAACAGATTAAATATAAAATAAAACATTGCAATAAGAGTTAATAAAGTGTATAATAACATCATAAGTTAAATACATAGGAGGCGGTTAAGATGGATAAACTTGAGGCCGCAATTAAAAAGGTTCAAAGGTATGAATTGAAGTATAATAATCATTATAAAAAAATAAAAGAAAAGGGCATTGATGAAAAGATCTTTTGGGCAACGTTTCCTCCGGGTTCTGAAGAAAGAAAGTTATTAATCGAATTGAATGATCTTAATGAGAATGTTAGACGAGCAAAGAACGAACTCAAAGAGCGTGAAAGGATCGAAAGTAAGAAAATAGACAGAGTAAATTCAAAAAACACAACAGAAACAAAGAATGAAAATAAAACAACTTTGTGGATGCAATCAAAAACAGGCACTTGGCATAAATTTGGTTTTGAAATTGGGAATGAAAAATATGCAAACTGTCAGAGTTATAATCTCGATAAACCTAATTATCTAAACGGTGACGGCTTAGAAATTCCACCAACTGGGGCGAAAATTTGTAAAAAGTGTTCAGGTCAAAAATCAGGGGAACATTGGGAGTGAATGACTGAAGGGGCGTAAAATCCCCCTCGAAATACTCATTTCATTAGAATATTAGGAGGAATAAACAATGAAAACAAAAGAAGAATTGATTAATTACTATAAAAAACAGTTGGAAAAGGTCGTTGGTACATATGGAAATGACTCTAGAAAAGAAGACTACATTAATCACGCGAAAGCTAATTTAGAAGCAGTAATGAACGGCAGAGGTTGGTAATTGAGAGCGAATAAGTTGTTCAATCTTAAATAGGAAGTGGAAAATGGACTTGTATAGAATTTACGAAGGGACTATCAAGGCAATGCAAAACACACCATGCAAAGTGGTTGTATTCACAGATGGGAAGAATATAAAAGTGTTCCAAAGATCATTCTATAAAAATAATTTGAATAGACCTAATTGGTTCAGAAACAACATCTTAGAGAAGAACAATATAAATTCAATTGAGAGTATACTTCTTTCTTCTGGTTACAAGAGCAGATCAAAGAGTTATTTCACCAAAGCGGAGATGATCATATGAAAAAGTGCCCTAAATGCTTTGGTAAGGGCATCATTAAAAATTACATTATGATTGATGGGGGAAAATGTTACGAATGTAACGGCAAACAGTGGGTAGATGATAACCATGTCATGAGCAAGCCATTTAGAGAATATAAGCCTCCAAAATGGCTAGTAGAAAAAGAAGAAAGAATTATGAGCGATACTGCCAGAATTAGGAATACAGTTGCAAAAAGAATCAAGTCCACGCTTCAAATTAGCGCAATCGAGTGCGAAGACGTCAGGGAATTGATTGATGATTATCATGATAGAGATTTGTTCAATATGAGCGATCAAGAATTTCACAATGTAACCATGAATGCCTATATTGATCTGAAAGAGTTAATGAGGGCATAAAAGCATGATTGCATTGGAGGAATGAAAAAATGACATGGTTTAATTGCTCACAACTAAAGCACAAGAGCAAGCATACAACGCATTACAGCAAGCAGCGGAGCGTATGGGACGGAATAATTATAATGCTCAATATGCAGCGCATATCAAAAGTGGGCGCTCTAACAATACATTCCGTTTCTGCGTTACAGCGGAACACGCATTAGTCGTGGAGTATATGCCAAAGGTTCTAGGTGGAGAAGTAAGCCCAGAAGATGCATTTGCCTTGTTGTGGAACTACGACGTAAAGCAGCAGAGGATAGGGAAATAAAGTCGTTTCTGTTCTAAATAAATGAATAATTACATGATTGGAGGATGAGAACAATTATCACGGATGAAATCGTTCAATACTATGTCGTAAATAAAGAACTTGAAATGTCTGCGGGAAAAGTAGCGGCACAGGTGGCTCATGTTGCAGACAAAATTACCTATCTCCAAAAGGGCGCAGAGAAATATGAAGAATGGCATAGTAAGGATCATCCTAAAATTATCCTTGTAGCCAAGGAAAAAGAACTTCGTAAATTAATAGCCTTGGGATGGGTACATGTAATTGATAACGGTCGTACCGAGATTCCTAGCGGTTCTTTGACGGTTGTAGGTTGCAAGCCTGATTATAAATCAGTTCTTCAACCTGTCGTAAAAAGATATCAACTATACAGATAAATGATTTCATCATATAAATAATTTAAATATGTTGGAGGAATTAAAATGAATGAAAAACTGAAACAATCACGTATCAATCAATATGCTAACAAGTTTTTTGCAGACAATAGCAGAAATACACCTGTAACTGATGCAACACTAGAACACACTTTTAAAAACTGTGTAATTCCTGCTAAACCAGTAATGTATGCAGAAATAAAGGAACGAATTAAAGAAATGAAAGCAGACACTACCTATAAATTCAATAATGAGGAATAAAAGCGGATAAAATGCTTATTTCATAATAAATAAAATATTAAATATGTTAAACCATCTAGTTAACGACAAAATTCGCGTGAGATTTCAAAGTCTCTCTTTACTTTAGGAGTACAAAATGTAAAATGAATGTAGGAGATGATTTCATGAAAAAACGATCAATCAGCCAGCGGCTAAATAAAGCAAGATCGCCGGTAAGCAAAGCGAATATCGCCCTAGCTTGGGCGCAAAACTGGAAAGACGAGCATGACGGTCTAATACGAGACTTGGAACGAGCCATACGCAATGATGATTACGACTTGTTATGCATAACAACGGGGCAGTTAAAGGCAGTTGGACAAAAGCGGCTCGATGCACTCCCACGGGTGCTGTCTCACATGTTGGAGACGGATTCACCAACCAATGCCGAAAGCATGGATTGAAATGAAAAAGAAATATAATCCTATTACCTGTAAGGCATCCGGCTGTGGTAAGGTTTTTGTCCCGTGTAGGCACGATAATTATTACTGCTCATCCCGCTGCCGTGAACGGTATCACAAAGCACGTCAGCGGGACCTTAACCGCATTGAAGGCAAATGTCCTCAATGCGGAGGCGTATGGATCGAACCAAAGATAATGCACCGAGGTCAGCCACACCACTGCCTACGATGCCAGGAATATTACTCCGCCCGTTACCGAGGGAAAGTAGACAGAGAGGATATGATACTTTATGCGCAACTCAGAGATATCTAACCTGAATTTCCTTGTGGAGAAAGAGAAATTAGCTTTGGCAGAAGTATTACACAAAATCCAAGTCCCTTTTAAAGTAAGACAGGCAATCCTTTTTGGATCAAAAGCTCGTGGGGATTTTGAATCGGAAAGCGACATAGACTTGCTGGTGTTGACAGAATTAGAGGATTGCCCTGAGAATAGACACTATTTGTCGGATATGCTTTTTGATGTAAATCCGTACTACGAGCCACCTATAAGCGTAATATACTTTAATAAAGTTGACTGGGATTCTGGAAAGGTACTACCCACTTTTAAAAGCAATATTTTGAAGGATGGTGTTAAGATTGTCTTTTAAAGATGGATAATTATTAGCAGGACGCGAGGGGGATGGGAAGCCGTTGCTCTTTTTGCTTTATGATTATTTAGGAGGACACAAGCAATGACAAACAAATGGATTGGTTCAGGCATATGGCAAGGCTGGAGTATTGATGATGAGGTGATTGTTAGCCCTTCTGGACGTACTTATAAGCCTGAAGACATTGAACCTAACTATAAACAGGCAGATCTTGCAAAAGCTTTAGGTGTGACACGTGGAGCAATAGCAGACCGTATTCGTCGAGGGACACTGCCACCATTTGATGACGAATCTAAAAAGACTTGGCATGTGGACACAATAAAACATCTACTAAAATAAGTTTTACAATATGTTCGTATTTGTTCCCCTATACAAAATGTATAGGTCATGGTATTATTTAATTACAGCAAGGGACGACACGGAGCCAACAAACCGGATAGACCGGATGAGGTGAAAGGGGAAAATGAAAATGAAAGCATGGACAGTAAAATTCAAAAGCTATAACAAAAAAGACTATTGTGAAACTGTATCTGGTCGAGACGAACAAGAGGCGCGCAAAAATGCCCAACGTCCTGTTATTAAGAGAGATGACCGCGACGTTATCATGTGGGTCAAAGAAGACACTCAACCAACCCCGTGGTTTGTAAGATGAGAATATAATAACAGCGATGATGTTTGATTCGCATAAGACCTCACCTTTAGGGAGGCAGTGTAAAAGGAGAAAATGAAATGGAAAAAGAAGAGTTTCTGCAGAATGTAATGTCATTTGGAGTAGATAAGTCTTTTCGCAGTAATTTTAAGATTGGGTTAATTTATATTGATGATGTTCCTGTGTCTTATCATTATACACTATCAGAGGATAAACTTTCTTTGGAAAAGTGCAGCGGGGAATATACACTCGGTTGGAAAATAAATGGAATGGATATTATACAAAAAGCAACAAAAGTTGTGTTTACTCACAAATTTATATATGACGCAAGAGGGCTTTGTTACCCTCATGAAAAAGGTAAATGGGAATTAACATCTTCCAATTATCCCGTAAATCAGTTCGATTTTGTAAAAGGAATGAAGATGATAGATCAAGAAAAGATCAAAAATTATGATTATGATAAGGTTCCTGCAGTACAGACTCATTATCATGGAACCTATATTGGCACCCCAGGGATTTTTAAGGAAATGGAACTGCGAGAAGATGGAAATTATAATCCGCTCCGAGATATTAGATATACTGGATTGGAAGTTAAATCTTACTCAAAAGTTATTGGTTAGGTCGTCAATAGGCGACTTTTCTTTTACCGATAAAATCCTGTTTTTATCGTTCAATATATAAAATAAATACTTGCAATAAAATTATACTTTGATATAATGAAGATAGTTAAATAATGAAACGAAAAATGAATATCAAGGTTGGGTGAAGTCATGGGTAAGATGTGCTGGAGAGACTTGGAAAAGGCTGGTACAATTATAATAAATAAAATAATCTAAAAAAAGGAGGAAAACCTAATGTATAAAGGCGGAAAACGAATTGGCGAAAAATTTTATGTAAAAACAAAAGGTTCTAACTGGATTGAATTAACCTTACTTGCTCATTCGGCAAATGAAAAATAAAATTAGATTGGAGGTAATCAGATTGTGCAGCAGTTAACTATAGATGATATCAATAATAAGGCACACTTCAAGATTTACAACGTTTCCGAAATAAACCGGCAATATCTTGAAGCGTTCAAGGAAGAAAAATATCCAGATACCGAGAATAATTCAAGGCATCGTAAAAGTTATAATCAATACAGATGTACATTAAACAACTATCTAGAATCACTTACTAAAGATGTTGCCATGTCAAAGCGCGAGGATATAGACAACTTCCTTGCAGGCGTACCAAATTCTCAGACAAGAAAGAATAAGGAGGCACATATTAAGTCGTTCTTGATTTACTTAATTACAAATAACATCAAGAATTGTAGCAGCAAGGTGAGCAGAGATTTGCTTATAAAACTTCTCGAAATGTAACTACTAGCGACAAATATTTAAGACAGGTGATATAATATGTATAAAGTATCTGTGATTGAAAAGCATAAAGGTAATGTAATAGCTAACACGTATACATTCAGAAACGAATCTGATATGGAATCTTTTATAAAGTTTTGCCGTGAAGATAGATTATTGTATATTCAGCATAGTAACAAGAATAATTTAAGCGCTTAAGAAGGGGAGAACGCTCATGAACAAAGAGGATCTTCAATATTGGAATGATATTAAGAAGAACAAACAAAGAACTAATGGGAACCATCTCGTCCCACCGGAAGCAGTTTTGCTTAATAACAATTACAGGATGTGGATTCGTCATAATTTTGCTCACTTTTTTGGAGACCATTGTTATTCTTTAACCATTGACGAGTTAATAAAGCGATACAAAATTAAGTTTGAAGAAGTAGGTTTTGAATGGAAATACGAACACCAAAAAGGCATAGAATATTTTAAACAAAATGGAGTTAAGATTTCTGAATTCAACAAGGAAACAGGATCAGTAAAAGAATGGCACACTTCTAAGGAAGAATCTTATGCGCCGCTATTACTCTTCGCAAAAGACAAATATGCAGATAACAAAGTGTTGGATAATTATAAATATGACGGTCATTATTCGCAAGAAAGATATGAATATATAAATGAATGGACGAGCGATTCTATTATTATAAGTAAAGCAGGAGAACTATTGGCTGGAGAATTTGAGATATACTGATAAACTGATCAAATTTGTATTTCATTAGAATAACAGGAGGATATAAAATGCTAAAAGAAATGGGATTTGATGGTATAAAAAAGTTTTTTGATGAATTAGAGGATGCACCTAACTCAAAATTTCAAAAAGTGCAGCTTTACGGTATGCTTCTGCATAGCCAAAGAATTCGTCTAGCTGAAACGGAAGTAGAAAGAAAGATTGAGAGTGACCATAGACGAATACTAGAAACTACAATCATAAGTGACACAATGGCAATTGTAGAAGCTGAAACGAAGATAAACAAAGGTACTGAAACCTTATACTATCCTGTTGTTAATGGTGTGTATGTTAAGGAATCATTTATATCTTTTGATGAAGCACTGGTATTTTGTTTATGCAAGAAATACGGCCAAGAATTACATGCCCCCGCAATGATCTATAACATGTTAAGAATGGATTTGAAGAATGAACAATGAAAGGTTTAATTCATTTGAAGAATTGGAGGAAATGAGCATGACTTATAAAGTCGGTGATCCTGTTAAAGTTAGAAGAAAGATAGAAATTGTAAAAGATGCTGAGGTAGGATTATGGGGAGAAGAAGCTAAAATTCGTTTGATCGACGGTTTTTGTTTTCCTGTTGAGTTAGAATTTATTGACCCCAAAGTTCAAGCACATTATGAGGGATTGGGCAAGAGAAGATTTGATTTCTTTGAACTTCATAAGCTTAGTCAATGAAATAACTATTTTATAAGGAGCGGTTTAACATGAATAAAAATGAATTGGAAGAGATCAATTCTTATAGTGAGGGAAAGAAACTCCCAATTTCTGCTGAAGATTTGGTAAACAAAAATAATCGAACACTGTTATATGGCTATACTTCAGAGAGAGATACTTGGCATGTATATTTAAAAGATAACGAAATTCACACAATACGTTATAAGGACAATAGTTGTATTACAATGCTTGTAGATTGCAATTCTCATTATGTTCCTGACAAAAGGCTTTATCCAGAACGCTGCGATTATGAGTTCTGTCTGCTTCTAAAGAAAAATCGTGTCAATTTACCATTTACAACATGGACAGAAGATGTTGAAGAAAGAGATTACTATGGGATGGTATTGTAATTAGATCATGAAATGACTGTTTCATTATAAATTATGTGTTAAAGGAGTATATATAGTGAAATGGATTCAGGGAAAGATGAGTCGTTGGGATACTTTTGATACTTGGAAGGCACGATACAAAAACTTTCATATTAAAGTATCAGAGGGAAGCAATGGTTTTTCAAAAAATGTAGAATACTATTGGTTTTCGATTACAAATGAAAAGACAGATACAAGACAAAATTCTTTGTGGTTTGATGGGAAATATTCAACACTCCAAGAGGCTCAGTCCGAAGCAGTAAAATGGATCGACGATTATTTGAAAGGTAAATAAAATGGCTATTGTATGGGAAGGAGTGAAAATAAAAAATGCTTCTCGTAAGCAAAACGTTTCAATTAAATAATAAGAAGTATACTTATCATTTGGAAACCGACCTTTATAATATACATGTAAGTTGTTTTAATCACGAACAAGAAGAACATCGAGATGTTGATTTAAACAACGAAATACAGGTGAGAGCTAAAATTATTGATACATTGAATAAAAATTATGGGAGTCAACTTTCTAGAGATATTTTTGGGAATAGAAACGGTATTTCCGCTGAAGTAAGAAGAGAATTTAATATTCCGTTTCCCGATAGTGAAATGTATTATCTGCATAAAGTCGAAACCGCTCTTATTCAAAAAGGGCTGTTTAGGTTGAGTGAAGATCGATCAGTAGTATATGATTATCTTGAATTCATCGACATCAAAATAGTATCAGTTGAATTTAAAGGTAATATTTTTTTGTGCTCTAAAAAATCTGCAGTAGATGAACTCTTAAACGAAGTAAATCGAGAGATAGAGAAAGCACAGAAAATAATCAAGGAGATGCAAGTGATAGAAGATAAATTATTGTTCTTACCAGATAAACTACAATGAAAGGCATGATTTATAGGATGGTGAATTAAATGAGGATTGAAAAAGTCGTCACAGTAATTAGAGATAGAGAGCATTCAGACATAAAACCTAACGTAGCCCAAAGGTTTGATTTTGAAGATGAAGAAGGTAATGAATATGAATGGAATACGGCGACCGATCCCGAACATGTCCGCAAGGGTCAGAAATGGCTTGTTAGGATGACAGTGTTTCAAAGTTCATCGGTTCTTGGGAAACCATTCAAACGTGTTAAGAATGTAGCATTTATAGAAAGACGATGAAATGCAAGTTGTATTGGTCAACGAATATGATTTCTAATTTCGACTTAAAAAAGGACTAATTAAATAAAAGAGCAGACCTCTTGTGCAAAAGCAAAGGTCTGTTCTTTGTTGCTAAATTACCTATAAGCGGGCTTTTTGTTTTCACGTTCAATAATCATTCCTTCTGCCTTTCTTATCAGATCTAGAAGGGTCTGGAGGTCATCTGAAGGATTTATATTCAAACCGTTGGAGTTACGGAGTTCTTCAAGTTCCAGTTCTAATTCTGCATTCTTAGACTTCAGATTCCGTATTTCATTTTCAAACTCCAGATGTTCAAATCTGAACTTCTCAAGAGCATCAATTATTTGATCAATCGGATTAAGTTGCTCTTGATTTCTCACAACTATAGCAACATCTTTACTCTGCCGACCTTGCAACTTTGCTTCTTTTATCTCGTTGTTATATCTGTGTCGCAACTCAGCATTCCACCTAAAACCACAAGCTGCCGCCGTCCTGCTCTGAATCTCTGCTACTTTCGCAAAAGCTTTTAATTGAGTGCTTCCAGTCCTTATATGGTCTATCACAGTCTGAGTCAACATATTATCATCGTTTTCTGTCCATTTGTCCTTACGATTCATGATATCACCTCAATTTATATACCATCCTGATTATATATTATCCTGATAACATGAAATTTATTCCTTATCATATTTTGAAGTAAATGTAAACGATAAAATTCCCCTAAAATCAGTAAAAAAAGAATCTTGACAAGAACAAAAGTTCCTATTGTATTGCAAGTATTTATTCTTTATAATGTGGATATAAATAGATTATGAGATATGAAGAATAATAAAAATAAATAATAAATAGGAGAGATGAATTGATGAGTGTAGTAATGGAAAGAGGTAGAGAAGCAAAGGAAAGTGTTTACCGAGGGGAGATATGGCTTGTAGATCTAAATAATGGTCGTAAGCGGGAGCAAAGCGGGATTAGACCTTGCTTGGTAATTTCCAATAATTTGGGAAATAAATATTCTCCAGTTGTCATTGTAGCACCTATCTCAAGCAGTACAAGCAAAAAAGCAATGCCCACACATGTTAAACTTGAAGCCGGTAAAAATGGAGTGCTCAGAGATTCACTTATATTTTGTGAACAAATTAAAACGGTAGACAAAGAGTTCTTGATTCACAAGATTACATCTGTTGATGTTGATAAGATGAAAGAAATTGAAACAGCAGTAAGAATAAGTTTAGGATTATCGTTTTAATTCAAAAGAGGATTACCATCTTATTCAAGGGGATGGTTAGATATGAACAGTACATAGGCCTGATCAGAATATAAATAGCCGATCAGGCCATAAATATAACTGTTGACAGATATAAAATAAAAATATACAATAATGTTAACTTAATGATGAATACATAAGAAGCCAATAAATCTATATTTTCATTGGAGGGAGCGTTATGAAGAGACTTAAAGAGATAGAGTTGCAATATCTAAATAAACAAATTAACAAGACAGAACTGTATGATGATGTTGCGAGGTTTCTTTCTAATCGAAAAGGTGAAGAATTCGAAGGGGCGAATTGGGAAGTAGTCGAACTGGTTGAACGTTTGAATCTTGGGAAATCTGCTCTCGGCAAGATATTCAGAAAGTCTAGAGAAATATATAATAGATAAGAAGACGAAGGAGATAAAAGAGATGAACTTGAAACTGGTTGTTAATGAGAAATCTAAATATACAAGCGAAGATGCAACTGCGTACTACGCACTATATAATGGTGAAATACTTCTTCGAAAAACATCAAGCGCAGAATTTATTCTAAATGTGTTGTCTGAATTCAAAGGCTACAATGTGGAAATAAAATGATCCATTCATAGGGAGGGTGTAACCGATGGCTCGTAAAGCAAAATGTGTAGCGTGTGGACGTGAAATCGATACTCAGAAATTTAGTCACTATAAATTTGGAAGAGATATTGTGTGTTACGTTGAAGCGTCTGAGGATTGTGTTGTACATTATGCTTATAGACACTTCCAAGAACGAGGAGACGGAGAAGGTCGCGCATCTGATAGTGATTATGAGTAAGGCAATAAAATCGATCATTCTTGAGGAGATGGAAAATGTTCAAAATTAAATTGGGAATTGCAGAAATCACGTGGACTTGGAAAGTAGGTACTGAGGCAAAAGTAGTACGTGTTTTAAGAGAAAGAGGAAGAATGGCAGCAATTAAATACTATAAATGTGATATAAAAAGCAGAAATGTTGAATGGCAGACTAGCAGAGATTACATTGATTATCTAGAAGAGAAATATAATATCATTAAATAAAGTATTTCTTTAATAAGGAGTTGGAAGTATGAAACAACGAAAACAGTGGTTTGAAAAGTACATCGGTTGCTGTTTTGGTATTGACGGAGAAGAATACATATTTCAAGGCACATTTTTAAATACCAAAACCAGCAGCGGCTCACCTTATCAATATGTGTTTGAAGCAGAAGGAAAACCACAAGTACTATTGACTTATAAAGAAGCCCGCTCAGTTATGGGAGCAATGGTTGATAAGTACACATATAAGATGAAATGAATATTTTATTGTTACTTCTTGATATGCTAAAATCTTAGAAAGGAATGTTTTTTAAGGGAGGAAAAATCTTGATTAACACAGGCAACTTAGAAAACGCGGATTCAATTATAATTAACTCAGAAAAGGAATTTGTCGATCTTTTTGAATGGGGAAAGATACAGGGTCTAGATAATTTTAGTTTAGAACAAATTCCAATGGAATCTGCAAAAATATTAATTGAAGATAAAATTGAAGTTGTTTTTATTGATGTTGAAAGAACTGTAATGTTTTTATATTTAGAAAGAGATAATGACGTAGTCGGACACTGGTTTTTGAATAAGGATTCAAAAGAAATCGCTATAGCTTCAAATATCAGTAATAAAAACTTTTTGGATGCTAATGTTGACATGATCGTTAGTGGTTTTACAAATTTTTGGAAATCGACAATGATGTATATGCTGAAATACAAGTCAAATACCAACAAAATTGCCACCAATACAGAAACTGTTACGGTAAAAACAAAAAGAAAAGCAAATAGAAAAAGGTACACTGTCTATATCAATAAATCAACTTATACAGTTAAATCCCCAATTTCGAAAAAGAAAGTGAATTGGAAGCCAGAATCTTGGGGTGTACGTGGTCACATCAGAAAACTAAAGAACGGGAAAGAGATTTTCGTCAGACCATATACTAAAGGAAAAGGAAAGAGAAATCCAAAAGACTATAAATTATAGTTCTAAGGTGAATGAATAGATTATTCTATAGGGAGATGAAATGAAGGAATGAATAATGACAATGGACTAACTACTATAGATGAGGCGAGAAGGTTTTTCGAAGATTTTTATGATGACGCAAATATTCTAAAAAAGGTTGAATTGAAATGTTGGATAAATCACTCTGAGAGTAGAAATAAAAACAATAACATTCCTTTTACTTACTACAATTACATAAACCATATGAGCGTTACTGATTATATACATCAGATAAATCTTAGAATGATCAATGTTGATGACTTAGGTAGAAAAGAATTTGTTGTTAATGAGTTGTTGAACGGGCGATAAAAGGATTCTTTTATTCTAAAAATGAAATTAAAGGAGTTGTTTACTTTGGGACGGTACAAAGTATTGAATTTTGAGAGAGACGGAAAAGAAGGTGAACGAGATTGTGAGTGTTGTAATAGTATTCAGAGGCTATGTTTAGATAATAAAGACGGAAAAGAAAGTTATGTTTGCATGACATGTAACGAGGTTTACAGAAATCAGAATTATGAATAAAAGAAGTATTTCATGATAAGGAGAGAGTTGACAAATGAATAAAGTAAAAAAGACGATGCAAGGACTTAGGAATGAGTATTTTGAACTTACTGGCGAATATCCGTCAGCGGCAGGTTACGGATTATTTTCATCCAAAGAGGATTTAATGTATCTGATTAGGTTAGAAAAGGAATTGAGACGATGAAATAAGTCTTTATTCAGATCAGAAAACAAAGGAGCGGCTTGAATGTTGAAATGCGAAGTATGTGATTTTGAAAGCTCTTCACTAGATGAAGTAACTTTTTACGACATCAATGGTTATGGATACTTTGATGAATACGACGTTGAAAACAATTGTCAAAACCCAGATGCACTAGCCCATGTTCTGTGTACTGGATGTGCTGATACTTTTAATTTCTCAAAGTAGGTGAGTGTATGAATGGATATAAAGAGGTTCCTTATACCATAGAGATAGACTGGGTAAATAGTACAGTGATACTTAACTTGCCTTATTCCAAGGAAAAGATCGTTGTAACAGAAAAGGTTTCAAAATCAATAGCCGATGGGTTTAGGCTTATTGATGCTAAAAAGATGAAATATTTTAATTAAGATACGATCATATGAGTCAAGTCTTTAAATTAGATGAAACGGGGTTGCTATGAAGTTATATGAAAAGAAGGAATTATTAGAGGTCTTAGCGCAAGATTACATCTATGAGAAAGAACAAAATAAAGTGTGGCAAAGAGAAGATGGATTTTATTATGGGATTGCTCTAGGAAAATTATTAGGGGCCTGTACCGCGTTTAAGTATGAATTGAATGTATCCAATGATGTTATAAAAATATATAATAGGAAACAAACTGTAGTAGAGATCGAACTTTCTTAATAAAATAAATAATAAAAATAATAATATTATAAAAAATGGAGATGGATATATCGTGCAAACTAAATTTAAGCATCCAATGATGGCCGTTGCCAAGGACTCTATTTCTGGATTTGAAGGGGTTATTATTGCTCGTACTGCCCATTTGTTTGGCTGTGCTCAATATGGTCTTGCGCCTCAAGAATTAGCTTCTGACGGAACACCAAAAAAGACAGAATATTTTGATGAGGCAAGAATTGAGATTTTAGACGCAACAAATGCTGTTTATGGTGATGACGAGTATGCAGACATTTTTGCGGTTCCACTAGGAACAGAAGTAAAGGATAAAGTATCGGGATTTGAAGGAAAAGTTTTGATGACGGTTGAGTATCTACATAATTGCAGCCAATATTATGTTGAACCTCCAGTAGATAAAGATGGTAAGCCGCGCGAAGGTCAATTCTATGACGAGGGAAGATTGGCCGTAATCGGCGAAGGTATTGCTCCTGAAGAAGTTGCAGTTCCTAAACGTGGTTCTTTATTTACAAGAGATCAGCCAACACGATAAGAATTTTAGGAGGAGTGTAATTATGTTAGAAAAGACATTCAAATTTAGTGGTTATAATTCAGGTGACTATGAGAGTTTTTGTTTTGCTGTGAGTCGGGACGAATTTATTAGATTAACTGGGCATAAACCAGATTCGTATTGCAAAAATCCTTTTCATAAGAGACGTTTTAATTTTTATCCAAATGATCTTGTAGAGCATCTGGACGGGAAACTTGAATATGAGTTTGAGATAACAGTTAAGGCTAAACCAATAAAAAAGTAAATTCATAGGAGGATGAAAAGAGTATGATTACAATGACTCAAGATGAATGCATTAATTGCGGAGGTTCAGAATCACTTGAACACTTTCAAATAAATGATTTCGATGGTTTCTGTCACAGTAGCAAACGCATGAAAATTTGTACAAAATGCACAGACAATAATTCGCAGATTACAGAGGTTGGATTATTTCTAAAACTGGAAGACGGTTTGTTTTATCATACTGGTTGGGGTGTATATGAAAAAGTAAAAAGCAAGAATCAATTAGATAGGATATTTAACAGGGATTATTATGAATTACTAAGACACATTCAATGAAAAGCAGATTTTATAAATTAGTAGGGGAGATATAGTACATGGGAGTGCATCAAAATATCACAGCAAATAAATTTCCGAGACAAGGAGAATGGTTAGATACTGATGTTGAAGTATGCTTTCACTACAATACAAATACTAAGTTCAGAGGGAAAATAATACGCGATGATATGGAGGAGCCTAACCGCATGATTATACAATTAGAAGATGGCAGAGTAGTCCTTTCAACTGAATGCCAGTACAGTTCTATACAATCTGATGAAAAGTGAATTTTAAGGGGGATGAAGTTTGTTCAGCGAAATGAGTGAAGAACGGGCGAAAATAATGAAAACAAAAGACTCGGAATTTCTAGTGAATATGCTTTTCTATATCAGCGGTTTTATGGGTAATGATTCTAAATTTCAAAACGCATTTGATGCTGCACTTGAGGATGTAGTACGTATTAGGACAATTAAAGAGGAATTTTGACAATGTATGTTTAGAATCTGGCGAGAGTGATTTGGTAAAATAATCAAAAGCAGAGCAGAGGAGACAGGTATGATTTGTTCATATTGCAATAACAAAAGAAAAATTGAAGTTGTAATTGAACCTAAAATAAATGATCAGTCTTTAATTGAGGTTAGAAGAGAGGTCATAAGGATAACCTGTCCCTTCTGCTATGGTCAAGATGACGAACAACTAAAAAATTGAAGTAGAAGCTACTTCTTAAGTTTTAAAAGATCCGATATGTCAATATTTAACTCATCACAGATTAAAGCAAGATTAGCTACCGAAATCTGTTTAGATACGTTATTGCACATATCATTAATGGTTCCTTGTCTTATTCCGGTTCTTCTGGACAATTCTCGCTCAGATATGTTTTTCTTTTCTAATATATATTTGAGCTGTATTTCCACAAGCATAATTTTTTCCTCCAAGAACCAATTAGGGAGTTGACACGAAAATTGCATCAGGAGTATACTGATACTGAGTGAAACGAAAATCGTGTCAAAAAACAGGCATGACAAAAACTCCCTAACACTCAGCAGGGAGTTTCTTTGATATTTTATCAAATAAACGAGTTAATTTACAGCATAAAATTTTCCATTGAGGTGGATTATGAATTCCAGTAAGAGATTTCAACTTCAAAAACTAATAGAGGTCGATATGAGATCTAGAACAGAAACTTGGAAATATACATCATTATCGAGCAACGATGTTGAAGCCTTACGGCCGTTTGCTGCTACAGGCTACCGAATATATGATAGCCGCGAGAATGAAATAGTAAAACAAAATGAATAGTGATAAAATGTAATAGAACGGCACAGAATGACTACATATCAGTCAGAACGCATAATTAATCACGGATTTCATCATGAAAGGATGAATTAATGTGGATAAAGAGAAACTCAATAAAATTAGACAAGAAGCAGGCAGATTCGGACTTAGCATTCATCCGAACTTTAATGTAGATTCACTAACAGAAGCTAAAAACCGTTTGAAAGTAGCAGAAGAGAAGTTGAAGGCAACAATCGATGAAAAGGAAATTGAAGTAATTAATTTTCATATTAACGAATTGAAGAAGCACATTAACGTTCTTGAGTCAATAAAAACTGATTTCAAGGGATAAGGGGTGTAAATTATGAGTGTAAAGAGCGAATTAAAAAAACTGCTGAAGCAGAAAAGTGATATCGAAGTCGTTGAAATTAATGACAAAGAGATTGTACTACATTTGCCGTATGAAACCGCACTTGTAGATATTTCTCTTGAAGGTGATTCCGACGAAGAGCGTATCGAATTATTTAAAGAGAACTTGAATTCAAGGTTACAAAATATGATAGATCATCTTGAGGAATGTAAATTGGATTGACGATGAAAATTCACTTTTATCGCAACGCTTTAATCATTTACTAATATTAACAACTAAATTTAACACATAATGTAGTATAAAAGATATACATAGTCAAAAAGCACCAAGTCATTTACATTGTTTTTAGTCAATGTATCTAGACACATTGACTATTGTATATCTTTTAGTTTTTCGTATATACTTAAATGTAATAGGATTTTGAGAGGAGTGCGGATAAGCGGATGTTAAGAGATCGGAAAGAATTAGAAGAAAATTTAAAACAAAGCATAGAAAATATTAAATACAAGCGCAAGAATGTAGAACAAATAAATAAAAATTTATCACAATATGTCGGAGCAGGATTTTTTAATGAAATAGCAAAAAACACTGCTCTACTCGAAGAGATTGATACCGATATTCTGGCCTTAATCTCAATCGCTGTTTTCGAAATTGATTCAACTGATGGTGTCCGAGCTGAGAGTTATTTCACCGAAAACGAACTCAAAGAAGCAAAAAAACATAAAATCGAAAGCAAAGCGGGTATATCATTACCGTTTACAATTCCAAATGTACTACAAATTGACCTAGAAAATTATGTAACATCGATTAAATTTACTGAAGTCGTAAAATGGAACAATAGTAACATAATTGTTTACGATTTCGAAACTCAACGTTCTCCAAAATTTAAGCGTGGTCGTGATGGAGTAGTACCTACTCCAGATATAAATATCGAGTCAGTCAAAGCCATTGCTGAAAACATGTTGAATGAAACTTACTTGCCAGACATGATCACATTGAACGTTTATTCGGAAGAAGAAGAGCCGATATCTTACAATGCTAAAAATAATGAATTAACAATAAAAGACGGAACCACAGTATCAATATTGGACGGATTTCACCGTTTGCAGGGAGCAGCAAGAGCCGTAGCAATAAACCCTGAACTCAATCAAGACATAATATTAAGTATCCGAACGTATGATACCGATACAGCTAAAAAATATTTTGGACAGATAAACACCTTAAATGTAGTAAAACGGGAACGGCTTGAGGAATTGAAACAAGAGAAAATTTCGTACGTAGCCGTAAAACAACTTCAGCGTAATTCGGATTTAAAGGGCAAGATTGCTTCAGGGTCAAGGGTTAGTGAGTTGGCTGGTCAACTAACTACATCTGATGTGTTAGCAAATGCGATTGAAGATGTCTTTGAACCAAAAAATACATTTGAAGCAAGAGAATTGGGAACATATTTAACTGACTTCTTCAATTATCTTCTGGGTAAATTTAGCGATGAATTTGAATCAAATGACAGCATTTTAAAACACTTTAGAATGTTTGCCGGGTACATTGTAATTGCAAAACAATTTAAAGATAATGATATCTCATTAAATAGACTGAACGATGTGATTGAGCATATAAATAATAAAGAAAATATAAAAGAAGTTGTAACAAATAATCGAGGTTCGTCATCTCGATTACAAAAGCAAGTCAGAGACTATTTTCAGAAAAATGTAAATGTTTTAAACATCCTAAATTTAGAGGTGTAACAAAAAATGTCTAACAAGATTTATGAACAAGGTTTCTTTAATGAGATGCAAAAAAGACGTTATCTCAAAACGTTCGAAAAAGAAAAGACGGCTCAAATATCTATGCGCGTCCTATCTAGGGCGAAGATCATAGAAGAACAGTATCAAACCGACTTATATAATTTTAATTTAGAACAAATCGAACAATTATTATTTTATTTAAATCCTGCTACTCTAGCTTCAAGTCGTCAAAATTTTTTCATAACTCAGTCATATATCAGATGGGGGATTGAACAGGATCTGAGACAAACCAATATTAATCCTATGGATGCTATCGCGGATAAAGAGTACTACAAAAAGTTTATTGATAAAACTAAAAAAACGCTGTTTACAATAGATGAGATAAATGACATGGTTGATATTTGTGTCAATCCACAAGATGCAGTAGTAGTCCTGTTACTCTTCAATGGAGCGTATGGTACAATTGGATATGATGAGTTACTTAATTTGACTAAAAATAGTTTACTTGGCAATAATGATCTGATGCTGCAAGATGGAAACTTAAAACGAGTCCTTAAGGTTAGCGATAAATGTTATGAAATGGTTGAAAAAGCACTAAGTCAGAAAATGTATATCAAAAAAAATGGACTTGTTAGCAGTGATTTAAGGTCGCGGGCAGAAGCAGATTTAGACCAAAGCGATTATGTCTTAAGGAATGTATCCACAAGAAGTAAAAATGTAGGTAAAGCCGATCTTTTTCTAATCCAAAGGCGCATTGCAGCGGTTAAAAGTTATAATGATCTTAAAACCCTAACCCCATCAATGATAAGAAATTCCGGGATGCTCTACATGGCTAAAAAAATGGCAAATGGACGCAAAGAACTGACCAAGGAAATGTATCATGAAATATGTGATCATTTTGGGTTTAAGTCAACCATGAACAATGGATATAAAACATATCATTTTCATCGTTTAAAGGAAGATTTTCTTAATGTGGAAACAATTAAAAAAGTGTATGAAGAATAGCCCACAAAGGGTTATTTTTCGTTAATTAAAATAAATACTTGCAATAAGCATTGTTGTATGGTATCTTTATGTATGAGGAAAGAATTACTATTATTCATAATAGGAAAGGAGGTGAGAATGACGGTTTATTGTTTCTCTGATAAATTCTCTGCTTATATTATAAGAAAAACCGAAGGATTTATAAAAGAAGATGTCGATCATGGATTGAAAATTATATTTAATTTTTTATTTATAGTGATATTATCTTCAGTATTTTGTGTTTTTTCTGGCAGATGGTTTGATGTAGTAATAACTATGGTTTCCATTATTTTATTGAGGTTATTTACTGGAGGGCATCATTTTAAAAGTTCTGACGTATGTGTTGTTTTTTCAAGTCTAGTGCTAAATATTTCTCCTTATATATCCGATTATATACATAGGTTTGAGAAAATCGAATTAGATTTAATTACACTTGTGCTCATTGTCTTGTTATCGCCTTTTCAACAGTCGTTCAATATTAGAGATAGAAGAAAAATCATCTCAATATTAATCGTTACGGCCAATATGGTACTAATGTCTTCTCCAATTATCAGTACGGCTTTATTGATTCAGGCTATTGACCTAATAACACTCAAAAGGAAGATATCTTATGACAGGTGAGTACTTTAGATTTTTACTATTTAATTCATTTGAAGTAATTGCTGTTCTTATTTTTATCATGGGGTCATTTCGGATTCCTATCAAATGGTATGTAAAAGAAATCATTTTTCTCGCTGTTTTGATGCCAACGATATCATACTTCCAGATCAATTCTGATTATGCAGGCTATAATACGCTTGTTCAATTTTCTATATTAGTTATTTCTTTTAAAGTTCTATTCGAAGAAAATTGGATTAGTTCATTTTGGCGGACAGCTTTAGGATACACTATTTATTTAATGATTCAAACGATTGTCGCTTTAATTGCTGTATATACTGATTTTACAACGTTGGAAGAGGTCGCTGTGCCTTTTACTCCTCATGGCGAAATACTCCAGACACTATCGGCATTTACGGCTTTATGCATTGCAGGCTTCAAAATTTTTAGTGGTGATTATTTTAGTTTTAGTTTTCGCAAAATCAATAAGTCAAAAACTGTGTATGTTATTGTTTTAATTTTTGGCATCGCGTCAGAAATATTCGCATTAAAGTTTTTGATTTTTTCTCAAAACTCATTTAATTTTATCGTTTACACTATTCTAATTTTTATAATATTTATTTTATTTATATATTTATCGATAAAGCGCGAAAGAGATGAGAGAACTGAAGTCGTAACTCGTATACGTAGCGCTTTAAAAAAAGAAAAGGAGGTCAATTCAAAATGAAAAAAATTCTTACTGTTATCGCAAGAACAGCCACTGCGGTTTCAAATGGTACTGAAAATAGTACTACTAAATTGGGATTGTGGCATATCCCGACTAAAAAAGCTGGAAATTAAAAACCTAAAATAGCCCCTTTAATTAGGGGCTACCAATTTAACTTTTTAAGGAGAACTTTTATGCTATCTGAAAAAATTAAAAATATTATCACATCAAAACTCGGTATTGTTGCCCCTATAGTGATGGATCAACTAGTTCAGGAAATCGAATCTGAGCTAATGACCGAATCAGTGCTTATAAACCATGACAACATGTTAACATATGTAAGAATAAATGATATTCTTTATGCAGAAAGACCAACAAGAAAAGAAATTTACGTCATTACTTCAGAGGGAGTGTATCAATTTTCAGACAAAAGTATAGATTTTATAGCTCATTTGAGTGAGACATTCGAAAACTTTCATATGGTTGATAAAAGATTAGCAATCAATATAAAGAGAATTAAAAAATATGATTCCAATAATAAGGTTGTTTATTTCCATGAATCTGCAGACAAAAAATATCCTTTTACAGTAGTATCTCAAAAAACAATAACCGAAGTTATAAAACCTCTTTTTGGAGAAGACTTTGATGTTCGTGACGATTCAGTGATGTATACACAAATTAAACACAGAAGCCTATTGACTAGATAATAACTGTTCCAATTCGGAGCAGTTTTCTTTTTTTACATAAGATTCGACAAATTATTCGACATAATTTTACAATGGAACAAGTGTTTATTATGTGTCAATATGTAAAATTACGTTAAATATCGCATGAATTTAGGAATGGGACTAGTATGAATTTACTGGTAAAATTGTATTAACAACATTTAGTGATGGAAAAGTTGACCGAAAGTTAAGACATGGTATAATGATCTTACTGAATAAAGAGAACAAATGTTCCTGTTTCACAATGCTAATCTCAGTCAATAAAGAAATGCAAATCAGACACAGAGGGGTATACTAGAATGGATAAAAATGAATATGGTGTATTGCTTATTTACAGTGATGATTGTGCTTGCAGAGTTTATTATGGGACATGGGAGGCAGCTTTGTTGAAGTATAAAGCATGTAATACCGGCAGACCATATGCTCAGTTTTATCATAATTGGAAAGCAGTTGAGGCCCAAATAGAATACTATAGGAGAGAAAAGGATAACGCTACATATCATGTCTTATAAACAATAATGTGAAGCTTGCTGATTATTGTATTGGCGGCTTCCTAATCAATTTATAAAATAAATAAATATAATAATAATTGACTTTGATAATGCTATGGATTATACTTGCAGTAAGGTAATTGTTGGATACATAATGAAAATATAATTTCGTGGGGGAGATTATGAAGGAAGAGATTAAGGTAGGCTCAGAAGTATATGCTGAAATTACAAATGCTGAAGGAATTGTTCAGGTGATTCATGACGGAGCTGCAAAAATCCAAATTACAAAAGGCGATACTTCAATTACGGATTACTATATGGATGATCTCAATGTCATAAAACGATGATTTCATAAGGAGATGTTATTAAATTGTTTTTGGATTGCTCTGAGCAAGATACAATATTATCATTAGCCCTGAAGACAGAGTATCTAACCCAAAGTGAACTAGAAATGATTCAAAAAATTCTAAGATCTATATTTATAGCGTTCAATTTGGAGGGAGTAAAAGAAAGATATCAATATGCCTTTATCAGGCATAAATATTCCTTGAAATAATACTTTCATTGTTAGGAGGAGTCTCTATGCAAGTCGGAGAAACAGTTTATCTAAAGGCAGTGGGAAACAACGCAAGACATAGAAAAGAGGTCTATATCAAGGAAGATGTGATTACTAAAGTTGGTCGAAAATACTTTGAAGTTGGAGCCGATCATAGGCCACTTAAATTTCAAATTGATGGTCTAAAGCAAGAAACAGGAGGGTATACCGCTGATTGGAAACTATATTTTTCGATGCAGGAAATCTTAGATGAAGAAGAATTCCAGAGAATATCACGGGAAATCGAGAATATTTTTAGGTCTTATGATAAAGTAAAGTTAACTTTGGATCAATTAAGACGAATTAAAACCATTATATATGAGCCGATACAATGAGTCTTTCATAAGGAGTTGGAGAAATGAACGGTAGAGAATTAGTTGACTTAATTAATAAAAAACCAGTTGTGAAATTTACTGAGAAAGTTGAATCAGAGATTGAATGCGGATTTGATGATGGCATGATGGCAAGACTTGTTGATTTCCGCGATGATGGAAGCGGCTGCTTTGAACTTAAGTTTGATTTTTCTGAGTTCGAACAACACAATAAGAGATTTGAAAAAATAAACTGGTATGACAAACAGGGTAATCCAAGTCTTAGATGGAGTGAGACGAGTTTTTACCCTAAAAATAGAATTGAAACATTTTACATAGATTATGATACAGAAATTAACTTTCTTGAAATTGTAACAGAGGAAAGGATAAACGACCCCGAGGAAATTGTAGCACTTCGCTGGGTAGTAGATCAATTTGAAAAAGTATTATGTGGAGAAAAAGCAGGAAACGTCGAAGAATCTTTATCTTTTGCTCATTCTGTTCTAAATAAGTATCCACAATCTAAATGACGAAAGGGGCATATTCAATGGGAGACCGTGAATGTCCAATTTGTGAAGAAGATACGCTAATTGAGAACAGTCTGAGTACATGGAAGTGCTTAAAATGCGGAGAGGTATTTAATGAAAAATGGTTAGATGAAGGGGAGGAATAGTATTGTACGACACCAAACATGTGAACAATAAAAATTGCTCAATAATTAATGTAAAAGAAGGTAAGTTTCCAGATGATATTATTATTACACTGGGTCTAGAGGATGGAGAAGAAGCGTTCGTAAGAATCATGAGCAAAGGCATGTATAAAGACCAACTCAAAGAAATGGCCGCTGGCAAAAGAGAAAGATGTGTCTGGGCATATGGGAACAGCGACATTGATCTTTATAAGAAGCCAGAAGGTCATATGCTGCTGCATAGCCCACATGAAGGATTGTACATAAGATATTATTTGAAAGACGGAGAATTTGAAAAGTTGTTCATCTAAAAGGGAGCCAATTATGAAGACAAATGTTCCTAAGCATATAAGGGATGCTATGCGAAAGGCTGCAAAGTATAATGCTAAAGCTAGGGAATATGAAGAAATAATCGAAAGCTGGTTTGAAACTACAGGGATTAAGGAAGACGATGGTGTAAGGGATGTTTATATAGATTATGTGCAACAATCAAACAATCCTGAAGCTGCAATTAAAAAACTGGAATCCATAGTTTATATGATGAACCGACGAAATTAGCCTTTTATGAGGAGATGAGAAGAATGAAAGTTAGCCAAAAAACAGTAATAGATAAGATTTTCGAAGGCATTGATCAAAATGGATGGACGCTGCTTAATGGAATAGGTTCTGGGAATTTCAATAGCCAAGCAACACAAAAGTCAATGGTTGAGCCTTTGCTTAAATATCTTGAGAAAAAAGGAATTGAAGTTACAAGATAAAATCGAAACGGAGAGATTATTATATGGCAGATGTACAACAATTCAAACTTCAAAAAGAGGCAATCCTTAAAAAAGATATTTCGGACAAAATGAAAGTTGTAGAACTTTCTACATTACTAAACCATATGGTTGCCAAGCACAATATTCCTTTGGAATACGGAAATGAATATAGAATGAAGAATAAAGATATTGTTATTGAATTTGAATCTATTGCTGATGAAATTGGGAAATTGAATAGCATTTGAAGTATTTAGAGGTGATATTGTGGGGGTATACTCTGAGGGAGAATTAAGGAATATTAGTTTAATTAGCCTGCAGAAGATGAGAGAGATTCACAAGAAAGACTTGCAGAAGTATTACATAAGTGAACGATATTCTGGAAAGGAAAAAGATATTGAAGAAACCTTACAGAACATTCGTATACTAGAATATGAAATCGAAAACCGATAAAACGAATCATTCATAGGGGGATGAGGCGGATATGACGAAATGTCCTAAGTGCAATAGCGACAACCTAGAAGTACAAACTGAAGTAGCTTACATTGCGTATACCACCAGCAAAATTATTAATAGTGAGATTAAGGGATTCAAGAAGTCCGACTTAAAAAATCCACCATTATTTGAAATCAGAGTATTTATCAAATGTATTGATTGTAAATATGAAACAGAAAATGCAAGTCATAATCACAACAGTGATTTCGATAATGATTTTGTTGAGGATATTACTTGTAAAATCACAGATTTAATTAGAGAACCGAGGTCAAGAAGAACAGTTGATTTTGATAAGAAATACAGCATTTATTTTCAGAAAAATCCTACATACGATGAAATAATTGAGTATATGAATAAAAACAAAATGAGATCGACTTTTAATATATCCATTTTTAAGAAATACCTTGATGAATATTTAAATCGCGATAAATTGTGAACTTCATTGAAAGGAGAAATTGTTTGTTCAAATATAAAATTGTGTGGCGATTGGATGACGAAGAGTACTTCTGTACAGAAGATATGGAAATTATAGCAAACAGCATAACAGAGTTAATGAAGACGATTGCAAGTATTGAAAAAGATCATACTATTTTGTCGATAACTAATATTTCTTTCTAAATCATTTATAGAGAAAGGATAAAAAATGAAGCTTAAAAGCGGCGATAGGGTTGTTATGCATTCGTGTCAGGAAGCTTATGAATCTGAAAACTATGGCAAAGTATGGACTTGTAAAAGTGATGAATTTACTGTTGGCATAGGGGAATACAGATTTGTGTATCTTGAGGGTTATAAATTCGGCAACAATGGTGACTTTCCGGTAAATAATTTGCAGTATGTAAATACAGATAAAATGTGAGTTCTATTTAGAAATTGGAGGGATGGATAGAAGTGGAAGTTATAAAATGTGGAAGATGCAGTGAAGAGATAACAAACAAAACAGAAGTGGAGTACAGTGAAGAATATGGAGAGTTTTATTGTAACTATAAGTGTGCAATAGACGAATTTTTTGATCGAGCAAGATGTACGCCATTTCAATTCGAAGCAGATGAAATGAGCAAAAAACAGGTTGTTTTAAAACGTGACAAGCTATATCACGTTGATGATATTTAATTATGAGTAGTCTCAATAAAATATGACTTTCATCGGAAAAGAGAAGAGGAATATTATGCAAATTTATTTAAATAAATCACAAATTTTTGCGTTACTAATGATGATAGATGATGCTGAGGCAATGTTGACTGGAACAGCAGATGGATGGGCGGGGTTACTTACTTCAAACCCTGACTTACATGATGAAATATCGGAAGCTGTATATAATTTAAAGCAAAAACTTGAGAACAAGGGTTATACATACGAAGAAATGGTTCGTCCAAATATATGAAGAAAGAAGGAAATGAAAATGAGTTGGGATGTATCCTTGGTTAAAGATGGCCATGAAGAAATTGATTGCGGAAATTACACTTATAACGTCTCTCCAATGTACAGGAGGGCTATGGGATTCACGATTGGAGACTTACACAGGAGATCCGCTGCCGATGTTGCGATTATTCTTACAGATGGAATTATCACATTGACAAATAAACCGGCATTGTATAAAGAAATGAATCCAGAAAACGGATGGGGTAATTATGAGGGCGCTATAAATTTTCTAGCCCAGATAGTTAAGAACTGTCTGTTATATCCCGACTATGAGTTAGTGGTGAGCTAAAACGGTTTTTAATAAAGCGATAAAACAAATATTTCATTAGGAGATGTGCTGCTATGCCAAATGAGAAAAGGATGAATGCACTTAGTCAAATGTCTAGGGCGGAATATGAATTAGGTAATGCAAAAGATAACTTACGTGCAGCACAGAACTCATATAAGGAAGAATTAATGAACGAATGTATTCAAAATATTCTTAAAGTACAGTCGGAGGAAAGGTAAACTTGTTGAAAGAGATCTGATGATATTTATCGAAAATTTAGTTCGTAAAGTATCAGATATTAAGATCCGATAAAGCATACATTTTATCATGAGAGGTGAAAACAATGCCAGAAGTAACTTTGGAATGGCTTAATAAACAAGCAAAACAACTTGTGAAAAAGCATTGGAACTTGAATGAGATTCCAACAATCACAATCGATTTAGAACGTAAAGATTTGAATTGGACAACTGCAGTTGGGTACTATTGCAATGACATTAAAACTATTGCATTCAATAGCGAGGTCAATAAGAGAAGAACCGAAAGAGAAATTAAGCGCACACTACTACACGAGTTATGTCATTGGTATCTGCACACAACTGGACAGAAATTCCGTGACTCTGATGAACGTTTCGCCAGAGAAATGATTCGTGTGGGGCTTGGACAAAGATATAATAGAGATGAACAGGCAGTGCTGGCGGCAAAAGAAGCATGGAAAAGTAAGAATGATGAGAGGTTTGAGATAATTGAGAAAAATTCAGATGAGACCATCACATTTCGATTAAAACATCGTCGCAAAGATCAGGATGATTTTGAAAAAGACTTGGCTCAAGTACTTATTAGAATGCATAACGATAGAGTGAAGCAAAATGAAGATTATAGTATTTTGCCCGGAGATGTAGCTCAAATGATGGTCAAATGGTACGGCTATAAACTGGAGCCAATCGCGGCATGCGGTATTGTTCTGAGTAGAAATGATGGATGGGGAGGAGGAGAAGTCGGAGGCAGAGATGACATAATTTCAGTTCTTGAAGAGTTAGGAATTGATACAGAAGAAGCCGAAATGAAATTGTTAGAGTTGGATGAAGAAGAGTTGTACACTGCTTCGGAGATCGAATAAGATAAATCAGATGAAATCTTTCTTTTATTGATTAGTAAGACATACAAACAATCGCATTTATCGCATTTTGGTTTTGAGCCATATTTAAAAATATGATATAATTGTACCTATCATAACAAAAAAGGATGTGCGATCCTCTTATGACATTGAAACAATGTGAAAGGTGTGAAATTTTAAAACCGATTGAATCATATGAGAGCAAGGGCAGTAGAATCTGTAAAGAGTGTAAAGAGGAGCATAGAAAACAACGGATGGAAAGATACTCAAAGGTGGATCTGGGTTTAGATGCGCTAGATAGTTCATTAGAATTGATTCATTGTATGAGAAACGATGTCTCTATGGCTTATCAGGTTTCATATGAAAAGGCTAAAAACTTAGTTCAAGAGGGAAGAGCGACTGTTTACTCTTCTGACACTATATACAAGACTGAAAAAGTAAAGACAGAAAGATTCAATGATGTCAAAATAGAGGCGAATTTCACTTGCCATTATTGCGGAGAATATGGAGATACTATTGACCACATTATCCCGCTAGATAAGGGAGGAAGTAATGCCAAAAGTAATCTTGTATGCTCATGTAGGGAATGTAATGAATTAAAGAACAATATGAAATATGAAAGATTTATGGACCTAATGAATAAATACGGTAAACAAGAACTTCTTAAAAATCGAGGCAACATACAAAAGAAATTCACCTCCTTGAAAAAGGTTAACCAAGAAATACTGAACAACATTAATAAAAAGAATAAGAATAAAGTAGATAGTTTGGATGACATGATTAATTCAGTATTAAACAAAAAAACAAAGTGGTAGTTTATAAACATAGTTTTAAGAGTGGGAAAGAATTAGTGATAGCAAAAAGAAATATGAATCCGAAAGTAATCCAACGAATATATATAAACAAAAAAAGAATTGTCAAACGACAATTCCTTAATTTTGCTTATATATATCAATCATCTTAGTCCAAAACAAAGTGCAATAAATAAATGAACCAATTCTATGTTTGGGTTCATTATTTATGCGATCTTTTATTACAGTGATCTGTATATCAACAATGTTTCCATCTGCTTTAAATTTATCAACTTTTTTATTACGAAAATAGAGTTTATCTCGAAGATAGGCAATAAATATTCCTATTGACAGATAAATAACAAGAAGAGTAATCCCGATAATAAGTATGATCATTTTGTTCACCTCATCATATATAATAAACCACAGTATACTCAATATCAAGGTACTTATGACTAGATAGACAGAGTATGTGTCTGTTGCATTTGCGTGGTCCAATAAAAGTTTACTTTTATTTAGTGATAAAACACGGGAAAGGGTGAATGAGATTGTACGACAGGTTTAGAGAGGTAAAAAGGCAACATGAATTGGGCGAACTACACCGAAGAGATATTGACTGGCTTATTGAACAAGCCGAAAAAGCTAATTGTATGGAGTGGGCATTAAATATACTTAAAGGTAGAACGGCATACAACCATGAGTTTAATCAGTTTCATTTCATTGCAAAACAAGGGTTGGGCGAAGAAAACTCGCCGTTTAAACAGGTGAATTGATACATAAATAAAAAAAGGTTGATTTTATAAAGATTGGAGAGCAAAATATGTACAGATTAGAATGCTGTATTAACGGTGAGAAGCGGAAGATAAAATTTTTGGAACTGAGCCTGTTAAGTACGATTAGAATTGCAAGGAATCTGGTTAGACAGGAGTCATTTACCGCCGTGGATGTTTATGATGAGAAAGGCAAATGGCTGAAAGAATATATGTCTGTGACATATCTATAATCCAACAAAAAGTTTATTTCATGGGAAAGGGGGCGTAAGATGCAGCACTACCACTTATTCAAAAAACTTAAATCAGATACTTGGAGTTGGTTCAGTGATGAAGATAGTGAGTTATGGGAGAAAATTAGACAAGAGTACGACAATGAAAAATGGAAACAAGTTATGGAACTTTTAGTTAATCAAAACATGAATACAGGAAATAAGGGTTTAATAACTAAAGCCTCATACAAACTGGCCATGAGAATTAAAGATGAATTAGGTGTAGATGTTTTCCCTGCAATAGTTAGAATCGACTATGGATCAATGCCTAAGATGGAACGATTTAGTTGGAAAATGTATTCTATTATTGGTGATCACATGAGAAATGTTTATTCGAATTGGCCTCCTAAAGATTTACTGCCTAAAAAGTATGAAATTGAGTCTGAATCGTTCGGTTCTCTTGATATTGAATTAATTAGGAGCCTTAAAAGCAAAAATGAAAAAAGTAAGAAAAGATGGGTAAGAAAAGATGGGGATGAGAGGAGATGATTGTATTAAGATTAGTTAAAAATTCAAACGATAATACGATGTATGAAGGCTATTACAAGAATGAGCACGTCGCCAATATATACAAATTATATAAAGATGATTGGCGCGGTTATTTAGTAACTGACCGTAAAAACATATTCCATAGAAAAAATAAAAAGGATATTGTGGAACTTTTGACCGAAGAATTCTTAAAATCAAAATGAAAGTCTACGTTAGAAATGGGTTGTATGCTAAATTTGATTATTATGTGGCAATAAGGAGACTGCAGCAGTGTATAGACCAATGATGTATAAATCAGACGATTCGAAGATACAAATACTTACTTATAATCATTTCAGTGAATTTTATTTTTATGCCTCGCTAGATGAACTACAAGAATATTTGAATGAAACTTTAAAGATTAGTGTTTTTGAATTTTTAGATAGTTACACTTTAACACAATCAAGGCATTTTTTTGATTGGATTAAACAGAAATCTAATAATAACAACCCATTATAAGTATATAAAGAAGGTGGAGTTTTGAAACAGTATTTTGTTTACACAAATGAACCAGAGTTACTCAATCCCTTTGGAGATGTATATATTCCAAAACTCAAAATGAGCTTTGTAGTACTCACATCTGAGTTAGATATAACTGATGTTTGGAATCTCCCCGGCGTGTATGAAGCAAAAGAATGTGAAAAAGGAACATTGAGCGTATAAGGAGCGAAATAAAATATGTCATCACAATTAGAAAAAGCTATTTCAATTGCTGTTAATGCACATTTCGGGCAAGTTGATAAAGGGGGAAATCCCTATCTGCTTCACCCGTTACGTGTAATGAGAAAACTGTACACCGAAGATGAGAAAATTGTAGGCGTATTGCATGATGTGATTGAGGATACAGATATAACAATTGATGATTTGAAGAGGGAGGGATTTTCTAAAGAAATTACAGATGCTATATTTGCTCTTACTCGTCAAGAAGGGGAGAGCTATATGGGCTTCATTCACCGGCTCAAAACCAACGAACTTGCACGTACGATTAAAATTGTTGATATTGAAGACAATATAGTTCTATCCAGAATCCCTGAACCAACAGATACTGATTATAAGCGGATTGAGAAGTATAAAAAAGCACTGGGAGAACTGAAGAAATAAATTTCTCAACAATATAAAATAAAATATTGCAATAATAATTGATGTGTGATAAGATGATTAATGTAAAGCAGAGACGATAAAATAACGCTGAAAAGCGATTATATAGATGTTTCACATTACACTCTGCAGAAAGGAGCAACCGATGAAAGAGCAGTTTTATGGGTTAGATCCACCAAAAAAAGCCTGATAAATAAAATAAAATATTAAAATAACAAAAGGAGCGAATACATATTAATGGCTGACAAATCACCGGTTAAAACGAATAAAAATCATGGAGGCAAAGAGTTTAAAGGATACTTCCATTTTGTAGGGAAATTGAATCCAGTACGTAAGAAGGATGAAGTCACAGATAACTGGGAAGATCAACCGATTTATGAGGAAACCAAATCTCGCTCAGGGAAACCGATGCGAAAGGTTCATTTCAATGTAGAAACAGCAGAAGGAAATGAATTGAAAATTGAATTGTTCGGTATGGAACAAGCATTTGTATGGCCGTATAGTTCAACACACAATAAAGCACATAAGATTGTTTGGTCAGATAGACATAATAAAGAGAAATTTCCCGACGATACATATCACTTGATTGATCCAGATTGGGATAAGGCTGAAAAAGTTGGTCAAGAAGTTTCATCAGATAAGTGGGTAGAAGTAAGAGGCCATTACGAACCAAACGAATTTACTACAGATGATGGTAAAGAATTTAAAAACGTCCGTCGTGTTTTTGATTCAGTGACGGTAATTGAAGACGGACAAGAAATTAAGTTGAATAAAAAAGAGAAACTGAACTATGTATGCGATTTTAAATCTCCAGATTTTAAAGAAGTAAACCGATTCAATATGCAAATTGGTATTCGCAGCACATATGCTGATGAAGCAAAAGGAGAGACAAGAGTCAACGGAGTGTTCTTGGCTTATGGAAAGGATCGATCAGAGCCAAAAGATGTTGAATTGGTAGTTTATCAAACAGAAACAACTGAAGGAAAAAAATCATTGGCGGATGCATTCGCTTCACTTGAAGCATTAGATTTTATTGAGGTTGTTGGAGTAGATAATAATCGGGCAACCTTTGCCGAAGTTCCTGTTGAGGACAATGTTTCAGATGATGACCCGTTTGCAGATGTGGATGAATCAAATAAGCAGATTAGATATGAGCGAGTAGTCAATGGTTCTAAAAAAGGTCTTGAGATTACAGGTTATGTAACTGGTACACTTATCCGCAAATTCTTGACTGAAGAAGAGATTTCAAAATCTATTCAAACAACAAATGAAGATCCGTTCAGTGGCAGCTCAGAAGATCCATTTACATTTGATGAAGACGACCTACCATTCTAATATTCATACATATAAGCAACATAAAAAATATACATAAGGGAGAGATATATTTAGATGAGTTGGAGACAAAAAGCAGTTAAAAGAAATGTACCAAAAGTAGATTTGCAAAGCTATAATGTTCTGGTTGCAGGTTCGTTTAAGTCTGGTAAGACACGCCTTTGGAAAGAAGTTATGGAGCTACACTATCCAGACAACCCGGATGCTGGTTTGTTACTTGCATTCGAAGATGGTTATACAACTTGGGAACTGGATTCATATATCGACATGCATAATAAAGACTGGGATTACTTCAAAAAAGAAGTTGTAAAGAACCTTGTTGAAGAAGCTAAAACGGGATCTATCACTAAAGTAATTGGTATCGACACGGTTGACCGGCTAATTGATATGTGTTCAGAGTGGTTCATTAAAGAATGGAATAAAAAATATGCTAAAAACTTTACCTCCATTCAAGAATTTAATGAGAACATCAAAGATGAAAATGTGTATACCGAGCTTAAGAAAGAAATTTGGAGACAGATTGATATCTTGAAACGCGCTGGTTATGGATTCTTCTGGCTTGCATGGACTAAAGAAAAAGAGACTACAACAATCGATGGCCTTAAATTCCAGTCAATTGAACTAATGATGAGTAAGACTGGGAAAGATATTTTTGAGTCTCAAGCACACCTTGTTACATGTTTGTTTAATGAAGCTATTGTAACAGATAAAGATGGGAACGAACTTGAGGAGAATGCTAAAACTAAAAAAAATAAAGAAATTGCTTCTAAGTTCCATAAAACAGAAACTTATATGTATTTCCGTCCTTCAAGTTATATCAGCATCGCAGGCGGCAGATTTACAGACCTTCCTGAGCGAGTAGAATATAGTGCTGAGAACTTTATGAAAGTATTTGAAGATGCTGTAGAGGGTCAACTTAAGAAGACTAAGAAATCTATTGAAGAATTGCGTGACGAAGAAACAAAAGAGCGTGAGCAACGAGCTAAGGAAACAGCCGAACAGATCGAAGAAGAGCAGAGTGATTCGGAGACCGCTGAGGAATTGCGAGCTTCTGTTGCCGAAGAAGCAAAGCGATTTACAGATCAACAAATTCGTCAATTGGTTATCCCAGAATTCAGGAAGATCTTTGGACAACCAGACTACAGAAAAGTAAATGATGTAACTCAATTGACGGCAGCAGTCGAGTTTATTAAAAACCTTGCAGTTTAATAAAACAATAAAATAATCATTTCATAATACATAAACCCCTCGTCAGACCGTTAAAAGCAAGGCGAGGGGCGTTTATTTAAGCGGAGGGATCATGAGCAGGAATTATGTGCTATCTTTACTCGTTGCAGCATCCTTGGTATCTATAACAGGGTGTGGAACTGCAGGCGGAGTCAAAGAAACAAAAACGAATGATGAATTGATCAATAGTTACAGGTCGGGATTGGACATACATAAGACAATAGTCCATAAGCAAATCGAGAAGGTCAAAGCAGAAAAGAAAATTCAAATCAAGAAAAAGGATAAAACAAAGCCAGAAGTTAAGAAAGTGAATCGAGAAGTGGTTAAGAAGGAAAAAGAGCATTGGGGAATTTTTATTGTTACCGCCTATACCAATGGCCCAGAATCGACTTCTAAACGTCCCGGTGATAAAGGATATGGAATAACCGCTTCAGGAGCAAAGACCAAGGAAGGTATTACGGTAAGCGCTGATATAAGGGTGCTGCCAATGGGAACGCGAATATATATAGAAGGTGTTGGAGAGAGGGTTGTTCAAGATACTGGTTCTGCTATCAAGGGCAATAAACTAGATTTATTTATCGAAGATCTTAGCGAAGCAAGAAAATTTGGAAAGCAGAAATTAAAAGTAAAAATATTAAATAAGGGATAGTGACGCAGGATGATTAATATGAACGAGATTGTACTAGGAGTAGGGAAGGACGCTCCCACGGTTACTAATGAACAGGGTGGCAAGCAGTCTCAAGTATTATATCGGTTTGACCTATTAGACCCTAAAGCAATGTTTGAAATGACAAAAGTGCTTAAGTATGGAGCTGAAAAGTACGGAACTGATAACTGGAAGAAAATCGATGTCAGTGACCATCTAAATCATCTTTTGATTCATATATATGCATACTTGGCAGGAGACACTACGGATGACCACTTGTCACATATCATGTGTCGAGCAATGTTTGCTCAGGCTGTAGCAATTAAAGAAGAAGGAGAGGTGTAAGTTTGAAAGAGATTTTGGCCGTAGATCAAGATAATGTAATTGCAGACTTGGTTGCAGAGTGGGTGAGGCGGTATAACGAAGACTATAATGACAATCTAAAACCTGAGGATATTAATGCTTGGAACTGGAGTCATCTGTGTAAACCTGAATGTGGAGATAAGATTTATGAGTATATGGATGATCCTACATTGTTTGAATCGCTGTCGGTAATCGAAAACAGTCAAGAGGTGCTTAAAGAGTTAAATTACACATATGGCATCTATATTGTAACCTCTCCATTTAATTTGAATAATATTGTTCCTAAATATAAATGGCTCAAGAAACACTTTAGTTTTTTGGATGAAGATAAATTTGTATTCACAAGAGATAAGTCGATAATTGCTGCTGATTATTTAATCGATGATAAGCCTAAAAATCTAGAGAACTTCCGAGGTAAAAAAATGCTGTTCACGGCTCCTCATAATTCAAATGAAGATAGATTTTACAGAGTTAATAATTGGGAAGAGATCCGAGAAACTTTATTGGGTCGGAGATAGAATAAAGATTTAGAAGGGAGTCGAACTCTATGGTACAAGCCGCAACAATTTTTTTATTATTCGTTTTTACATTATCGCCAATATGTTTATCTTTATTTTGTTTATATCTAGCTATCTTCAAATCTAATAAAAAAATAGATATTACAATCAGATTATTTGGGTTTGTGCTTCTCTTCGCGGTTTCAATTATTAATGTAGATAGTGCAATGGAATTTTTCAAATAAAATTGAATTTTTATTAGATATTTGAGGAGGAATGAATATGTCATCGGTCTACTTAGTCAAAGTAGAGCCAAACGCAAATAATAATAAATATTATCGCATGATTCAAAATGGAGATCGGTTTGAAGTTCAATATGGCAGAATTGGAGTCTCAGGATGCCAGACGACTTCATATCCTATGTCAAAGTGGGAATCAACAATTAAAAGTAAAATTAAAAAAGGATATGTTGATCAGACAAGATTAGTTGCAGAGCCTACAGTTAAACGTAAGAAAGACTATGCGGATATTCCGAATTCTATCATCCAATCTATTGTTTCTAGACTCCAATCAATGGCTAGAAAGGCCATTGAGGATAATTACACGATTACAGCAAATAAAGTCACAAATACTATGATTAGTGAGGCACAGTCACAATTACATAATTTAATGAATGTTGATTCTGTAGATATGTTCAATAAAATCTTGGTAGAATTATTTAAAACAATCCCAAGAAAAATGAGAAGTGTAAAGGAGCATTTAGCGCGTAGTACAAGCGATTTTGCCAAAATTATTCAATCAGAACAAGACTTATTGGATGTCATGAAGGGTCAAGTCGCACATGAAAGCGAAACAAATAATGTAAATGGCAACAATGATACGCTGAATACTTCTCAAACTATACTGGAAGCTATGGGATTGATTTTTGAAGAAACTACATTCGAAGATAGAGAAGTGATTAAATCTCAAATGGGATCGATTAAAGATAAGTTTTATCAAGCGTGGAAAGTCACTAATATTAAGACACAAGAAAAATTTGATAACTTTGTGAAAGTAAATAACATCAAAGATAGAAGGTTGTTGTTCCATGGTAGTCGTAATGAGAATTTTTGGAGCATTATTAATACTAGTTTGGTATTAAGACCTTCCGCACAGATCACAGGAAAAATGTTCGGATATGGAATTTATTTCGCTCCGAAAGCACAAAAGAGTCTAGGCTACACATCATTACATGGCTCGTATTGGGCTGGGGGAAATGCCAACTCTGGATTTATGGGACTTTTTGATGTTGCCTATGGGAAGTCATACGATGTACATTCTTTCGATAGTAAATATTATGATTTTAATTATGATAAGCTTCAGCAAGCCTCAAAAGGAAGTAATTGCATACATGCGCATGCAGGAAACATGTTGAAAAACGATGAGATTATCGTTTATAAAGAAGATCAGTTGACTATTAAATATCTGATTGAAATTAAATAAAAAGGAGAAATAAAAATATGAAAATTAATAATAAGGTTTCTAATACGGAAGTCAAGGAAATTGTTTATCACCAATCACACCAGAAGTTTACTGAAACTTCCAATTTTACAGAATACACAAAAAGTGACTCCTTTAGAATTCCAGAAAGAAAACAAAAAGTAATTCATACTAAAGATGAGACAATTGTTATCTTGGATGATGGTTCAAAAGGCGTGGCAAAGTGCAGCAATAAAGATAACTATAATAAATTGACTGGACTTAAAATTGCATATATCAGAGCTAAAATCAAAAGCATGGAAAAAGAATTACAAGAACTTTTTAAGTAATAATTAGTAGAGAGGGATGTTCACTTGAAGAAAGTATTTGAGATTGTAGATAAGGTGTCTAAAACAAGTTCTCGAAATGAAAAAGAGTCCATTCTTAAGCAAAATATCAACAATGAATTGTTGAAGCGAACTCTTGAATATACATATAATCCTTATAAAATTTTCAATGTTGGCTCCAAAACATTTACTAAGAAAAGTGAAATCGTTCATTCGAGATTCAACAATATCTTTGAATTAATGGATTGGTTGCTTCAAAGAAATGCTTCAGATGAAACTAAACTAGAAATTAACAGTTATATTGCTAGACAACCTGAAGATGAACAAGAATGGTATAAAAGAATGTTGTTAAAGGATTTAAGAGAAGGATGTACCGAATCTACCTATAATAAAATTTGGCCTAATTTGGTTCCAACTTTTGAAGTAATGCTTGCGAAAAAATTTGAAGAGCACGAACATAAAATCACAGATGATTTTGTTGTTACATTGAAACTTGATGGTGTTCGCTGTGTCATTCTCAAAGAGAATGGTCAGATCAAGTTAATTAGCCGACAAGGCAAATTGTTTGAAGATATGAACGAACTTATTGAGGAATTAAGACAATTACCAGACAACATTGCTTATGATGGAGAGTTGTTACTAAGAAATGAAAAGAATTTGAGTAGCGCTGATTTATATAGAGAAACAATGAGAGAAATATCTAAAATTGGGGAGAAATACAACGTTGAATTTCATTGTTTTGATATGATTCCTATGGAAGAATTCAAAAGCGGAAAATCAAAACAAAAGTGTGTTGAGCGGAAAGAAGAATTAAATCAACTATTACAGGAGTATGGCTTTAAACTGATTAAGTTAGTTCCTGTACTATACAAAGGACGAGATAGAGCCGAAGTATTCAAATTGTTGGATGAGGCCATTAAAAATGGATTTGAAGGCTTAATGGTAAATCAAAACAGGCCGTATGAATGTAAGCGAAGTGATGCAATATTAAAGATGAAAAAGTTTCATGAAGCTGATGTTCGAGTTCTTGAAGTGGTTGAAGGAACAGGTAAAAATGTTGGGAAACTAGGAAGTATTCTTATTCAATTTGAGTACGAAGGGGAGCATTATACTTGCAATGTGGGTAGCGGTTTTTCAGATGCCGAGCGAGTTAGGTTTTATGATAATCCTGAGATACTGATCGGTAAAATTGTTACTGTTGGATATTTTGAACTAAGCCAGAATCAAGACGATAGTGCATACTCTATGCGATTTCCCACATGGAAGGGTCGCATTAGAGAAGACAAAAATGAAATTAGTATGCATTAAAAAGCCATCGAAATTCGACTTTTATTGGAGGGGATGTCATTGAGCAATCAAGAAGGCAGCTTTGAAGAAATGCATATTATTAGAAGAGAAGATGGTAAGGGGCATTTCTTAACAGCAAGAAGTATTGTCGAAGGTAAGTATTATACAATTGAGATCCCGTTTTTATATAATATTACAGCCATAATTACCAGAGAACGCACCTTTTCTAATTGTAGCCAAAGTTTTGAATTAAAAGCAGATGTTAGACCCGAAAATAATGCATTCTATAAGGCTACCGCCGATCATAAACAACGAGTTGATAGGAAAATAAAATAACTGGAAAAAGAAATCGAAGAAATAAATAATGATACTAATGAAAGAATCAAGTATTTGAAAGAAGAAATTCAAAAGCTACTATAGCTAAACGAATAATCTCATTTCACTGGGAGACAAAACATGAAAAGACTAGGCAATATGAGCAAGAAAAAATTGGAAGAGTATATTGATAACGGTCATTATTGCGAACAAGACATAATTGATTTATACGATGATTTTGTTTCTGCACAGGAAGAGATTGAAAACCTGAAAAGAGAAATTGAAAGGCATCGTTCAAATTATGATTCTGATTATTGGAATGAAAAAGAACAAGAAATGAGAGAAGACGGAGTTTGGGATTGACCACGAAATTTCATTTTTATAGGAAGAGGTGAATAACAATGGAAGAAACTAGGACAGTACAAAGACTGGTATCATTGGCTTCAATGGAATGGCAGACTATTGAGTTTCGAGAATTGAAACAAGGAGATGCGTTCAGGATGTTCGAACCCAATGGAGAACCCGTTGTTGATATGAAGGGTAGATGTGAGTTTTTGGCAATGGGAAAACCGTATCTTAATGAAGATGGTATATGGCAAATTAATACAGTTGAATAAGACAACGAAAGTGTTGTTTCATGAGGGAGGAGAGCATAGTGGACGAACGAATACATAAAGCAATGAAAGCTTTGAATCAATATGAATATCATATGGGAAGTTCTACACAAGAAGCGCTGTGGCTTATTCATCAAATGAAAGACATCTTTGAGAATAAAGAGGATATTGATTTAAAAGAAAAAGGACGATAAAAATCTTATTTTATGGGGTGGCAGCTTGCCAGTTACAGATAAAGGTTATGAGTATCAGATGCCCGATGGCGTTAGGGGTCAACTAACAAGAGAGTTGCTTATCGATCTACATAAAAATGTAATGAAAACTTTCAATGTAGAGAAAGAGGAACTTGCAACAAATATAGGATTTTATGCATTTGTGGAGTGTTCGCATGGTTGGGATCGGGCATTCAAAGAGGCCTGTCTAAAGCATAGCAAACAATGGCTTTATGAATACTCAATTCATTTAGAATGGTACGAGTATGATATTTTTTCAGGCTCTGTTGGGGATTTAATGGTTGAACTGGGGGTCATTAAGCAGGGCGAAGATTTATCTGAAGAAGAATTTAGTGAATAAAGTCTGTATTTCCTAATCAGGGAGGAGTCGAAAATGTATTGGAGAGATGTATTTGATTCGCGCAAGATATTTCCAGCAGACTTTTATGAATGTAGAAAAGTTGCTACAAGTGTGGGTTATAAATATTTCGCATTTAATGGTGTTGTTTTCGGCATTGGGCAACAAGCACCGAATTATGACGATGGCTTATGTAAGATAGAGGATTTACGATAAGCTGTGTACTTTATAAGGAGGATAAATGGAACAGATTCAATCTCATGAAATTAAAGATATCTGGAGGATTAGAGAAGGTTTATTAGTTGAAGTTTATAAATACAAATCACTTGTCTATCACATACATAGCAAGAAGAAAGAAAAGCGTGTGAGGGGTTGCAAAGGATTGACCGAGCTAACCGAGGACTATACTGATTCTTACTATAAAAAGACATTTCCCAAAGGGACATTATTTTATTATAGTTCACCAGTTGAACCAGTAACCGATCCAAAGCAATTTAAAATTGAGATTAAATCAAGTGGTGGTTCAATTTTCGGTTCGAGTGATGAGATTAGCAAAGTACTTACAGACATCAATACATTGATTAGTAAATACCAATGAAACTTGATTTTTGTTAGATGATTGGGGGTGAAAGCATTGGATCTATGGCAAAGACTAGAGGAGCGAGGGCGAGATGAGTTGAAACTTGGTCAATCATGGTGTTTGTATGCGGTTGACTTGGATAAATCGGGTTTTGGTTGGGCTGAAGTTAAGTTTGCACGAATAAATCCACAGGGAATATATTTGACTTCAGACTCTGTTATCGGAAATATTAAGTATTCTGATTTGCGATAAAATTTGGATTTATTCGGATAATGGGGAGGGTATATGGAAGAATTTTTGAGGTTCTATGATTCAATCAAGAATCATCATAGAGGTTGGTCGCTAGAGATTTATTATTCAAGTATTCTTGATTGGAATATTACTGTAGGATACAGTGCCGATCATCCATGGCATGGACGGCACATAATTCATGTGCAAGATTGCGATAGAGATTTAGCCTTTGCAAAAGCACAGGTATTGCTTAAAGAATGGCTGTTGGACAAAGAAGGCGGATATTAAGTTGGAGATGATATTTTGAGAACTGAATACTGGATCATTCGATACAATGGTAAAGACTTCATGCAAGATTCAATGCTTTGTGGATTTAAAAAGGAGAAATATGCAAAGTTCTTGGTTTGGTTCATTAATAAATTCAATGTTGACGGTAGGAAATTCTATTATTCAAAGGCTCGTGTAGGTTAATAAAAAAAGATTATATATGCAAATTGTAGACACGGAAGGATGAGTAACATGAGGAAAATTTCACTTTTATCAATTTTATTAGGCTTGGTCATCGTCCTAAGCGCTTGTACAGATGCCGACATTGCCTCAAACAATTTGTCCAAGGCCGCTGACAATTTTGAGATCAATAGACGAATTGTATTTTACAACGGGATCACTGACACCTACTTACTAACTATCGAAGGGCGGTGCTCACTTGGTAATCAGGATGATCGATCCAAGCAAGTAACAGTGACGTGCAAGACAGGAGACGAGAAATACAAAAAGCACTTTTTAGGTCTATCGGATAATGTAACGTACTTCGCAGAGCAATTGGAAACAGCGGCTGTAAGTGTGTATCATTATCGGGTTACGTTTAAGCCAGAAGCCATTTTACCCGACATCGACCTAAAAGTTAACGGAAACTGATGCGTAATCTGCACATAAAGCGAAGGAGCGAAGTCATTGAATAAACGAGTTGTATATTTAGAAGACAACATGATTGACGAGCATGAGAAGGAAATATTCCAAGCCGATATTCCTTATACTGTAAAAGGTAATTTGATCATTAACGAAGATGGTTTATCTGTACCTATACATAATATTTGGGTAGACTTTCGTTTGATTCATCAATAAATCAGATAGTAATAAAATAAAGATTTCATTGGAAAGGAGGACCTGAATGACAAAAATATATAGAGGGTTTGAAATAGATGTAGTTAAGAACAACGATAAGGAGTATCCATTTTTGGCAAGATGCCGTATTGGAAAGGAAATAGTAGAGAAGAGGGGTTATAGTAAAGAACAAGCAATATCATTGACGAAGAGTATTATAGATTTTACTTTGTATGCAATAGAAAACAAATCAAATTGATATTTTATTGGGAGGAATTATATGACCGATCAAGATAAAACCCAAGATCGAGAAGAGTTTATCAATCGATTAAAAGCACTCAATGCAATGGGTCTTGAATTAACCGAAGAGCAAATATTTGCCTTGACTGTTCATTTTACTGGGGTAACTGGCGAAGAGATTGGTAAGTCGTTAAAGAGCGTTATTGACCGTTTAGACAAAAAGGAATCATAACACTAAATATCGAATAGTTCTTCAAACGATAAGAGGTGATCACATTGAATCATACATACAAAGTGTTAAAAACAGATGCGGAATTCTTGACTGCTGCATTGTTTCAGGTGCAGGTGTATGTAGTGTCGCCTCTTATCACTGATGGACTAGTTCAAATTATAGATTATGGTGGGCAAGTTGAAATGTATACTCCTGTATCGGTGAAGATTTCGGGGAGACATTATACCAGAAGCCAATTTGAGTTTAGGGTAGATATGAGAAAGGGGGATAAGGTATGAGCTGGAGTAATGCAATTGTAAAGAGTAACGATGATTTAGGCAGGATTGCTATTCCGAAAGAGTTTAGACAGGCATTAAAAATTAGGCCGGGAGAACCTTTAGAGGTCTATCTGGATCATGATAACGAATTGATTATAATAAAAAAGTATAATTGCAATAAACTTGATTATAAAACAATATGGTTTGAATTTAAAAATAATAATCCACACTTGGCAGTTGAGATGGAGTATCACGAAGATCTATACAAAATCTAATGAATTCAGCATTTCATCATGATCAGTAGTTTAAAAGGAGGGCATCATGCCATCTAAGAAGAGCAATCACAAGCATGAGTATGAATTGGTCAAATCAAAAGAAACTTGTTGGTTCACTCATGAGCAGAGATGTAAGATATGCGGCCACGTATATACTCGTTTACGAGTAGAGCAAGTGAATTTGAAAAAAGAAAGTGAGGCTTGAAGCATGTCAGGCGAATATGCGTTGCGATTGCTGAAGGATGAACTTAGAGAAAAAGAATCGGAAGTTAATGAATACAAACAAAGACTTGATGATGTAATGGTTAAGACTATTACCAGAATGACACGTGAGATCTATGACTTGAAATTCGCTATAGAAATTTTAGAAGAATATCAAGAATAGAAAGTGACATAAATAAAAATAGATAATAAAGGAGTTTATTTATTGAGTACAAGAGTAAGGGGTATGGGAGGGCATCAATCAGCAAGAATGATGAAAGATGAGTGGCTGACGCCTCCTGAAATTATAAAGGGTTTAGGAGAGTTTGATTTAGACCCCTGTGTTCCTATTAACAGGCCATGGGACACTGCTAAAAACCACTACACAATCGAAGATAATGGCTTAAAGAAAAAATGGTTTGGCAAGGTCTGGATGAACCCGCCATACGGGGAAGAAACTGCAGCATGACTAGACCGTCTTGCGACATACGGAAATGGCATCGCATTGATATTTGCAAGAACAGAAACCAAAATGTTCTTCGATCATGTTTGGAATAAGGCCGATGCGTTACTGTTTTTTAAAGGCAGACTATTCTTTCACCATGTAAGTGGAGAGAAGGCAAAGGCAAATGCGGGAGCACCTTCAGTTCTTATATCTTACGGCAAAGAAAATGCAAAGACATTGGAGTCAGTTAAAGAATGGGGTAAATTTATTCCATTGAAATGAAACTTGCATGGGAAAGGAGTTGTAACGGATGATCGAAGCATATGACTATATAACGTGTGATAATGGAAAGACATATCACATCGTTCCAAATTGGAAAGATAACGGATATGATTTTATGATGTGTTTGCAAGAAGGCCAATCGGTTAATGAAGTAAAATCATGGCATATTAATGATTGTTTCAAATTCAAAATACCTATCTGTGTAGGTTTAAAATATAAAACATTTGAATATTCGATGATTGAAGCGGTGTATGACATTAGAGGGAATTATAAATTTTCTAAGGCAGGCTAAATAAAAAATAAGGAAGAGTGATCTAATGAATAAAACTTTTTTTGAGGCATTAAAAGAGTTTATGCTGGAAGAATTCAGAGATCAGCAAGATCTTGAACCTTGGGGATATTATGAAACAATTGTGCAGCAACAAGATAAAATTTCTCCAATTATCAATGATTATGAGGACTATGAAATGAAATTCAGTTTTAACAGAACTGAAGATTATGATTCTCAGTATTATAATCCGGGGCAAATAAATATCTCTCTATATAAAAAGTTAGAAGGTGAGGGAGGTGATTGGGAGCGCTACTGGGAACGTCGTGTTGATCATCACTATGTTATCAATTTTCTAATTGAAGAGCGGTACTGGGGGTATTGTCAATGTAGTCCAGAAGATGAGGGATACAATTATGGGCGTCGTTGTTGCGGCAATGGTTGTGATTGGGTCGCTCCGCAGATTAATATTAGTATGCATACTGACCTTGCTTATGGTTCGTTCAAAGGCGTAGAAAGAGATATGTGGAAACTTGCAGAGGAATGGTCAGGAGTAACTGAAGGCAATGAAGCAAAGAAAAAAGAAGAAGAGCTAAAGTATTACGATGATCAAATTAGATATTGGGAAGAGCAGCGAAGCAAATACATAGAAGATAATAAATAAATACATTAAAATCGTGATTTTATTAGGAAAGGGAGAGAGGAAAGTGAACAATATTATTGGTAAATGGATGTATAACACAGGCAGTGAAGAGAATTGGGAATGCATTGGTGGTGAATTTGATACTAAAGAAGAGGCAATTGAAGAAGGCAGTAGATACTTTACTGATGCCGACGAGTATGGTTATGCATCTGACAACGATGAAACCTTTGAAGGGAATAGTTTTGATGTAGGACAGATTATTGAACCAGATATATCTATTTACGGTCGCCATGTAATTGATCCTGTTACTGAGCAAGTAGGAGAACAATGCGGTGAGATATCGGATTCTTGGTTAGAGAAAGTAAGCAACGAAGATGAAATATTGTTAGATCAAATGCTTACTGCCGCTTTCAAAGGGTGGTTACAGAAGACAAACAATGAACCACATTTCTATGCGGTAAAAAATGTAGAGACTATAGAATTGTAATTTCATCGAGGAGGAGAATATATTGCAAAGTACTTCCGTGTTTATGCTTAATGAAAAAGAAGATGGCTATCGGGCAGATGTATATTATTGTTCATATTGTGGGAATAAAGCACAGAGAAAAGATATTGGGTCGTCTCATAATCATAGATGGGAAGAAGAAATTATTTATTTTTGCGACTGTGACACTGCGAAACAAGAAGCAGTTTTAAAAGAAGAAGCAGCAGAATATAGAAACAAAGTTTATTATATTGAGAGAGAACTTAAGGGAATGGAAAAATTAACAGATAATCCAGTTGTGAATAAAATTAAATTTGATAATGAAGTAAAAAAATTAAAACAAAAATACTCAATAGAATAGAAATTTAATTGGAGGTTAACAAATGGAAAATAATCATGGTCAAGTTGGGGAAGCATTGTATCTTAAGTTTACGAGTGAGAAAATGCAAGAAAGATGTCCAAATTATAAATTTGAAAATGGTCAGTTTCTAAACGCCGAAGAATTAAATAAGATGCCCGGAGTAATAGCGGGTGTCGGGGTTCAAATTGATGATGATACTCAAGGAGAATATGAGTGTGTATGTGAATATGGTACAGAAATATGGACTCAGGAAATTATTGATAAGTGGAATAATGAATAAAATAAAGGAGTAAATCTATGATGAAAGGTTGGTAGCAATGTTCAGATGGTTGAAGGAATTTTTTGACGACCCTAGAGACGTTTTCGAGTGTAACCATTGTGGTAACAAGACGCCAGGACAATGGTGCAAACACTGTCCTGACAAGTTGCCGAAAGGGATATATTGGGATAAGGATGGTTATCCGTGCAAACCAACTGCTAAACTAAAAGGAGGACATCTTAACTTTCAAAAAGAAGGAAGATGATGAGATTGTATTAATATATCGCTAAAAAGTGGTGCTAACAGAAAATTTTATACTTAAAAAAGGTGGCTTATATGAGTATTAATGAAGAAATTCAAAAACTACGCAAAGAAGTTGAAGAAAAGGCCGCAATGCTTCAAAAACTAGAAACTGAACATTTTAACATCTATGGGATCTGGGAAATTACTACTGAGGGAGATGTTGAAGGAAGAAGTACTAAGAAATTAGGTACGTACAAGGGAAGCTTGTTTGATGCTGTAAAGAAATATGGCGATCAGGGTTGTTATTCTTTAACATGTACACGAATTGGTCATTATACTCCAACCAATTTCTCAATCGAAAGAAAGGTGCATTTTCGAGTGTATGACAAAGCAATCAAAATGCATGACTATGTGGATACAGCTTCAAAATTGAAAGACAGTATTCCAGATGGACATCATTTGACTGAAAGTAACTACTTTGGATGTGTAGCTTTACGATGGAAGGAGTAGACATATGAATTGTACGAATAAATATTGTTTATGGAATGCATTTGATCAATGCTGCCCAGAAAGTGAAGTACAGTATGCTTCAGCAACACCTGACCAACTGGATTGCCCTTCTTCGCTTCGCAGAGACCTTGAAGAAGCGATGTACCAAATTGTTGATGAAGTAAATGAAATGATGATAAAGAGAAATTTTAGAGAACTGATTCAGATACATAAGTTTGTTAAAGATCAACGAAGCAATTAAAAATTAAACGGAGAGGTGGAAAGATATGAGTTGTCACGATAGTACGGAAAATAAAAATGAGGTAGCAAAAATAGTTGATGAAATGCTTCTCAACGAAGATCATCCTAACACTGAGATTCTAATTTATTTTGATGAAGAGGATGAAGACTGGACAATTACAAGAACAATAAAATTGAATGGTCATAATATAAAATAAATATTTACAATAATAATTAAATGTAATACAATAAGGGGGAAGCAATTCTCCCTTTGTTATAGGTGGAATTGAGACAGTGGAACTAAATTTTATTAACAAAAGGAGAAGTTACAATGATGCATTTTACCGAAAGTGAAATTGAAGTGATTTGCTGGGAGAGAGAGATACAATCGGAAGATTTGAGTCAGCATTACAGATATTGCTGCAATTGTGATAGCTACGTCGATGTAGACGACTACAGTTCAGTAAACGACAAGTGTGATGATTGTGAATAGGAGATGATACTATGAGGTTAGGTACAAAAGAAAATCCAAGACATATTTGTGGTATCAGTGGGGGGAAAGATTCTTCTGCGATGGCAATTTACATCAAGAAGAACTATCCTGAAATATTTGAGAAATTAGAACTTTTCTTCACTGATACCGGCTCAGAATTACCTGAAATTTATGATTACCTTGAAAAACTTGAGAAATATTTAGACAAGAAAATACTTCGAATCAAAGCCGATCCTAATCATGTAAATAAATTTAAAGTTGTTGCGGGGGGGGATGAGTCGAATCCTTTTGAAGATTTATTGAAACAATTTAAGGGATACTTACCAGCACCAAATGCAAGATGGTGTACTCGGACAATGAAAATCGTTCCTTTGGAACAATGGATTGGAGATGACTATTGTATTAGTTATATTGGTATACGAGCAGACGAAATGTTTAGAGAAGGTTATATCAGTAGGAGTAAAAATAAAAATATTCAACCAATACTTCTTTATCAACAAGATGGATTAGTTTTAAAAGATATTTATAAATTACTTGAAGATACCATTGGGTTGCCTGAATACTACAAGTGGAGAACAAGAAGTGGATGCTATTTCTGTTTCTACCAAAGACGAGTTGAATGGGCTATTATGTATAAGTTATATCCAAACTTATTTAAAGAATCACAAAATTATGAGACAGAACATGATGACGGCAGGACGTTTACATGGGTGAAAGATAAGCCGTTAACCTACATCTCAGAAAATGCTGAAGATATAATTATCAGATACATAAAGAGACAATATAAGAAAACACAAAATAAAGAACAGTTTACTTATTCAGAGCAAGAAATGATCGAATTGGTTAAAAATAAAAGGCTGCGAGAGTTGATAGATAGTTGGGATATGAAGAAACTGCATGACGTTGACGGTGAAAATAAAGATGGCTGCAATGTTTGCGCTGTATAGGAGTGGGATATATGGAGTGGAAATTGATTGATGAGGAAGGTAATTTTTTGCAAGAAGTAAATTGTCAGTATGATGCTTCTGATATTGCTATTATGATATACAATGCTACAAGAGTCGAGCTTGATTTTGAGAAAAAAGAAGCGAATATTAGAAGTAAAAGAAATAATTGAGGCGATAAAAACTATCTTTTATAGGAAGAGGTGAGATTTATGCTAAAGGGATGGATTGCAGCACCGCTGAATGATAAATACATACTTGAAGAGATTGGGATCGTCCTTGGACAATATAATTCCGAGCAATTTGAGGAATGTATCGTAGCAGATGAAGTTATGGAGAAGTTGGATCAATATTGGGGGCATTATTGGTGGGGATTGCACCAAATGTGTGATGACCAAGGGAATTCGATTTGAATTTGTTATCATCTCAATTTATAATAAGAACATAAGTTCTTATGGGGTGGAAACAATGACAAAAGTGCCGACATCTGAGGATGAAAAATTGGTTATCGATAATGTTGAAATGATTATCTTGTTAGACATCATTGAACTGAATATAAAGAAGATGAAAGTAGCAAAGTTTAAGTTGGGTGAAGTTTATAATCTTTTCTTCAATAGTATACAAGACCAGATAAGCAAAGACGCATCTGCAATACGGAAGGAAATGCGTAGACGGGGGATAAAGGTTCTTGAGGAAAAACGATTTGATGATCGGTTAGAAATTGATTACCTGTGCAGAGGATACACGGGGAAAATAACTATGCTGTGGCCTAAAGTTAGGTGTGATTTTGAATGCAGATTAGCCGAGTATTTCAATGTAGATGTAACAAGAATTCAGAGAAATGAATAAGTGATAAAATTCAGATTTTATAAGGTGAATTAAAATGGAATTAAAGACTGTTGATGATATTATTGAATGGTACAAAAGGCAAAACGAGAAGAAGAATGAGGAATGAGAGATGAAAAAATGCGGGGAAGACTGTATTGTAGTCTGTGATTACTGTATTCATTTTGAACGTTATACAGATAAGGAAGGAGTATTTATAGACGATGAATATGATGGATATTGCAAGTTGAAAAATGAGTTAGTGGAATGGTGTGCTTCGTATTGTACGGAATTCCATTGTGAAGGATTTGATGATCCTATTACAGAATAGATTGCTAAGGAGGAATGAATGTTGTTGAACCAAGAACAAGTAGAATCTTATATGGAGGTTCATAATCGAGTCGGGAAATTACTTTATGAAATAATCGGTTATATTCGTGAAATTGATGATAAATACTATGAAATCAAAAATATTACAGTTGGGGACAATGAATTTGTCATAGAAACAGAATTCTTATCATATGACGGATATTATGAATTTAAGACATTTCGAATAAACAAGGAAACACTTATAGATGAGAGACGTCTCGTAGATTTAAAAATTGAGACCGATAAGGTAGTTAAGGAAAGAGAAGAGCGAAAGAAACAAGAAGAACAAGAGAAACTAATGAAAAAGATTGAAGAAGCAAATACGTTGATATCACAATATGTAGAATAAAAAATAATAATAAAACACTCCTTTCATGGAGCCAGGAGGAACCATAATGATTAATGTATCGTGGAACTACGGAAGTATTGAAAATCGGTAGAGGAGTTCAAGGGGAATACGGAAGCAGACGTGATCTATGTAGAGGGTTGGGACGGTAACGAGGCGATATCACTTTCCGTTAATGATGCAGAAGTTTATATCACTGGGTACAGAAAAGATGAATTTGGCTGGCTGATAGGGTACAAAGATGGTAAACGAATTAGGCCTGCAGGAATACTCGAATTGGGAGTGGGCAGCATAGAGAGAAAATCAGCATGGCCGATACTTAGTAAGATGAAGACAAAGGAAAATAAAGAATTTGTTTTTGTTGAACCGGCATTAAGATGCAAGGTTAAATTTAGAGAATGGACTAAGGTAGGATTGATGAGATTGCCTGTATTCGATGAATTTGTATTGTGAGGTGATAATATGGCTCAAGTCATTTGCAAACATTGCAAAAATAAAGACGAAAAAACTTTCATGGTCAAAGGTATTCATCCCAAAGGTTATATTCATAAAACTTGCATCCTAATTTTTGAAGAAGAGCAGAAACAAAAGGAGGCTGAGAAGGTAGAATGGAGTTTGCTCTATGATTACTTGATTGATCTTCACAGAGCTTTAAACATCCCGCCAAGAAATATAAAGCGGCTTCGGGAATTAAAAGAAAGTAAAAATATATCATACAAATTGATTTTAGATGCATACCGACTATGCGAAGATAAAGTGAATTGGTTTATTAAGACTGTATTGAATGATGAAAATAATGCTGATGCGATTAATAAAGTAATAACACTGGTAATAAATTCATCGCTTAATGAGGTATTTAGAAATGAACAGTTGAGACTTCGGAGAGAAGAGGAAATAAGAAACCAAATGAACGATGATCCAAAAGAAGAGAGAAGAGAAATTATTTATAAGAAAAAACAAAGTGTCGCAAATAATATAACAGCATTTTTATAAGGGAGAGATTAAATGAAAGAATTTCTAGAACGCCTACAAAGGGAAGTTGTACTAAGCGAAGGTTATTTAACTGGCTTGTTTTGGGCTAATCCAGAAAACTATAATTTTTATCCTGAAGACAAAATAAACAGTAAGACATTCCTTAATCCTGTTTATGGTTTTTTCTTGGAGCTTGGGCGTAGAGCTGCAAAAAAACAATTGAAATATTTTGATGATATTTCAATTAGTGAAGTAGTGAAAGATTTGGGTGTTGAAAAACATTACAGTCAATATGGTGGATTTGATACGATAAATGAGTTGATATATGAGACAAGAGGTAAAGAAGAAAACCTTGAAGCATATTATAAAGAAATAAAAAAATATAATCTCCTCAAAAACCTAGTTGAATTATTCGGAGAAAGAGTGCTTCAACTTAATGGAAATTACGATTATAAAAAAATGAGTAAAGAGCAACTTCATACATATTGGAATGATAAAGTAAATCAATTAGCAATTGACGGTGATAATCAATATGATGAACACCACCTGCTTGATAATATTGACGAAGACATAGAAGAAATGGACACAAGTCCCGATGTGGGATTACCATTTTACGATGCAAAGAAGTTAACTGGAATCTGTACAGGATGGGCGCATGGGCATGTTTATATGTATGGTGGTTTCGGTGGCAGCGGGAAAACTTCGTTCACAGTAAACAAGGTAATTATGTCCTGTATTGAGAATAAAGAGGAACTCCTTGTTATAGCAAATGAACAAAGCATTAAGGAGTTTAGAAAGATTCTTCTGATAACCGCTCTAGGAGCAATGAACAGAGATAGGGAACAGAGCGAACGAAAATATGTTGGACGTCAAAGACTGAATGAAGGAGGATTTACAAAAGAAGAAAAAGAACGTCTAAAAGAGGCTAAACAATGGCTTCACGATTTGTGTGATGGAGATAAAAAACTAATTACTTTTGTTTTTATGGAAAATTACGTCATGGAAGATGTTAAAAAGTTGATCAAGTACTATGCCGCTAGAGGTATTTCAAGAGTTATAGTAGACACGGCAAAACCGTCAGAGGGCGATAATAACATGGCTCGTTGGGAACGCTTTGTAGAGGATGCTAAGGAGTTATATAAACTTGCCAAACCTAACGGTGGAGGATTGAATTTGGCGGTCTGGATGAATGTTCAACTAGCCGATTCTGCCTTGAAGATGCGGTTTCTTAATGAATATGCTCTGGGAGAAGGACGCAAAGCAAAGAATGAGGTCTCTGTATTCTTTACAGGCAGATTTATGTGGGATGATGAATATGAAGGAGGGAAGAAGGAACTGCTTGTAACACAATGGAGAAAAGATCCTTTTACTAACGAATATGGAGAAGTAATTGAACCTTTGAAGAAAGACAAAGACAAGAATGCTCAATGTTTCTTAATATTCACCAGTAAAAATAGACGTGGACAAGATTATAAAACGGGACAAAGGGTCCTTGTAATGAAGCCGCACTTTGGAGTGAACGCTTGGACAGAAATTGGCTGGACCACGGTATTCGATGACCATAATTATTGAGGAGTGTTAAATGATTTACTTAAAAGAGATAGATGAATTTACTTATGATGATTGGTACGATTTATATATAAATAAGAAGATGTTACAGAGAGAGATTGCAGAGTTCTTAGGTACAACTAAAGGAAGGGTCAATAAGTATCTAGTTATGCACGGATTAAACGGCGAGGCGAAGCAAAACAGTTACAAGGAGAACAACATTCAAAGAGATATCATAATAGGTTCTCTTTTAGGAGATGGAGCATTATTGCAGGCTCAAAGGAGTAAGAATTACTTATTAAAATTATCACATAACGAAGATCAACTTGCATATTTACAGTTAAAATATGATTTCTTAAAAAGTCTTATGGTGCCCAATAAGAAGATTAGAAAATACATAAATCCTAAATACCCAGACAGAAAACCAATGTACGATTTTACAACTAAATCACTGCCTATTTTCCATAAATATAAGGAAATGAATATATACAATTTATTGACCAGTTTAAATGCAACAAGTTTGTTAGTGTGGTATTTGGATGATGGAAGTTTGCATTCTAACAGATATGCAAGTATTACCTGTGCAAGTTTCAATATGAGAGAATGTGAATATGCACAAGAAATATTATTCCATAAGTTTGGAATAAGAAGCAGTATTACACACAGTAAACGTGAAAAGAATGGACTACAGGGGCTATCTATACCAAGGGAAGCAACTAAAAAAATGAATGAAGTGTTTAGAAATTCGGAAATTTATACACTTATGGCAGAGGCAGTTCCATATAAGCTTTCAATAAATGATTAATCGGGAGGAGGTTTATGTCCGACTCACTTAGACTGTTAAAAGAACGCATATACGAAGAAGGAACAATCGGACAATTACTTGAGGAGTTGGGTTGTGACTTAATTAAAGTTAATCATAAAAGAAATGGAGATCCTTTAGTAACTGCACGTCTACCGGGATCGAATAATACTAGAAGTGTGCAAATTTATTTGAATCCGCAACTACACACAGAAATAGTTAACAGGGGTGTTAGTGGGGACGTTTATTTCTTAGTAGGATTTATTCTTTATGATTGTAGGACGTTTGAGGATGTAAAAAGAAACTTATATCAGATAAAAACATACATATGTAACGCCTTAGATTATGAACACACTAGCAATGACTTCATAGAAAAACCAAAGACAGATTGGAATTGGTGGCTTAGACCTATACAGAAAGCGAGAACTAAAGAAATTGAAATTAGAAGGAATGAAATAATTAGTGAATCAGTTTTGAATCAATACATAAATTATCCGTACTATGACTGGTACAATGAAGGCATTGAATTAGCGACGCAAAAACTATTTGGCGTTGGATTCGATATAGACAGCGAACGGGTAACTATACCTTTCCATAATGCTGCCGGTCAATTAATTGGAGTTAAGGGGCGTTATATAGGCGGTAATAAAGAGATATCTGATTCTAAAAAGTATTCCTATCTTTATTCTTGTTCAAAAAGTATTGAGTTATTTAATTTGCACAGAGCATTACCATACATAAAAGAAAAAAAGGAATGTTTAGTTGTAGAGGCTGCGAAGACAGTCATGCTTTTGTGGTCCTATGGTATTTGTAACGCTGTATCAATCGAGGGAGATAAATTAAGTCCAGTTCAGGCAAAGCTGCTCAAGGATTTAGGGTTGGATATTGATTTTGTGTTTGGATGGGATAAGGACAAGGATCAAGAATACATAAAGGGTCAACTCAAACAGATTAAGAACCGCAGGGTTTATCATTTATGGGACAGTGAGAACTTATTTAGTGATCCTAAAGCAAGCCCTGCAGATGCCGGTAAAGATATATGGCTAAAGATGTACAATGATCGATACAAATACAAAATATGCTGACTATGAAAAGGTTATTTTATTACCTAGCACCTAGAAAATATTTCTTCTAAGGTGCTTTACTTTTATAAAATAAATATATATAATAAAAACATAATTAAAAGAGGAGATGATTTAATGAACTACAAGTTGTATCAACTTTCTGGAAACGTATTAAATACATATCGAGCAAAAGTAAAAGGGAACGAATTCGCTTCAGCAGCACTTGTGAGACGGAAGTTGACTCGAAACATTATGTTGGCTGCCAAGGTTCCATATAAGGATGGAGAAGGAGCAGAACTCTATATGTATGGCAATCTTCATATCTGGGTTAAAGGCAACAAGATTATTGAAATTAGAAATATGAAGGGTAAACAATTCAGTCGGTGGTTCTTTAAAGACCAAAAACGGTATGAGGAACTGAATGAAATGTTAGAGATTAATAAATATGAACTGATCAGTTTAGCAAAGCAACACGGAGCAAAAGTAGAACAAGTCCAAAAGGATAAGGGTGGAATTTATCTAATTGGTCCATATGGAACTGAAAAAGATTTATTCAATTTTATGACTCAATGACAAAGGGGCAGAAGAAATGTGGATAGCAATTAGTATTGGAATTATGGTTTTTGCAGTGCTCATCTGGACTATATGTGAGGCTACTGGAAAGAGTGATGAGGATCTAGAATATAAATAAAACATATAAATAATAAATATTCATTTCATAAGGAGTTGTTAAGTATGGAAAACGAGCAGATCACTTCTTATGTCGCAAGACTAGTTTCTTACCCTCATATCATGGATGGCATGGAAGAGATAGCCTTTAGATTGATGGTGAAGAAACTCCTGATTCCAAATGACATTAAGAATTGCGACAATCATTCAGAGTCTGAGGTTTACAAAAATATCCTTTGGCATCTAAATACAATTGATGAAGTATGTGAGCAAAGCGAATGAAATGTAGATTTAATAAGGAGAAAACTATGCAAGCAATTAATTCCGAAAATGTAGTTCAGTTTCTAAAGCCAAGAATCGAATATGATGAAAAAGGCAAGTTAAAAATCGAAGGAATTTGTTGGATCAGTGGAGATAACCTTGATTGTTATGAATGGGAAGACGAAGACATGCTTTGGATACTTGATACAATACCGGCAAGCGAAGATAGTATCCCCGTAGATCAATATTACTGTTTTAATGTTAATCAGAATGACTGTGATTGGGTGACGAAGGATCAAGTTAAGTTCAGTCTCGAACTTACACAATAAAATATTATTTTTGTTGCCCAATGAGAAATGGCATAGGAGGCGAAGTCATGAACGGCTATATCGTATTTTTTAATTATAAAAGTGGGCATAGGGAATTCGGATTTTACTCTGATCTTGAAGAAGCGAAGAGAAGAATGAGCTGGGCAATAAATGACTCGGTTATATATGGATCAAAAGTTGAAATTGGTATTGCTGAAATTCTGACAAGTGAAAAAATTAATTGGAATGAGTAACAGATAATTCACAAGAGAGGTGGTGGCAATATGTTCTTCAAAGAGATGAGTGATGAAGAATTAAATAATGAAATTGAGAAAACGAATAGTAACATCGTAGCATTACAAAATAAATTAAGAATGCTTACACATGAAAAAGAGAGAAGAATTGCTAGAAATTATCCTTGGGAGTATCCAGATATCAGGTTTCAAAAAGAATGAAGAGAGGTGACTCTATGTACTTGGTAAAATATCCTGTTGAGTATGAAGGGCATAAATACATGGTTTCAGTTTATGAAGAAGATATTTTTCACGGCGTACTTCGAATCGTGGCCGAAGTGTTTGTAAAAAATCAAGGACTATTAAATTTTAAAAGATTTAAAAGTGTTCATAAACTAGAGCGTGGATGGGATGAAAGTTATAAAGAACTTGCTATAAGAGCGGTCAAAAGTTATGCCAAAAAAACAACTACAGAAATACATAAAGAACTCGATAAGCAAAAAGGAATAGAGGAATTCAAATATTGGGACGGTGTGATTGAGTAGACAACGAAACGAAGGTTTCATAGGAGGTTGAAAGATGAGAAATACAAGGATTGAAGAAATTAAAGCCAAAAAAGAATTCACTAATTCAGTAGTATGTAATAAGTGCGGCAAAATAGATAAAGGATTTTATGAAGAAGAACAGGATTCGAATCTTACATTTCAGGATACTCATCGGGTGACAGTAGATTTCGAAGGCGAAGACAGTAAATATAGAACTAACGTTTGGAGATTTGATCTATGTGATAAATGTTTAACTGACTTTGTGAAAACATTTAAGTTTGCCCCTGAATGGTTTGGAGGAAGTCTTGGAGTATCCTCGCAAATGAAGTTTAAAGAATGGAAAGAGCATAACGGTGAGGTAGGTTAAGAATGAAGAGGGTTACGACCAATGAATTTCCAAAAGACAGAACAGTTCTGATTAGGCAGATTAGATGGCTGCTAAATGAAATGGATTATTGCATTGATTTACTTGAAGAAAAGAATTACGAGGAATGTTTAAATACTCTCAAAAAAGAAGTTGAAGATAACCTTTGGCAAAAAAATTGAATAATAACAATAAAACAACGATTCTATGAGAAGTAAACTATAAATGGGAGATGATTAGATGCCAACAGGATACACATATGGAGTGAGTAATGGCACGATTACAGATGTAAATGAATACGTATTACAGTGTGCTCGTGCTTTTGGAGCAACAATTATGATGCGTGATGAGCCATTGAATACCCCAATTCCAGAGTTTCAACCACACAGTTACCATTATGAAGCACTAGAAGAAGCAAGAAAAAAGATTGAGGAATTAACTAGTTTGACAAAAGAACAAATAACGGAACGCATAGACTTAAACCATTGGTATAAAATTGAAAACAATAAAAAGATCAGGTCTGAAAAAATGTTAGAACAAAAACGATACTCAGATATGCTAGAAAAGGTAAAAGAATGGAAAGTCCCAACTTCTGAACACAACAACCTTAAAGAATTTTGTATTAATCAGTTAGAAGAAAGTATGAAGCATGGGTTTAGTGAAGAAGAATTGGATCAATATTATCCTTTAGATATTCCAAAGTTAACGCCTGAAGAGTGGCTAGAAAGTCAACTAACTAGGATCAACAAAGATATTGAGCACCATGCTGAGGGATGGAATAAAGAAGTAAAGGTCACAAATGAACGAAATGAGTGGGTAAGGTGGTTGAAGGTGAGCTTAGAACAGATGACGGTGGATAACTAAGTGAAGACAAACATTTTTATACCCGAAACAATTAGGATAGGTTTTCAGAATAGAGATAGTACATACACAAAGAAACTCGCCTATGTTATTTATTATGATCACAAAGGGAAATTACGAAAAGAAGCTTCATGGGAAAGTTGGAGAGATAAAAAAATTGAGCCTGTGAACTATACTAATGAGCCGATGTCTGGATTTGTACTGAACAAAAAAGTCGGTGACTATGTTTCTGATTGGAATCATCGACAGGCGTATGTTCGTGTGTATGATCCAAGAGGATTTGAGTTTGAAATCACAATTGAAAACTTGCTTTACATTTTGGAAAATGCAAACTCCATTAGAGGTAAAGGACTTGAAGGGGAGTTTGTTTACGGTTGGGATGGTAAAGAGTTGATATTGTTGCCTACAAGTTCACCAGACTATCAAGAAATTTCACAATTTAATTCTATCCTATTAAATAAAGAGTATATTAAATCGAAGGATTTAAAACTTGGTGTAACTTATAAAACAAAGGATAATAAAGAATGGGTTTTTTTAGGGAAGTATGATTATTACAGAGGTAAAAAGAAGATAAAAAAGTATTTTTTCTATTTTAAATCTCCGTATGGTTATGATTATTTTGAGACTTTGGCAAGTTTGGGAGATAAATTGATTAGTGTAGTTTCTGATGATCCAGTAGACAATTATTCAGAAATTATGGAGAAACTTGAAAGAGACACTCGTTTTTCACCTTATGACGAATCAAAAGATGAACCTATACATATCGAATATGATGTTTTTGTTACTCAGATTTTGAATAATAGATGGGGAATAAAATATTATACTGGCGGTCTTTCAGAAGAAAATTTAATTAAGATTGAAGAAAAATATAATGAAGTTGGAGTTTATAAAGTTTTAGTAGCAAATAAATCACAGAACTATGGATGGAACTGGCATAGAGAAAACACTATTTACGAAGGGACACCGGAAGAAATTCACAAAAAATTTAACCCCATGCGTAAAAACAAATATTTGGCTAATGGGAAGCTATATCAAAAAGAAATGATCTAAAAGGAGAATTATATTTATGACTAACAATAATGATCAAAAAATCCTTGAACTTAAAAAACAAATTGAAGAAAAGAAAAAACGGCTTAAGAAATCTCAAAAATTTATCCCAATAACAAATTGTTCAATTGAAATCGATTCAGTGAGATACAACATTCAGGTGTTGAGCAGAGAACAAATCATCTCCATGTTAGTTAAATTAAATGCCTACGCCGCATCAGCAAAAGATTTGGGTTTATTGGATGAATATATGATCAGCGGTTACGGAGTTCAGGAATGGATTGATGATCTGCAGTCTAAGCTTGACTTTATGTCCAGAAAAGAAGAAGAGCAAAAGCTCAGAGCAATGGAGACTAAATTGGATAAATTGCTTTCAGATGAAAAGAAGGTTGAGCTTGAGATTAATGAAATTGAATCGCTGCTTAAAGAATAAAAATATATAAAATAATTCTATAGGAGAGATTGCTAAATGAATCTTTACGAAATTAAAATAGAACATTATGCTCCAAAAGATAGTCAACAGGGAATTTTGACATATCTGGTAGCTAATTCAGATGAGGATGTTTACGAATGGTTAAAATCAGATCCAAAATTGGATAGAGATAGATGGGTATATACTCCATACAAAGACAATGAAGATGATGAAAATACATATGATATCTATGGAGAAAATTACGAAGTGATTGGAGAGGAATCTTATAAAGAACGAATGATTAGACTCCGGGGAGAGATGAATGACGAAAGTGTTGAATTGTCCGATTTATATTATGGTAAAACATTATATGGCTGGAATCTAGTTAAGGAGGATATCAAAGAGGAGGAGATTGGCTCGGTAAAACGTTTGGGGATTAGTATACATACATGTTAATAAAACAATGGTCTAAGGGGAGGTCTTATCGATATGGATTGGATACTTAACATGGAAGCAGGCAAGGAATTAGATAGCCTAGTACATAAGGTTTTATATGGATATGACATGAATATTCGTCATGTTCATGTTTGTCCTAACTGTGGTTGGGAATGTAACGACTTAGAAACATCGAGCAGATGTCAGGCTTGTTGGGGTAATGGTGAAAGAGTGACAATGGATGATTCGGAGGAAATGTATAATTTTCATCCTTCAACAGATATGAACACTGCTTTTAAACTGGCTAATCTGGAAGGAATAGCAGTAATCCCACAAAGCTCAGATAAAGGATTCAGGTGGTATACATGCGACCTAGAATCAGTTCATTATAGAGGCGGTGAAATTGCTCTTCATAAATATAAGGATACCGGAATTTCTTGTGATTCAGCAGCAGAAGCAATATGTAAGTGTTACTTACAAGTTAAAATGAACCGATAAAATACGATTTTTATGGGAGATGATTATGCTTGGAATTCAATGTTCAATTATATGATTTACTTAAAGAAAGTGAGACAGGACTTTATAAAAAGGGTGACGATATCATTGGCTATGTTCACCTTTGTTTTTCAGAAATTGAGGAATTTACAAAGGCCGTTGGCAACGATTGGTTTAGTGAAGGAGGTGTGGAAGCAAGGCTGTTCAACGACACCCTTTGCGTTGAATTAAATGAACTTTTTGAATACTATGGATATAAATTTTCAGATTACAAAAACTGTTTTGATGAAATAGATTGGAGTTATTATGAAGAAGAAATACTTGCTACGGAAGAAGACTAAGAGTAATAAAAGAACTATTTCATCAATAAAATAGATTACAATAATAATGATTGACGGAAACCAAATATTGGTGATAATATATAAAATAAATAATAACAATAAAAGTACAATACAACAAAGGAGATAAACTATGTTAAATATAAGTCAGTTGCAAACTGTTGATTGTATTGAGGATGCTGAATACATTTCATTCGACGTAAACCTTGAAAAGAGTGGAATTACGAGGGATAAGCTTTATAAAGTGGAATACGATCAACCGATTGGTATTGTACCATGCGAAGGATTTGAATATATAAACGAGCATTACTTTATGAATGACTGTGGGATTAAGACGACTCAAGTGTGGATTTTTTATAAAACTAAATATTATAAATAAAATAAATAAACAAAACAACAATACATAGAAAGGTGCGTGAAACATGAGCACCCGATTAAATGAAATTTGTAAAGAATTGAACATACTTGAAAATGACTTTATGACTAAGCAACGCGAACACTTTAAATTAAGCAAAGAGATTAGTTTGTTACGATTTAGGATCAATGAATTGAAGTTTGAGGCTAACCGGCTATTCACAGATCGAACTTCAACTGTTGAATAATACGACAATCAAAGACGGATTTTATCGTAAAAAAAGGAGAAATGATAAAATGGAATTCAAAAAATATCAACACCTCGAAAGATATGGAACTGATGAAGTAGAAGGTATTGAATTAGGCGAATGTCTCGTTTTCCCGAAACTAGATGGGACGAATGGATCTGTTTGGCTAGATAATGAAGGAAATGTTAAGGCAGGAAGTCGAAACAGAGAATTATCATTAGAAAAGGATAATGCAGGATTTTATACACATGTGCTTTCAAATGAGAAAATTATAAATTACCTTAGAGAACATCCAACACACAGGTTGTACGGAGAATTTCTTGTTCCTCATACACTAAAAACATACAGAGATGATGCTTGGCGTAAATTCCATATTTTTGATGTTTGTATCGATAAGGATGAAGAATCAGTCGAATACATACCTTACGATGTATATAAGCCGCTGCTAGAAGAATTTGATTTAGAATATATATCTCCACTTTGTGTGATTAAAAATGGATCGTATGAGTATTTTGTTAAATCTCTCGAAACAAACAACTTTCTCATTAAAGATGGAGAGGGTAAAGGTGAAGGGGTTGTAATTAAAAATTATGACTTCTATAACAGATATAAACGTCAGACGTGGGCAAAAATTGTAACAAGTGAGTTCAAAGAAAAACATTATAAAGCAATGGGTGCTCCAGAAATTAAACCAAAAGAAATGATAGAACAGCAAATTATCGATGAATTCTTGACTGCTGCTTTTATCGACAAAGAGTACGCTAAGATCGTACATGAGAATGAAGGCTGGAAAGGTCAATATATCCCAATGTTATTTGGACGGGTGTTCTCAGAATTAGTAAAAGAGGAGACGTGGAATTTCATTAAAAAATATAAAAATCCAAAAATTGATTTCAAGACACTACATACACTTGCAGTCAACAAAGTAAAAATACATAAGAAAGAGATATTTGGCTAATAAAATTCGTGTTATATAAATAAGGGGGAAGCTAGATGAGTAAAGAAGCGATGTGTATTCAAAATAGTCAAATAACCAAAAACAGAAAAGAGTTTGTTCAATCAATGATGTCGTTGTCAAAATTGAAGAAGGCTGATGAATACTGCGTCTACTATCTGACACATGCATACAACATTGATCCGAATAGGAAACTTTACTTTAAGGCTCCTTATAACTATGAAACAATTAACTCAATTTGTGCATATATTCAGTTCGAGTGTTCTGAGTTCGACATGTCTTACACCATAGATGAAGCAGAGGTTATTGAAATTCTTGAAAATTATTATGATTGCAGCAGCTCGTTTTCTGCTGAAAAAGAGGATATTAAGAAAGTTAAAGGAATCGACTTATATATTAATTGGGAATCACACTGCGGCTCCAATGTTCAATCGGTGAATTGTCTGAGACGAGATGGGATGGAAAAATACTTCAAAGAATACATTGAGAAATCAAATTCGAACGCTGAATAGAACACAAAGAGAAAGTTTTCGGCTGATAAAATACTTATTTAATCGGAACGGAGGAATGAACAATGATTAATGTTGATTTTTTGTATAGATTAGGCGGCTTGTCTGCAGCAGGATGGAAAAGGGCGCATTATCCTGAATGGCCCGTATTGGAAATGAAAATTGAAACAGATTCCGCAATAATTAGACAGGAATTAAATGTTGATAAGGCACGGGATCTTGCAAATGAACTGCTACAGTTCGTGAACGATGTTGAGGATTTTGCAATAGCTTTGAAAGATGCCTAATAATATTACCATCCAAAGAAGGAGAAGAAAATAAATGTCTACAATCATGACAGTAACCGCTAATACTCATTGGGTGTATACCGATGCTGGCCATTCTTGGTCTATGACTTTAGGGCTTAACACAGACCGTAGACGTGCTGGAATGCCGGTAGAGCTTGAGGATGCGACACACTGTCCAAAGTCATGGGTTGATAAAGGATGGGTCAGAGAAGCGACACGGGAAGAGCATGAAGCCTATATATTACGAAAGGAGTGCAAATGAAAAATAGTCTATATGAAATCGAAATAGGAGATGAAGTAGTTTTCGAATGGTATAATTACAGGTTAAATAACGAGATAAAGTACCCATTAATTATAACTGGTGCAGATGATAATGTACTTTTTATACGAGAAAGTAGATTTTCAAAAGAGCATGGATATATGGTGAATTTTAATGAAGTTCGCTTATCTAACTCTCCATTTGCGGATAAGATAAGGGTTATGACAGAACGGGATATAGAAGAGTTTATTGTAGAAAGAAGAAAAATTATAGAAGAAATTGAATCATTAAATTTATACAATCTGCCTCTACATAAACTAAGAGAAATTCATAAGGAAATTAAGTTTGTTTTAAAGAACTAAAATAATTATAAAGGGGGATATATACATCCCCATCCCAAAGGAGAGATATACCGTATGAGCGAGGCGCTAAATCTTTATGAGATTTCGTACCCAGGATACTTTGACGACTATCCAGACTACTCAGTTCTCAAAAAAGCGAAGTCGGCCGGAGCTGCTAAGTATGGCGCATATTTGAGTTTCAGCGATGCCGATCCAGACATGACATTCTTTGATTATATGAAAATCGTTAAGGTCCGCAAGATTGGTTCTTCTGTTCCTATGCAGAACGAAAAGCCCTTCCCAGGACAGAATCGGATAGACATTGTGAATCAACTGATCAGAGAAATAGGCAGGCGGGGACGCCACTTCTTGTACTCCGAGAAGCATGACAGATACGCTTCATTCCATTGGGCCGGGGGCAGGTTATGGCTGACAGATGATTATACAGGCTCTCCGTTGCTCATGGACGAGTCCAAACCAGACGAACATTATCATTTCTCGCACGGAGGAACGCTGTGGGGCCTTGCGTGCGATTTTCGGGACTACATCAATGGCGATGATGACGCGAACCACAACAACGGCTACGGTGGTCTGTACTGCCCACATTGGGGATACCCAAAAGAGGACATGCAAGCAATCCAGGGTAAAGCAATTGAATTGGGATATCTAAAGCCCAGGGTTGAGGCTTAACAGCCTCTTACCCTATACCTCTATAAAGGAGTGATAACAACATGAAAATCAAATTGTATGGAACTTATATGATGAATGAAGGGTCTGTAATGTGCATCGGAATTGACTCAGAGGCAGAGTTGGCAGTGTTTGCGTCGTTCTATGCAGATGATGAAGACGGAACGCCTGAATTGCATGTTGAAGATGGGATCGCAGTTATCAATCTGCTGGATACCGAAAATCTTTTGCAATTATCACCTTACAAGCTGGAACCACAGTTCAAATTAACAGCCAATTTGGTTGGATTTACTGACGAAGTCTGAGGTAATACGGCCTTACCAGGGAGGGATATACATGGATAAGAAATATGCAATTGCCAGAGAAAACAGCAAGGGGCAAACAGAGTTTCTGCAAAATCTATATGGCGATGATTGTTACACAGATGATTTGGGATGTGTGCTTGAGTTGGACGAGGTTTCGGCGCGTTTGCATCTGATTGACGATGAATATGTAATCGAACTTCGGTATGACGAGGACGGATGTATTGAAGACTTTGTTCGGATTGAGGGGAGGAAGAACAATCATGAATAAACCACAGGATATGATGGATGAAATGCTAGACTTTGCTATTGCGAATCTGATGGGTTGGGTAAATGCATGGGATGGAGTAAGACTTGTATGGGTTGATGGAAAAACAAATGAGTTTCGCCGCAAGGTGACGGATTGACATCCGACTTCCGATCCTGCCGCCTCTCTGGAGGTACAGGCAGCAGCACGAAAAACTAATGCAGAGTGGTACGCGTTGAATCTCTCTAATCAGGTTAAGCCAAGGATGACCAGGAAGGTCACAGATGCATATTACGGCACGCTTGTTGCTGCGATGTGTGATGCCACACCCCGCCAGAGGTCTGAGGCTGCATATATGACCTTAAAGGAGGCTTCACAGTCATGAGAGAGATTAAATTTCGGGGCAAGCGCAAGGATAACGGTGAGGATGTAAAATACATCAGCATCTGTTTGGCAAACGGAACTTCGGTTGGCGTTGATCCAGAAACAGTGGGTCAATACACAGGCCTCAAGGACTCGAAACGGACGCAAGAGTTTCCAGAGGGCCAGGAAATCTATGAGGGGATATATGCATGAGAGAAGAAATGCTGTTCCCGCTACATGGCACAAGCTCAGGCGTTGTGAAATATATTGACGGTTCATACCTGCTTGAAGATTTGGACGGGAAAGACGGTGACTATCTATTCAGCGAATCGGCTGAAATTAAGGTAGTAGGAAATGTATGGAATAATCCAGAATTGGTTGGAGGTACAAGGGCATGAGTAACGGATTTAAGTATGAAAACGAAACAAAGGTGAAAATGAAGCATGATTTGCATGTAGGCGGCATGGATTATGAAACAGGTGAGGGGTATGAAACATTTATTCCCGAAGGCGCGATAGGTGAAATTGATTCATGCGGACGTGATTCACATTATGGATACCGTGAAATGTTTGATGTGGTATTCAGATTCAACGGAGAAGAAGCGACAGTCACATTTCTCCTTGAAGATTTAGAAGATTGGTGCACGTTGGAAAGGGTTGATAATGGTGAATGAACGTATTGAAGAGATCAAAAAGGATGCGGATGAATTTTGGATAAAAGCAGATAATGCCAGAGGGCAAGAGGCCCATCTAAGTAGTCAAGTGTTTACGCTGTGCGACTACATCTCTTATCTGCTCAAGGATCTAGAAGAGGCACAAAAGCAACTAACGGAGACAAGAGAGTATTTTTCAATCAAACAAAATCAAGTATGGGTGCTAAGTAAGAAGCTTGAAGAGGCACGACAGCAGTCAGCCAAGTGGAGCAAGGCTTTTGACAATGCAGATCGTCAATATCTCAAGATGGAGCATAAGGCAGCGCAATTACGGCGGCGACTTATCGGTAAAACCGAAGAGTTGGCAGAGAAGGAAGCAGCTCTAAAGGAAATACTCAAAATGATTAATTACCTTGCTCACAAGCCTATTGGTGTTTTTGGTGAAGGATTTGGATGGCATGAACACTGTAGGTGGATAAAACAAGACTTGCAGGCATTACACGAAAGATTTGAAGCATTAGGGGAATAACCCTCTATCACAATACAAGGAGTGTTCCAGGGATGAAGCGACACCCGAACGAAGTTAAACAAAAATGCCAGCGCGAAGAATGCAGCCGTGAAAGATATGAACTTATACAATCGCCAATACCAGATGATGCGAGGTTTGTATGTGGTAACTGCTGGAATTATCTACTACGTAAACGGCAACGTCAATTGATGTCCCGACTACAATTGGAGTCCGGGGAATAACCCTCCCCATATACAACAACCCACTATATCACGGACATGCTCGATATGGTGGGAATAAGGAGCGAATGAGAATGAATAAACAGACTGTTGTAACGGATATGCAGCAAGCCAGAGTAATCATCAATGCCGTGGGGGAGCCGCATCAAAGTTATGTGGTGGACAAGCTAAGAAGTTTAACTTGGAACCCAGGGGAGACTGAGTATGAGTGTGATGCTCAGAGGGTTATTGCAAATATGGAAAAAGAGTATGTGCTCGCTGTAGCTAACGTGCTATGGATCGAAAAATATGAGCAGATACCAGATTATATCAAAGCATATGCGATGGATTAACCCATATACCCGGAAAGGAAACCTTATACATGGGTATGAAAGGAGTAAAAGAGAATATGAAGGAACGCATGTATGTGATTGTTGGCGAAGTTGAAAAATGCTATGGATGTAACGGCAGAGGATATACGGAATCAGAAAATCATCCGGAATGTCCGATGTGTAGCGGTGCTGAATATGTGAAGAAAGATAAGGACGGGGAGGTATGATCATGTCTGAAATACTGGATAAAGGGAAATTGATAGATGCTGGTAAAATGCTGGATTGGATAGATGATATTACTAAAGGAGTTCTGCCGATGGGTGCACACGGATTCGGAATAAAACAAGGTTTAAATAAATTAAAATTAAAAATTGAATCGGGTTACTTTAATCCTGACCCTACACTAGATGTACCAGAAGTAAATCCGGGAGACACATTCAATTATACGGGATGGCAATTTCCCTTCCTTGACGGTAGTAAGATTGATCACTTACGGATTCATACATTCGGGATATATGCAGTGGTAATTTACGAGTGCGAAAACTACACTATACCAATTTATCATTGTAAACCTATTCGGAATTAATAAAGTCTATGAAATGGATGTTTTATAGGGAGGCGAACAATATAACGATAGAAGAAAGACTCCACATTGCAACTTCTGCTCTTTTAAGGATTATAGAATATGATGGGGAAGATTTTGAGGATGATTATTTTGGAATGAAGGAAATAGCACAAGAAGCATTTAACAAAATTATAAACAAATAAAACTAAGTACTTATAGGGAGATATAATAAATGGATATGAATGCTTTTATTCAGGAGACTAAACTACGGGATGAGTATATAGAAAAATTCAAATGTTGTGCTTATTTAGACACTGACGGATTACCAAATTTGTATGTTGAGAGAATCTGGAATATCATTGATGAGTTAGATGATAAAATGAAAAATAGACTTTTGTTCTGGTTTGCAACACAACATCTCACTCTGATTAATGCAAGGTAGCCAACGAAGTTTGATTTTTATCAGAATAAGGGAGACAGTGAATGAACGAAAATAAAACACTAAGCAGGACTATTTATTTGAACCTAGAAATTAATAAAGAATCAGCGGGCAAGATCATTAAAGAGATTTGTGACATTAATGAAGAAGATGATAAGAAAGAGTCAGAACTAAAAGAGTACACTAGAACACCAATTAAACTTATCATGAATAGTTATGGCGGCGTTTGTTATGATGGACTTGCAATTTGTGCCGCAATCGATTCAAGTAAAACACCCGTGCATACATATGTTTATGGATACGCAATGTCTATGGGTCTTCTAATTTCATCTTTTGGGAAGAAACGATGTGCTCATGAGTTGGCAACCTTCATGTATCATAGTGTTTCAAGTTGGGCCGAAGGAAAAGTTGAAACAATGCGGGAAGATGTCAATGAAGCATTGAGATTACGTGATCTTTATACCAAACATCTATTGCAACGAACCAAAATTCCAAAAGAAAGAATTGAAGAAGTACAGAACTATAAGCAAGACTGGTTTATCACCGCAGAGGAAGCGTTGGAACTAGGAATAATTGATGAAATTATATAAAATAAATATTTACAATAAAATATTATTGTGATATATTAAATGAGGGAGGTGAAAAATGGTTTAGTGATTAATAGACAACTTCATAAGGATGGTGACATATTGCAAGATGAAATAATTTATAGTTGGTCTCGATTAAATACATATCATATGGCAACAGAAGGCGAAGGATGTTTTCACTTGTTCAATGAGCAATACAACCATGATAATCGCGGTGAGAATAATTACTTTGCTGAATACGGATTGCTAGTACATGAAACGATTGAGAAACTACATAATAATGAACTGTTGGCTTGGGACCTTGAAGATGAATTAAGAAATGGACTTAAGAATTTTACGTATTCCGTACCGTTCGCAAAGATGAGAGCTTCATACGAGAATTCACTGTTCAAGTTCTTTGATGAGTTTGACGAAGTATTTAAGGATTATGATGTAAAACAAGCAGAAGAATTAAAACTGTTTGAAATCGACGGTATCAAGCTCAAGGGTTTCCCGGATTTATATGCTCAACATAAAGAATACGGAATGATCATTGGAGATTATAAAACAAGTCGGGTTTATAATGCTAAAAAAATGAAACATAATATTCAACAACTTTACCTTTATTCAATTCCTTTTTATAATGAATATGGTTATTGGCCTGATGCACTTGTATACATATTCCCAAGGGAAAAAGATAATCGTGAACGGGTAATCAAGTTTGATATGAAGGAATTAGAGCGCACAAAGCAATGGGTAAAAGATACAGTTGCAAAAATCGAGTCACACGGATCTGAGTGGAATCCTCTTTGTTCTGTAGTGGACGGCAAGAAAGAGTTTTTTCCTTGCCAATTGTGTAATCTTAGAAACACATGCGAATACCGTTATTCATATCATAATAGTTTAACAACTGTTTAAATAAAATAAAAATATATAATACATATTAAAGGAGAAATGAACATGTTTTATAACGTAGCAATGACTCAAGAAGGTAAGCAAATGGTATTGTCAAGCGAAGAAAAAACTAAACATTATGCACAGAATGATATCGCAGAGTTGGCTGAGCTTCGCGGCTTGATTATTGATTTTGATCAGACTAGACCAGTTGTCGGTAAAGGTAAACAAGGAAGCACGATTACTAAGGCGTTTAAAGAGCGTAAAAAGCTTCGTGCAGCCGGTAAACGAACTGATTACTGAGGGGGAAGATAGTATGGTTGAAAAATATGATGGCGAAACTCGGAAATTCCACAGATTCGAAATGTATCGAGCTGAAGACGTTGCTCAAAATGGATTGAATGCTGATATTAAAACAGCCGAAGCTGCAGAGTTACCTTCGCCGGAAATTCTAGGAGAAATGGCTAAGAAACACGGGTACGACACATTTGAGGTAACTGTAGTCACAGAAAAACTATCTCGTTATGTTGTTACAGATTAGAAAATAAAATTATGATTTTATAGGGTGGAAACCTATCGCTAAAGGAGAATGTAAATGAATAATATTGCATATAAAGCAAAGCACGATGCTAAATTTATTTTGTCAGAACTTCAATATAATAGAAAAAAAGGAGAATTTAAAAACTATAAAATACTTGCTGATACTTTATTGATTGTGATTAATCTTTTCGAAAAAAATGTAAAAAGAGAGAAGCACCTTGTAAATGATGGATTTGTGACGGGGAATGTTCAATTCCATACTTTAGATAATCTATTCTTTATAAATGAATTGGTTGATGGTTTGGAGTATGAAATCAAAGAGATAGAAAAAGAATCGAATGAAGCATTGGTATCAAGAAGATCGCCAAGTGAGTACAGGGATTGGATGATGTCTTACGAAAAACTAAATTCAATTAAAGTAATCCTTGAAGGGGATTCAGAAAAATCTAAAAAAAATATCGATCTATTAAAAATCAATAAAACGGATAATTAATTGGGGGAATTAAGTGGATTGGACTATCATTTTAAAATGTTTCTTAATCTTTTTAATAGCTGGAGATATGCTTAATTATGTCAATGCTAAGTTCAAAAATGAAGATGCTGGGAAGGCTGGTATCGGTCTTGTCATTGGTCTCGTTTTAGGAATAATTTTCAGAATGACGGCACTTTATTACATTTGGGTGTAAATAATAACCAATTTTTCATAGGAGGGTTATGAGATGTTTAACAGCAATACAGCAGAACAAATCATCGATCATATTACTGAAAGGATTGATACTCTCAATGGTGTAAACAAAGAAGTTTCCCGTAGACTTGGACACAAAGATGAAACGGTCAATGCTAAGACTCATGAACTCGAAGATATTCGTTCTTGGATCACAGCAAACTTCTTTTAATACATATGGCAAGAACAGTATGGGAGTTAACAGACGTATTAGTTGAATGTTTCTCAAATGTTGTTGGTACTGAAGATGAAAAATTGCTGCATGACGATAAGTATGTAACTAAAACATTGAAACAACATTTGGGAAGCAAGGAATTTAAAGAGTTTGACGCAATGAATGAATCCGAATGGGAAGATGCTTGGTTTAAGTTTGAAGTGAAGACTAATTTAAGGAGGTGAATCATTTATCAAGATTTTCATTAAGTTAGGATCTATATGCTATGCCCTCAATGCAGTAATGATTTTATGCGGATATCCCGTAGATGAAGTAATGGCTTTTTTTGGATTTTTAGGATTAGCATATTATATGTGGATATCAACAAAAAAAATTTGATAAAAGAGAAATTTCATTGGAGAGAAGGGAATAAATTGCTTGTAGTATATGATTCTCTTACGGGCAATATCCAGCGTTTTGTGAATAAATTAGATTTCAAAAAAGTAAAAATACATAATAACTTATTGATTGATGATCCATTTGTATTAATTACCTATACAATTGGATTTGGAGAAGTCCCTGAGAATGTTCGGGACTTTCTTCTTTCCAATCACAAACATTTAAAAGGTGTTGCTGCAAGTGGAAATAGAAATTGGGGAGCATATTTTTGTAAAGCAGCCGATTTACTATCAGCACAATACAACGTACCTGTGATTCATAAATTTGAATTATCAGGAACTAAAAAAGATATAGACATATTTACTCAGGAGGTAAACAACATTGTCTAATGTACCTAATTGGATTAAATTGAACAATGAGATTATGGTTCAAAAAGATGGGCAGTTTCAATTTGATAAGGATAAGGAAGCAGCAAAAAGTTATTTTATTGATTACGTAAACCAAAATACAGTCTTCTTCCATAATCTGAAAGAGAAGATTGATTATTTAGTTGAAAACGACTATTACGAAGAAGAGTTTCTAAATAAATATACACATGAGCAGAAGAAAGAAATTTTCAATATCGCGTATGATGAGAAGTTTAGGTTCCCATCTTATATGAGCGCCTTTAAATTTTATAATGATTATGCTCTTAAAACGAATGACAAGAAAAAGATTCTAGAGCGTTATGAAGATCGTATATCCATTGTAGCTCTTTATTTGGCAAATGGTGACTTTGAAAAGGCTAAGAAGTTGGTAAAATCACTTATCAATCAAGAACTACAACCCTCTACTCCAACATTCTTGAATGCTGGACGTAAACGGAGAGGAGAGTTGGTAAGCTGCTTTCTGATGGAAGTGGGCGATTCGCTCAATGACATTTCCAAAGCCGTAGATATGTCCATGCAATTGTCTAAGTTGGGTGGAGGTGTTTCACTAAATCTTAGCAAGATTAGAGCTAAAGGTGAGGCAATTAAGGGTGTTGAGAATGCCACAAAAGGTGTAGTAGGGGTAATGAAACTTTTGGATAATGCTTTCCGTTACGCGGATCAGATGGGTTAAGTAAAAATGGCTCATATAAAATGCGGTCAATTGACGGGGAAACCCTTAGAGACATCTGCACCAACCTGTAATGGTAACATATACGGAGGCGTAACTAATCACTACGGTATGGTAAAAGACAGGTGTATTGGGCAATCCGCAGCCAAGAATCCAAATCGCCAGTTGGATTAAGGTCCAGAGACTAAGATTGTTGCCAAGTAATTGACAGCAACGAACCGCATACTCTCCAAGGATCACAGAAAGGAATTTATTATAGGTAGACCGGCAGCAAAAATAATATATAAAAATTGTGAAGTCTGTCAGAGTAGTTTTGAGACTAAAGATACTACAAGTGGACGTAAGAAGAAATGTTGTAGTCAATATTGTGCCTCAAGACTTCCCCATTTAATGTCAGCAATAAAAGTGTATGTTTGCGATGTTTGTCATCAAGAGTTCGAAGCTCCTAGTTCATCTAAATTAGAAACAAAAAATAAATACTGTTCAGAAATTTGTAGAAAACAAAGAGTTGTAGCATATTGTAAGGTATGTAATAGCGAATACAGAACTGACAGAAAAGGAACTAAGTACTGTAGCGATAATTGTAGACATGAGGGCAACAAGAGGAAGTTAGTTGATTTGATTTGTTCTTGCTGTGGTAAGGAGTTTCAGCGACCATCATTTACAGTCAGAGAAGGAAATATCTTATGCAGCACTAAATGTAGAAACTTATTTTTTGAAAGATTAAATCCTAGAAATAGTATGAGATACGGCGGCAGATCGTGGGAAAAGATACGGAAAGAAGTTATGATTAGAGACAGCTATAAGTGTAGATCGTGCCATGAATGGTATGATGGGAAGAATAAAATGCATGTACATCACATAGTTGAATTAGAAGAGTTTGATAACTTAGAAGAAGCGAATAATATACATAATTTAGCGTTAGTATATTGGAGATGTCATAAAAAAATTCATTCTGGCGAGATTGAAAATATAAAAAATTAATTGTGATATTGGAGAGTAAAGATATAGTCCGTACTTATGTGAAAGCATAAGAAGTAGGCAGAAATGACCTACTCCGTTCGTACTGAACGAGTAACAAAATGCAGAGGCAAGGATCTGGTTCGGCGTACCTGAATGTTTTTCATGCAGATATTAATGACTTTCTTGATACCAAAAAAATCTCAGCAGATGAAGATGTTCGAGTAAAAACTCTTTCAATTGGAGTAGTCATTCCTGATAAATTTATTGAACTTGCCAAGGAAGATAAAGATGTGTATGTATTCTATCCATATACTGTGTTTAAGGAATACGGTATTTATCTTGATGATATGGATATGAACGAAATGTACGACAAAATGGTTGATAACCCTAAAGTAAGGAAAGATAAAATCAATCCTCGTAAATTACTTGAACAGATGGCAATGTTACGGTTTGAATCTGGATATCCTTACATTATGTTTGAGGGAAATGTGAATGCATCACATGCTTTAAACGACATTGGCAAGGTGAAATTTAGTAATTTATGTTCGGAGGTACTAGAATTAACTGAGGTTTCTAGTTACGGGGATTATGACGAAGAAGATACACTCGGTTTGGATGTTTCTTGCAACCTCAGCTCCCTGAATATTGTAAATGTAATGGAGAATAGATCCATTGCTGAAACAACAAAAATAGCCATTGATGCCCTCACATTAGTATCGGAAAAAACCAGCATTCAAAATGCTCCTTCAGTTAGAAAAGCAAATGACCTCATGGCTTCTGTAGGACTTGGTGCAATGAATCTTCATGGATTCTTAGCAAAAAATAAGATTTCATATGAGAGTGAGCAAGCAAGAGATTTTGCAAATACATTCTTTATGATGATTAATTATTATTCAATTGAAAGATCGATGGAATTGGCTAAGGAAACCGGCAAGAAGTTTTATCGATTTGAAGATAGTGATTATGCTTCTGGGGTTTATTTTGACAAATACCTAAATAATGATTTTTCTCCCAAGTTTGAAAAAGTCAAAACACTATTTGATGGAATGTATATTCCTACTCCTCAAGATTGGAAAAATCTTAAGCAGAATGTAATGAAATATGGATTGCGTAATTCTTATAGACTTGCGATTGCTCCAACTGGCTCCATTTCTTATGTGCAATCATCTACTGCATCTGTAATGCCTATAATGGAAAGAATTGAAGAGCGAACATATGGCAACTCTAAGACTTATTACCCTATGCCTTACCTATCACCTGAAACTTGGTTCTTTTATAAAGAAGCTTATGACATGGATATGTTTAGAGTAGTGGACATGATTGCTACAATTCAACAGCATGTTGATCAAGGTATTAGTTTTACTTTGTTCATGAAAGATACTCATACAACACGAGACTTAAACAGAATTGATCTTTATGCTCATCATAAAGGAATAAAGACTCTCTACTATGCAAGGACAAAAGATACTTCTCGTGAAGAGTGCCTATCTTGCACAGTTTAAAACAAATCAGTACGAAGGGAATAATGAAATGAATAAAGTTTTTGATGCGGCAAACTGGTCAACTCAGGATGATTCTTTTACACAAATGTTTTATAACCAAAACACAAGACAGTTTTGGTTACCCGAGGAAATATCCTTGAATGGGGACCTTTTAACTTGGAAGTCAATGAGCAATGAAGAGAAAAATACATACAAGAAAGCTTTAGCAGGCCTTACGCTATTGGATACAGAACAGGGCAATACAGGAATGCCGGTCATTGCAGGGCAAGTAAAAGGTCATCAGCGAAAAGCGGTACTCAATTTTATGGCCATGATGGAAAACGCCGTACATGCAAAATCCTATTCGAATATTTTTATTACTCTATGTTCCATGGAAGAAATCAGACATTTGTTCGAGTGGGTTAAATCTAATAGATATTTGCAAAAGAAAGCGGAGTTAATTGTAGATTTGTATGACGAAGTTAGAGATAGCAATGATATTTCTTTGTATAAAGCGATGACTGCTTCTGTCTTTTTGGAAAGTTTTCTTTTTTATAGTGGATTTTATTACCCTCTTTTGTGTTATGGTCAGGGAAGAATGATGCAAAGCGGAGAACTGATAAACCTTATAATCAGGGATGAAGCAATCCATGGTGTTTATGTTGGGCTTCTGGCACAAGAGATTTATAATAAGCAGTCTGAAGAAGTAAAAAAAGGACTTAAAGAATTTGTGATTGAATTGCTCAATGATCTGTATGAAAACGAATTGAGATATACAGAAGAATTGTATGACGATATTGGTTTAACTCATGATGTTAAAAAATTCATTCGTTATAATGGTAATAAGGCTCTGCAGAATCTTGGATTTGATCCATATTTTGAGGATGAGGAAGTCAACCCTGTGGTAATCAATGGACTCGATACTAAAACAAAATCACACGATTTCTTTTCTATGAAAGGACAGTCATATCAGAAGGCTAAGGTAGAAGCAATTAAAGACGAAGATTTTATTTTTGAAGAATAAAATTACCGAAGGAGAACTAATATACATATGACACTTGAGATTAAAGTAAAATATTTTTCTGATATTGAAAAAATTCAAAAGATTAACAAAGGTGATTGGATAGATCTACGGTCTGCAATCGATTATGTGGGTAGTGCTGGAGAATATAAAATGATTCCTCTTGGGGTTGGTATGAAATTGCCCGATGGATATGAAGCGAATGTTGTGCCGCGTAGTAGCACATTTAAAACATGGGGGATTTTGCAGACAAATCATTTTGGAGTAATTGACAACTCATACTCTGGAAACGATGATCAATGGCACATGCCAGTGTATTTTACTCGTGACACTGTTATTAAAAAGAATGACCGTATATGCCAATTTAGAATCACTGAAATCCAACCAGAGGTTAAATTTACAGAAGTAGATCGGTTGGATGAAGTTAGTCGGGGCGGTTTTGGGAGTACGGGGATTTCTTAATGCCAAAGTTTCAAGATTTAACAAATAGACAGTTCAATAGATGGACTGTTTTAGAACGCGACAGAAGTAAAACAAAGGGTACATATTGGTTGTGTCAGTGTAATTGTGAAAATAAAACGATTAAAAGTGTCATAGCATCGGATTTGAAAAATGGAAAGAATATGAGTTGTGGATGTTTACATAAAGAGATTCACACCAGACATGGTATGGCAAATTCAAGACTATATAAAACCTTTATTGACATGAAAAGCAGATGCCTAAACAGTATTCATAAAAGTTTCCACAATTATGGCGGAAGAGGAGTAAAAGTATGTAATGAATGGCTAGATCATAACCATGGTTTTAATAATTTTTATAATTGGGCAATAAGAAACGGATATGAAGATAATCTTTCGATTGACCGGATTGATGTTAATGGAAATTACGAACCGTCTAACTGCCGTTGGGTTACAATGCAGATTCAGCAAAATAATAAAAGAAATAGTAGGTATATTTGCATTAATGACGTTATGAAAACAGCGTCACAATGGGAAAAAGAATTCGGGTTAACAGTGGGATGTGTAACTAGAAGGTTGAAGAAAGGTTGGAAAGAAGATGATTTACTTATACCTACCTCAAACTTGAACCGCAGTAAAAACACTAAATCTGGAATTAGAGGTATCAGCTCATCAAAAAATGGGAAGTGGCAAGTTAGATATTATGAATCGGTAGTTGGCAAGCCAATAAACATCGGAGAATACCGCTCATTAGATGACGCGAAATTTGCTCAAGATTATTTTGGATTACATAAAGTCAAATTAAAAGAAGAGGAAGTAAGGCGTCAACTTAAACTCGGCGCCGCAAGATTTAACAACTAAAACTAATGAGGAGATGGTTAATCCGTCTCCTTTATTCTTAATTTGTGGAGGATATATGAATCAAGTAGACAAAAAATATTTAGAGATTTGCCAATATATTTTAGACAATGGTGTAAGAAAGGACGATAGAACCGGCACAGGAACAATTTCAATATTTGGAGCTGATATGAGAATAAATTTAAATGAAGGGTTCCCTTTGTTGACCACAAAACGAATTCATTTGAAGTCAATCATTCATGAACTTCTTTGGTTTTTGTCTGGATCAACCAACATTAAATATCTCAAGGATAATGGTGTGCGTATCTGGGATGAATGGGCTGATGAAAATGGTGATCTAGGCCCTGTTTATGGTTCTCAATGGCGTACATGGAAGACTCCCGATGGAAGAATAATAGACCAAATTAAGAATGTAGTTGAACAAATTAAAACTAATCCCGATTCTCGTCGTCATGTTGTGTCAGCATGGAACGTTGGGGAAATAGAGAAAATGAAATTACCGCCATGCCATTATAATTTTCAATTCTATTTAGCAAACAATAAACTATCTTGTAAATTTACAATGAGATCGACCGATGTGTTCTTAGGTCTACCCTTCAACATTGCAAGTTACGCTCTCCTCACTATGATGGTTGCTCAGGTATGTGAGTTTGAACTTGGAGATCTTATTTATTCTGGTGGGGATGTACATATTTACACGAATCATATCGAACAGGTGAGACTGCAACTCACAAGAGAACCCAGAGAACTCCCCAAAATGATTCTTAATCCAAACATAAAAGACATTTTTGATTTCAAATATGAAGATTTCACTTTAAAAGGATATGATCCACATCCGACAATTAAAGGAGTGGTTGCCGTTTGAAAGGATTGAGTCTAATTGTCGCAATGGACAGAAATGGCTTGATAGGAGAAGGAAATACTCTTCCTTGGCACATTCCTGAAGATTTGACTTTCTTCCGCGAAACTACACTAAACAGTAATGTTATTATGGGACGAAGTACATACGAGTCTATTGGTAAAGCATTACCTAATCGGAATAACATTGTTCTAACGACTCAACTTGACTACTATGCTCCAGAATGTGCAGTAGCCACCAATCCTGATGATGTTCTTGATTTAGTTGCCAGTTCAGATTGCAAATCATTTGTAATTGGTGGAGCACAGGTTTACAAGTTATTTATACCTTATGCAAACAGTTTGTATATTACTCATATTGATGGAGAGTTTGAAGGAGATACTTATTTTCCAAGCACCAGTTATGAAGAGTGGATAGTTGAAAATATAGAGATCGTCAAAGCAGCAGAATACAATTTGATCATAAAAAAATACATAAGAAATATATAAAATAAATACTTGAAATAAAATGTTAAAATGATATAATGGCCTTAAGACATAATAAACCAGTCTTCAAGGTCATTATTGTTTAGGAGGGATAAGAATGATTAAAGAACTAAGGGAAAATTTTAAAGAACTAGCCATTTCCGATCATGCAGTAAAACGAGCAAAGGAAAGATTTCAAAGAAAAGATAAACAAGATGCCTTGCATTACTGTAAATCACTTCTAGGAGATATAAAATGGATTAAGTATATGGGTGAAACTGTATGTGATCATGGAAAGAGAGCACAGTATGTATACAATCGGTAATACAGTTATCCATATATCGATGGATTTCAAAGAAATTGTTACGATCTATAAAGTTGAGAAGAAAGCATACATAGCAGAAACGAAACCAGAAAATCCACTTTATTATAAATTGAAAAAACTATATGAGAATGAAATGAAGCGTTATGATAGAGAGGAAAAGAAGTATTCTAAAAAAATAGAGTCGTTGAGAGTAGATCTTGATTTCGAAATCGCTGCTCTAAAAAGGAGAATGTTTAGAACGCGTTCGCAGGCTGTGAAATTGGCATGTGAAGCAAGAATTAAAGCAATCGATGAATACTTTTCAGAAATAGAGCAGTCACTTAAGCATGTTCAAGGAAATAAACGAAAAGTAGCAAAAGCAATGGTTTCACTTGTATAAAACCCTTGATACATAAGGACTTTTTGAAGGTAATTAGCCAATGAAATTCATATTTTATTGTATATAAAATAAAATAAATTAATAAAACTGAATGGTGATAAAAAATGAGCGAAAGAGGATCAAAATCAAACTGGATATGTCCAGAGTGTTCAGAAACGAAGAAATTAGACATAGGTGTTTATTTAGGCGCAGATTATCACGAAGTTGATTGTGATGAATGCGATGGGAAAATGGAGTGGGCTGGATACCACAGAGAAGGGGAGAGATAAATGATTCAATGGACGAAATATGATCCAAAGAACCCATATGATTTAGAGGAAAAAGACTATCTGATTCTTTTACAGAAAGGATTATCTGGAACAATAAAATTTGTAATGTACAATGCATTTGAAAATGTGTTCGAAGTTGATACGGAATTCGGAGTAGAGAAGTTACGGGAATACGTAAAATATTATGCTGAAATCAATTTGCCGGAGGTATAAGGAATGAATAGAACGGTTGGAAAAGAAATCGATGCATGGTCAAAAGGTATTAACAACATGTTTGATAGACAAAAGGAGATCGACGAAAAACTAAGTCCAAGCAGATTGGAAATGAAATGTGTTGCTGATTATGCAAGATCAATTGACCAAAAGGTTCAACTTATGAATAATGCATCGCAGATGGCTCATGATAGAATTATTGATTTTGAATCGGCACAAAAAATTATTGATATGCAAAAGAAAAGTATTAAGCGAGACATCAAATATCTACAAGGCTTACTTGAGGATGAGGCGGCAGAGGAATGAATAGAGAAGAACAGTGGTTCAAAGATATCAAGTCGTTTGAGTGGGAGGAACTGGATAACAAAACTCTTCACATCAAGGCGGGTGAATCCGAAGGTTATTTGATTGTAGTTGGTTACGATGAATCCACCAAGGATATATTTGTGCTTCATGAAGAGAACGGAAGAAGGGATTTGGTTCGGAATGAATAGAGAAGAAGTAATACAGCGATGGGACAGTATGACACTGAGGGAACGGGATGCGTGGATAGGAGATGTTGTTATGAAAATAACGCCTGAGTTTGATAAAGGTTTAAACCTTGATGGTTGGAAGGTTGGGCCGCAGACGTGGTCATTATCAATTCCTTGCTACACAAAAGAAATTTCAGCAGCATGGGAAGTGTTTATTAACTTTGATACGCCTTCTGTGAAGAAAAACTTTGATGTTGATGATGAAGATTATTACTTATGCAAAATAGGCGGAATTGTAGAATTTGGTAAAACAGCACCAGAAGCTATATGTAAAGCAGCCCTATTGGCTGTACTAGACATATAGGAGGAATGAAGCGTGATTGTTCGGATTAAGTTTAACGACGATCTAACAATGATGTTCGGTGACTCATACAAACCATGGCGCATACAGTTCGACGAATATTGCTGGAACTACAAAAAGGTGTTAGGAGAGATTGAAGAAATTTCGATTTGCTCGGATAAATGGATAAGTTGGGGTGGATTGAAATGGTGCACAGGGGAGAACTTTCAGCATCAACTAAACCGCGAAGGCTGTCAAAGCCAAGATGAGAACAATCCGAATGCTCGACAGTACAGCGAAATGAAGTTCGCCTTTGATTCTATTGTTGCTCGAACGGCTCTACGCATTCTAGAAGACGCTAGAAACGGGCGCACTGATAACCGTTTACTGTTGAAAGGAATCCTTCCGAAAGGTACTTAACGAAGTGGAGGACGTATAATGTCTATAAGGAGAGGATAAACATATGACAGGAGTTAAATGGAACAATTATGTGGTTGTAACAACTTTATTAGGGAACCAAATAGTGATTGGGAAAGTGGATAAAGGCGGAATGTCATTTTCGGATAAAAGCGAAAATAGAACAAATCAAGTGATTACAGCAGTAAAACAACATATGGAGAGAGAATTCGCCGCTATGACACAAGAAGACCCAGAAATAACAAATTTAATATTTACGTTTAACAATGGGAGTAAATTAACATACACGCCACCAAGTGAATGATAAGGAGGAGATAAATACATGAGTATGCAGACATCTGCAACAACTAAAAATGTCGGGAAAGAAGTACAAAGCTTAGTGGATAGTGGATATGAAGAAATATTGGCGCAAACCAACGGAAATAGGTGGATAATCACAGCAGATAAGCGAAAATTTTGGGGATGGCTTGTTACTCCGACTGAAATGGAAGCGATTGAGGAACAAGTGCCTAAACTGGAACGATTAGCTGAAAAGTATCCTGATGTATCTGAGTCACTTAGGTATCTACTACGTGCAATAGAAGGGGATAGGGAGGTCTAAACCATGTCAAAGCTAACCGAGATACAAGAGACACTAAAAGAGATTCCAGAAAATGTAGACAATTTAATTGAGTTTTGGTCAGGAATTAAGGATGGAGAAGTTAAAAACGATATACTGGCTTATCTGAAATGGGTTAAAACTTTACAAGCGGTAGTAGAAGATCAGGCTAAGGAGATAAATCAATGGTCAGAATTTTATGATAAATCTGTTGCCATAATCGAACGAAATATTAAAAATATTCAATCATTAATAAAAGAATACTCAAATTTATTGAGGGTAATAGAGGAAAAGAATAAGGCACTTGAATGGGTGAAGAAACAATTTGAGGAAGAATGGACATATGAAATGGGCATTGGTGAAGTAGTGGATGAAATCATTCAACGTTTAGAGGGGAGGAGTAAATAATTGAAAAATGGAACTAAAGTTATGACAAATGATGATTATTATAATAAATATGGACGCAGAATATTTGGTGTTGTTGAGAGTGAAATTGATTCAGATAATGAGACTGTAACATGTATTCAAGTAATGAACCAACAAGGAAGGGTTATTCCTGAGCATCAAGAAAAGCTTGTAATCATGATGATTGATGATTTGGAAATAGTATATAAAAAATAAAAAATAAAAGAATAGTTTTGTGGAAAAAGGAGGCGGATATACGATAATGCCAGTTGTAGGCGACAGAATAAAGATTGTTCTTAAACAACCTTATACAAAGACAGAAATTAAGGAGTTTGGTTGTCACCCTGATATTGATGGTAAAAAAGGAACGGTTATAAACATTGAGGAGTACTGGAAAAAAGTAAAGTTATACAAAATTAAACTTGATGAGATAATGCAACCTCATGAACTACATAAATACACGGAGTTTAATGAACCTTTTGATATATACAAAGAAACGTCAGAATCAATTGAGTTGATTTATGAGAGGAGAGTATAAATGAAAACAAATCCCCAATTGATTAGCGAGTGGATTTCAGAGCAAATTGAACTTGGGAAAACAGACGATGAATTAAACAATAGAGTTTTTTATGATGGTTCTGACGTTTACACAATTAAAAAAAGTAACAGAAAGGGAATATTCGATCTTCGCTGTACAATTGGTGGTGCTATTTCCCTGAAGGATCTTCGGGATGTACATCAGTAATAAAAATATACTTTCATGAGAAAAAGGAGAATAAAAAATTGATAAAATTAAATAATGAAAAAATTGAATTCACAAACTTTCCTAACGGAGAGACAAAACTAATCGAGAGTAGTTTGAAAGTGTTAACAAACAACATCATCCAATTTAAGTACGAAGGAGATGACGATTTAATTAAATTGATGTTTGTAAAGAAGTATTTAGAATCGATACATATAAAAGAAATAAAACTAGCAATCATGTATATGCCTTACAGTAGAATGGACAGAAGCGAAAATGGTTCAGCATTCACCTTAAAATATGTATCTGAATTTATCAACAGTTTGAACTTTGAGGAGGTGATGCTAATTGAACCACATTCAGATGTCTCAGTTGCCTTATTAAATAATGCTAAGGCTAACTACATCAATTTTGACTTACTTCCCCGTGTCCTAAAGAAGGTCAACTTTGATTATGAGCATGATTATATTATGTTCCCGGATGCAGGAGCCAGCAAACGATACGGTAAGATGAAAATCAAGAATGTAATCGTTGGCAACAAAGTAAGAAATTTTGAGACAGGAGATATTAAAGAATTAGAACTGCATGGTAATTTTGAAACCGGTGGTAAAAAAGTTGTTATTGTAGATGACTTATCTTCATACGGGGGAACATTTGTAAAAAGCGCAGAAGCTCTAAGAAGAAGGGGGATTGAGGAAGTTTATCTCTTAGTCGCTCATGCGGAGAACAGTGTCTTTAAAGGTAAGTTATTTGATCACATTGACCATCTATTCACAACCGACAGTATTATGTCAGAAGAAAATCACTGGGAAAATGTAAAATATAAAAATAAAATTACAATTATTAATATTGAAAAGGTGGTAATTTAAATGAAAAACACTATTTATCCAGCATCGTTATTGTGTGATTTTTACAAGGTATCACATAAAAAACAATATCCTGAGAAAACAGAAGTGATTTATTCGACTTTTACACCAAGAAGCAATAAATATTTCCCTGAAGCTGATCAAGTTGTTGTATTTGGAATTCAAGGCTTTATTAAGAAATATCTTATTGATTATTTCAATGCCCATTTCTTCAGTCGCTCAAAAGAAGATGTTCGCAACGAATACGTAAGATATATTAAATACACTCTTGGAGAACAAAAACCAGATGCTTCGCATATTGAAAATTTGCATGATTTAGGCTACTTGCCAATTAAAATTAAAGCCTTAAAAGAGGGAAGTAAAGCTCCTATCAAAACTCCTGTTTTAACAATGGAGAATACGCATCCAGATTTTTTTTGGCTTACTAACTATCTAGAAACTCTAGTGTCTGCGGAGATTTGGCAACCTATGACTTCTGCGACTACGGCGTATCAATACCGTAAACTCCTTAATAAATATGCTTTGAAAACAACGGGGAGTACAGAAGGAGTAGAATTTCAAGGACACGATTTTTCAGCAAGAGGCATGGTGGGCTTGGATGGTGGAGCAGTAAGTGGAGCCGGTCATCTTCTTTCTTTCACAGGGACGGATACTATTCCAGCAATTGCCTACCAAGAGGCATATTATAATGCCAATATTGAAGATGAACTGGTGGGAGCTAGTATTTCAGCCACTGAGCACAGTGTAATGTGTGCTGGTACTGATGCAGATACTCGTGATGAGTACCAAATGTTTAAAAGGCTTATTACCGAAGTATACCCGAATGGATTCTTCAGCGTAGTTTCTGACACTTATGATTTCTGGGCAGTAATTGGAGATGTTTTGCCGCGATTGAAAAAAGAAATTATGAACCGTGATGGAAGAGTTGTAATTAGGCCTGATTCTGGTGATCCTGTAGAAATTATTTGCGGATTAGAGATCAAAGACTATAACCGAGATAAGTATGCGACAGACTTAGAATATTGTATTGAAGATATGAGAGAAGCCCTTGTTGATACTGTGCGAGAGGAGACTCCTCATGGAGAACATGGCGAATGTGATGCAGAGGGGATATTTAAATACAAAAATAAATATTACAAAATTATTGTTGATATCGATTGGGACAGATACGATAAACAATATTATTTTATTGAAGATAGTAGAGTCGCATTGTATAAAGAAATTATTCCAACAGCAGAACAACTAGGACTCATTGAATCACTGTGGGACATTTTTGGTGGCACTATTTCTGATCAAGGTTATAAGATACTGGACTCTCACATTGGTGCTATCTATGGAGATTCCATAACTTTGGAGAGAGCACACCAAATTGTTGACCGACTTGAGAAAAAAGGGTTTGCTAGCACAAATATTGTACTTGGCATTGGAAGTTACACTTACCAATATAATACGAGAGATACTCTTGGATTTGCAATGAAAGCAACGTATGCAGTAATCGACGGCAAAGAAAAAATGCTATTCAAAGATCCTAAGACAGACGATGGAACAAAAAGAAGCCAGCGCGGACTTGTAGCGGTAATTAAGGAGAATGGTAATTTGAAACTTGTGGATGGAATAGACAAAAAGACATATTATTCAAATTTTATTAATGATGATCAACTTGAGGAAGTGTTTGTAAATGGAGAATTAACTAGAGATCAGTCACTAGCGGAAATCAGAAAGATTTTAGAGATACAATAAAATAAAAAATAAAATTTATAAGGAGAATAAAAAAATGAAAACACGAGACTACTCATATCTTAAGGATACATATGTTGAGATTACAAGAAGTGATGACGAATTTAACGAGGGAGAACAAGCAATTGTTAAAGAGGTGAGTGGCGATTCGCTTTATGTTGAAGTAGATAATGGAGAAATTTTTTGGACCGATATAGATTCGGTTTCCTATGATCCTGATACCAGACAACATAAGGTTGGCGTAGATAACAAATTTCTAAATGAGTTTAAAGCGCTCGAACAGCATCTTTCCGACCTTGCAGAATACTTTTCAAAGTCTGAACTAAAAATGTCTCCGTGGCAAATAGACGGTTGGAATGCATCGGCAAGAAACCTAAAAACCAAGCTCGACAAGATGATTAAAGAGGCTAACGTCGAGATGTGGAAGCATTATAATTCAAAGGAGATTCAATCTATGCCGACAATTTTGAAGAACAAGGAAACTGGTCAGTATGGCACGTTGGAATATTCACTGTTTGGAGGTTCTGTACATTGGTATGATGAAAAAAGCGGAGCCTTGGGTAAGAGCTTGGGGGATAGACTTGATAATATTTTTAAACATTGGGATATTGTTGATCTACCATCTGGGTATGAAGTCGGTCCTTATGGTGGAGTAAGAAAAATAAATAAACAATAAAAACACAATTCCATGGGAAAGGAAGGTGCTTTTAAATATGAAACAAGAATGTTTTAATGAAATCAAAAAGGCATATTACGATGAGAACAGTAAAAATTTCAAAGAAGAGATGGTAGTGGAACTATTTAATGCCATCGACGACTTGAGAGAAAGCCTTGATTGGATAAAGACGTGGGAGAACGATTTTTATAACCAAGTTTTCACTACCGAGTTTGGCGAAATCAGAAGATTAGATCCAAAATTGAAGCCCTGGGCTGATGCATTACATTATATTTTTGGTATAGTGAACGATGGCCTCAATCCTAGATGGTAATCACTTAAAAAAATACTACATATAGATAATGATGGGTAGATAATATCTATATATTGGAATTGAATTACAATGAAACTATTATTTCATGGGGAGTGAGTGATATAGGTCAACTTATTGTTACAGTATTTATGACTCTTTACAGTTTAATCATATTAATTTTAGCAATTTATCAAGATGATTTAAACATTTGGTTCTGGGTGTTATCTACGCTTTTCTTTTTAATTATGATGATCTATTTTTTGAGGTTATACAAGCAGGGTAAAAGGAGAGATTGAATGAGCACAATTGATGTTGTAGGTAAAAAGGGATACAAAAAATACGGTTACTTTTCTGGTCTAACTGGGACTATTGAAAGGTGTGACTCGATTACTCCATATAAGATTGTTTTCGAAGGTGGAGGCAGTGTAGGAGCGCATCTGAAAGATATTGTAGTAGTTGAAGATAAATAAATAATTATGAGGTGAGTTATGTTTAAATTTATTGGAACCGGAAGTGCATTCAATACTAGGCTGGGTAACAATGGAGCATTCATTAAGAAAGATAATATACTGTTTATGATAGATTGTGGCAGCAGTACATTTGAACGAATTGTCAAAAATAATTTACTTGAAGGTGTGGAACGTGTAATTGTTCTAATCACTCACACACATCCTGATCACATTGGGTCATTGGGAGACTTGGCATTCTATACATATTATAATATCAAGCCGATGTTCGAGAAAAAATTGGTTGTATTTTCTCATTATGATCATGTTCTTGGACACCTATTGAATGGAATGGGAGTTACTGAAGATGTATACGACTTAGTACAGTTTGATAAGGGAGGTGGTTATCATCTTGAGGATTTTCATATCTTATTTGATACGGTTAAGGTTGACCATGTTCAAGAACTTTCATGCTTTGGATACATCATTGAGTACGAAGGAGAGACTTCGTACTACAGTGGCGATTCATATATGATTCCTGATAACATTATTGATTTGCATAAACAAGGGAAATTCGATTACTTTTATCAAGATGTGAGCAGCGCCGACTATGATGGCAATGTTCATCTATCTCTAAAAAAACTAAGCGAATTAATTGAATCTCAGTACCGAGACAACGTTTTTTGTATGCATCTAGACGGGGGATTCGTTTCTGAAAATGCGTACCAACTTGGATTTAACGTAGTTGAAAGCATGTAATGAAATTGTCTTTTTATCATAAAATCATAAAGGAGAGATAACATGTACAATGAATATGAACATGAATACGAGCCATCAGAATTAGAATGTGTAATCATGGCTTTAGTTGATTCTGAGGTAGAAAAGAAAGTAACTGCTTTTAAGCAGGAATACGAATGGTATAAGATTCAACATGATAAATACATAAATCTAAAAAAAGATTATGATGACTTAAAGAAGAAGCAGGGTCAAACGGAGGATTTCTTAATTTTTCAATCACTAATTAATGAAAGCAATATTACAGCATTGCTCTCAAGTTTGAAATTGAAACAAACAGATATATCTTTCGACGGAATGCATGATGAATGTATACCTGTATGGTTTAAATTGGTTTGTTGGTACTATGAGGATCGCGAACGCCTCTTTAGATTGTTTGATTTGTTTGCTATACCTTATCCATCTTGGGCTAGAAAGTTTAAATTGCCCTTTGATTATAATGAAAATGAATTGGATTTGATTTTTGAAAAGTTGGGAAGGATGTATGTTTGTAATGGCTGTCTTTTTAGTGGTAATATGGGGTTCTTTTATAAGGAGATATCTAGACACAAGGGAGATCTTTCAGACCTTCTTACAAAGTCCTCGTACTCTGAGATTCCATGGAACCTACTTCTGCAAAACAAACTCTTGGTAACTGATAAATTTTTTAACAAGATTATTGATTCGCTTAGTAAGGGTGCAACTAATTCTACTTACTTTTTTAGAATTCAAGATTATCAGCAGATTTCAGAAGATCAAGTTGTAAGCATGTTTAATTATCTACCAAAGGGAAATTTTTACGATGATCACAAACGATTCATCGAGAACAATAAAAAGATAATTAAAATGAAACCTGAACTTGCAGATAAATTTAAAGAGAAGATTAATGATAATCAATATTCGGCCTTTTATTATTTAAATTATCCTCTACATATGCAAATTGAATTCGTTAAAAATTATAATGATAGATTTAATACAAAATTTGAACTTGTAAAGAAAATGAGTATCTCAAAAAATGAGAAAGTAAAATTAATGTCTGAGATTACGGCTGAGTTACTGGATAAAAAATAAATCAAATAAAAGCATTCTTTTATAGGAGGTGATATAAAATTAGAACGTTAGCAATTTCAGATATACACGGCTGTTTTGATGAATTTAACGCCTTGCTCAAACATGTGAAATATAACCCCGCTGAAGACAAACTAATTATACTTGGTGATCTGGTTGATCGAGGACAAAGAAGCAAACAGGTTGTTGAGCAGTTAATGAATATGGTTTCAGAATGGAACGTAGTAGTTTTAAGAGGGAATCATGACCAAATGATGATTGATGCTCTTAATGCAGACGAAGATGTGAATTGGCTTAATAATGGAGGATATCAAACGGTTGAAAGTTATGTCGGCCTTGATTTCTTCGAGGAAATATTTGAGTGGGATCTTTACGAACAAGCAAAGAACTTTATAAGACGGCACTTTAAACATCATATTGACTTCCTGAGCAGTCTTCCTTATTATTACGAAACCGATACTCATATATTTGTACATGCTGGTATTAATCCATATAAGGAGCATTGGAAACAGACTTCTGATGAAGATTTTGTATGGATAAGAGAAAGGTTCTATAATGTAGCAACTGGATTAAATAAAATTGTTGTATTTGGTCACACACCAACAGTTCATTTACATGAAACAGAAGATATCTGGTTTAGCCCAAACGGAGATAAGATAGGTATTGATGGTGCTTGTGCGTATGGTATGCAGCTTAATTGTTTAGAAATAAATGACGCAGGATATAAGACGCATTACGCAACAAAGGGAAGCAGATAATATAAAATAAAACTATACAACAATGATGTTCTATGGTATATTATTACCGAGGACATTTTCTTTTTAAGGAGGTTAGACGATTGTCAGAAGCGAGGAGATGCTGCATATGCGGCGATTGTTTTAAAACCCTAAAGTGTGGTTTGGATAGTGAGTATAAAGGAAAACTGTTATGTAACAAGCATTACATTCAAATACAAAGAAATGGAAAAATTACCGATGAAACAAGATCGAGAAGGAGAGATAGGAGAGTATGCGATATATGCAAGGACGATTTTGAGGTCAGACAGAATAATAAAGATGGAGAATATAAAGGATATTTACTCTGCCTTAAGCACTACACTCAAGTTAGAAATCAAGGATTCGTTTCGGACGAAAAAAGGTCTCATACGAGAGACGAAAGGAAGTGTATAGCCTGCGGAAGTACGACTAAAGTAATTTTCTATAAACCAGAAAGTATTATGTTGTGCAAGAAGCACTACGATCAAAAGTATATTCATGGAGAGATATTTGAACGAACCATTTTTGATCGAAATGAAATTCGCATTAGAGATACATATGCAGAGTTAATTTTGTATGATGGAAACAACATTGAAAACGGTATTGTGAAAATTGACATTGAAGATATAAAAAATGTTAAAGATTATAAGTGGCGTATTGATACTTGGGGTTATGCAAGTTCAAAAATAAAAGATTATGATGGGAATAAAAGAAATGTATTTATACATAGATATCTATTGTCGCCACAAGAAAATGAAGTCGTTGACCATATCAATAGAGACCGACTAGATAATCGACGGAGTAATTTAAGAATTGCAGATAAGTCCATAAATTCATTGAACTGCGAAAAGAGAAGAACCAATACGAGTGGGGTAACTGGTGTTAATTTTTGGAGTAACGGCAACCTTTGGAGAGCATACATAAATATTAACAAGAAGAGAAGAGAACTGGGGTATTTTCATCATTATGAAGATGCGGTTAAAGCAAGATTACAGGTAGAATATGAGCATCTAGGTCTTACATCGCCACAATCTCATTTATTTGAAGCATATGGGGTGTTAGAAAAAAATGAATAATTATACTGTCTTCCATTGCCACTCTGATTTGAGTAATGCGACTTCCAGCATGGCCGTAGACTCAACAACTAAGTTTACACAATATTTGGATTTAGCACAGCAGCTTGAAATGAAGTCGTTTTGTTTTTCCGAACACGGATCTGTGATGAACTGGGTTAATAAGAAAAAGGAAGTCGAAACGCGTGGAATGAAATACATTCACGCCAATGAGATTTATGTTACTGAATACATAGATAAGGAACAAGGACTTGTCCGTGATAACATGCACTACATGCTTATTGGAAAGAATTTAGAAGGAGTAAAAGAATTAAATAAATTAACATCAATTTCAAACAATCGCGAAGATGGTCATTATTATTATAATCCAAGGTTGTCACTGGATGAAGTTATGGAGACATCGGACAATATTATAATGACTAGCGCCTGTCTTGCTTCGCCAGTATGGAGAGCAATTCAAAAGAAAAATAAAGCGATGCTTGATAAACTTCTGGATTTCTTCGTAAAGAATAAGCATAGAATGTTTCTAGAAATTCAGTATCATGAACATCCAGAACAAATTGAATTTAATCGATGGCTTTATGAGTTTTCAAAATCCACAGGAATACCTCTAATTGCAGGTACTGACACACACGCTTTGAATCAAGACCATGCTGCAGCTCGTAAAATCTTGATGAAAGCTAAGAAAGCATCTTATGGTGACGAAGACTTGTTTGATTTGACTTTTAAGCCATACAGTGAACTGGTTGAAATGTTTAATAAACAATCAGCCATTCCCAAAGATGCTTATATGGAAGCCATATACAATACAAATGTAATGGCTGATATGGTTGAAGTGTTTGAAATTGATAAGTCAAATAAATATCCTAAGTTATATGACAATCCAGAGCAAGTGTTTAAGGATAAAATAAACGAAGGTATTATTGTACGCAGGATTAATACATACGAAAAAGAAAAAAAGAATAAATATTACAATCGTGTAAGAGAAGAGTTTGATACATATGAAAAATTGGGAGCAATTGATTATATGCTGCTCCAAAAGAAAATCATTGATTGGTGCCATGATAATGGTATTTATCAAGGATTCGGTCGCGGATCGGTAAATGGCAGCGAGATCGCTTATATTCTTAAGATAACTGAAATGGATAGTATCAAGCATAATCTAAACTTTTTCCGTTTCTTGAACCCTGAAAGAATAAGTTTGGCCGATATCGATATAGACTTCGCACCGACACAAAGGCAGAGAGTCATTGATTATGTAGCTAGTATTCCCGGTATTTATTTCTCCGAAATAATAACGTTTAACACCGTTGCTCTTAAAGGAGCCATAAGAGAAGTTGGAAGAGCTTTAGATATGGATTTAGATTTGGTAGATTCAATTGCCAAGTCCGTGTTCAAAGACGATAAGAAAAAAGATGTTATTTCTTCTGAATATAGAGACAGGCACCCGGAACTATTTAAGTATGTCGATCTTATAAAAGGGGTAATTGTTAGCATAGGTTCGCACCCTTCGGGGTTTGTCGTATCGCCCATTCCACTAGATGAATCAGTAGGACTTTGTTATACAAAAGAAAGCAAATATGCTGTCAGTCAAGTCAATATGAAAGAACTTGACTCGTGCAATTTTGTGAAATTGGATATCTTGGGTCTTGATAATATTGAAATCATCAATGAAACTTGTAAACTTGCCGGTATTGAACGATTAGTTCCAGATAATATGGATGTCAACAACGATGACGTATGGAACTCAATGAAGGACTCTGGACTTGGAATATTTCAATGGGAAAGCGATTCGGCACATCATTACTATAAGGAATTGTTTAGCAACGAGACCATTAGAAAAATTAGAGAAGTTAATCCCGACATTAGCTTGATGGAATTGTTTTCAATAGGTAATGGTGCGATTAGACCTTCTGGAGAATCTTATAGAAATGATTTGGCAGCGGGAAAATTTAAGGAACACGGCCACAACCTATTAAACGAATCGCTTAAAAATACTATGGGTTATTTGATTTCGCAGGAACAAATCATGATGTTTTTGGTTAATTTCTGCGGTTATTCAATGGCAGAGAGCGATACGGTAAGACGTGGACTAAGTAAGAAAGAGGGGACAAAAGAACATATCCCTAAAATTAAAAATAGATTTGTTTCTTTCATGAAAGAACAATACGATGTGCCTGAGCAGAAGTCAGAGTCAATCATTGAACCGTTTCTACAGGTAGTCTTAGATGCTCAAGATTATGGCTTCTCTGACAATCACTCTAATCCATACAGTCACATTGGATATGGGAACGGGTATCTGAGACATTTTTATCCTTTAGAATTCCTAACAGTTATGCTTAACATCAATACAAATGATATGGATAAAACAGGTAAGATATTTGAATATGCAAAGACAAGAGACATTGAAATAAGACCCATTAAGTTTAGAAAATCGAGAAGCTTGTATCAAATATCTAAAGAAGATAATGCAATTTACAAGGGAATTAAATCAATAAAATATCTTAACGAACAAGTAGCTGATGAACTTTATGAATTACAAGATAATACATATGAAACCTTCTGTGATTTGCTAGTAGATATATTAGAAAAGACAACTTGCGATGCAAGGCAATTACAGATTCTAATTAAGTTAGATTTCTTCAAGGAGTTTGGCGGAAATAAAGAACTGTTAACGATTTATGAAGAGTTTGTTGGCGGAAAAGATGCCTATAAAAAAACTCTAAAGCAAGAGACAAAAGAAAAGCGTTTAGCTATTAAGAAAGAACGGGAAGTATCTATCCGAAATGACCTTGAAGAGAAAGTATTGCCGATTGGCGAAACGATCTCTTTCCAGAAGGAAATGTTGGGATATGCAGATGTTAAATATCCAAATGCAACCGATTGGTTTGTAGTTGTTGATATCGATAAGAAATATACTCCAAGGTTAACTGTCTATGAACTAACATCTGGACAAGAAAAATCAATTAAAGTAGACAAGAAGAAATTCTATAGAGGAGGTGAAGACACCATAGAAAAGGGTGATATGCTTAAAATTACCGAGTCACAGTTTAAACCACGAAAGAAATTGGTTGATGGCAAGTGGATTGACCTTCCTGACAAGGAAGAATGGTTGGTTTCATGCACAATTAAAAAGTAAAAAATAACAATAAAATCACATTTTCATAGGGGAGGAGGTGAAGTATTATCTATACAAAATTGAAGCCCGGACAGCAGATGATCATTAAACGGAGAAGTCAGCAAGAAATTGATATAGCTATTAAAGACTTAATAAAGCGAGGATTCGACTTCTTATCAGCAGGAAAAGTTGAAGTGGCATTTTATAGTTATACCAAAAGTATTGATACATACTGGGCAAAGTTTAGAGTTAATGAAAAGAATACATAGAACAGGTGGTATAAAATTTGGAATTAGATCGATTTGATGTAGGATTGCCAGATCCACAAGAGCATGAACCAGAAGAATATTCAGCATGTTCAGGCTGCGGAGGAACGATTTATTGTGGAGACGACAACATATTAGATATCTATGGAATGGCTGTACACGATACATATAATTGTATTTACAAAGCAGTGGAAGCAAAGAAGACTGTCACCATTAAGGATGGTGATTGATTGGCTACTAAGAATGCTGGTAAAGAGTTTGAAGAACAATTAGAGGAAAGTGCTAAAAAATTAAACTTATTCTTTTTACGAATAAAAGATGTGCATATTCCCGTTGAACTTAGAAATCGTATCAGGTTATCTCAAAACAAATATGATTGCTTGTTGTATAACGGAGAAGTTCTTTTTGCACTAGAACTTAAGTCAACAGCAAGCAAGTCGGTAAGTTTTGATGAGAAAATTATTAAACAACATCAGATCGATAATTTATTGGTTGCAGATGGATTCAAAGGTGTTAAGGCTGGATTCATATTCAATTTTAGGGATTATGAGAACAAGACATATTTTGTACCCATCAAAGAATTCATAAAATATAAAGACATAGCCGAGAATCAAATCAAGGAACATACATATAAAAGTAAGGTCAATAAAAGTAGTATCAGTTTGGATATTTGTAATGAGATTGGAATAGAAATAAATAATTATAAAAAGAAAGTGAAATATCATTATCATCTTAATGATTTTATTGTAGAAGTAATTAAATTGAAGCAAGAGGGAGGAGGTCTTATAAGTCATGAAACGGAGTGATGCAAATAAATTTGAGATTGTAACTCATCATGCAGATGAGGAAGAATTCAAGTCTCATAAACAGTTAGAAAATGAGGTTGTAATATGGATGGAATATATACTAAAAAAATATACACTTAGAGCATCTAATGATTTATAATAATACATAGAAACATAATCACTAGATTACCGGGGGATTCACAAGTGCCACGTACATTAACTGGTTCGGAAAAACTAAATAAACAGGAACTGCAAGCCTTGGTCGGACAGATCAAGGCTCTTGTCTATGCACGTGTATCTACAGACGGACAAGTTGATAATTATTCTATAGAATCACAAATAGAAAGATGTATTGATTTCGGGAAACAGAAAGATATTGAAGAAAATGAGATGCTCGTATTAGTTGAAGACGGTGAATCTGGGGATAATCCAAATCGTCCAATGATCAACTATGCATTATTCTTATTAGAATATGGTATCGGTGATCATGTGATATTTTTACATCCAAACAGAATGAGCCGGTTCCTCAATCTTCAGACTCAATTATCTAATCGTATTTGGGCGTTAGGTAAAGATTTTTGGTTTGTAGAATTTGATTTTGATAAATCAAATCCAGAATCAATGTTGAATTTTAACATTCAGGGTTCAATTGCCGAGTACAACAAAGCTAAAATATTGGCCGATACTAAGCGCGGTCGAATCACAAAAGTAAAAAATGGAAAAATACCCGGACTGAACAGGATTTATGGATATACTTACGATACTGAAATTGACACATTAGTTGTGAATGAAGAAGAGAAAGCAGTTTATTTAAAGATGGTTGATATGTTACTGAATAAAAATTACAGTTGTTCAAAAATTGCCAGAGAGTTATCACTTAGAAATATCGCTGCTCCTTCTAGTGATAGATGGTATCAAACAACTGTAAGCAGGATTCTAAAAAATGAAACGTATACTGGTAATTATTATTTCGGTAAAACACAAGTAATTAAAAATCTTGATGGAACAAAGCAACAAGTTGCTCAGTCACGAGATGAATGGAGGACTATTCCTGTTCTTGCCTATATTTCACAGGAAACCTATAAACACATTCTTTCTAAGTTGAAAATTCTGAATAAAAAAACTTCTGGGAGGCCAACGGAAAATTATTTATTAAGAGGTATTGTTCGTTGCGGAAGATGTGGGGGAGCAGTTTCATCAGGCGTCACGTCAAAAACCAAGAGCGGATTAATTAAATACTATGCCTGTCAAAATAAAGCAAAGAAATCATTTGCAGTAGGCACAGGGGAAAGTAATTTGATTTGTAGAGGGAGAAATTGGAGGGTTGATTATGTAGATAAATTTATGTGGGATTATGTTTTAAATATTATAAAAAAACCAGAAGAGTTTATTGAAAAGATAATTCAACGGCAAGCCGACACTCATCAGAGTGATGAACTCTTGAAACAAAAGTCAGCACTTGAAAAGACGCTTAGAGAAAAAGAAGGAAGTCGTGATCGGTATACAGAAATGTATGCTGGAGGGATTATCAAAACAATGAAAGACCTTGAAGACAAAGTCCTCGTTGTAGATAGGCAAATTAATGATTTGAAGGATGAATTGTCAATTATCGAACAGAGTTTGTCTGCAGTGCTCCATGATAAAAATGACATCCAGTTAATTCAAGAAACATTAAAAAGATATGAGTATATAATTACTGAAGACCAGATAGACATCGAAGATAAGCGATTACTTCTAGGAATATTCATTAAGAAAGTAGTTTTAAATGATGATAATAAGGTGGAAATATACCTAAATTTTAAAGGGAATGAGAAGGGAGGATTGAATCATACACATAAAAATATAATCAGTGGCCAAGGCGATGGAGGATCAGAAAAACCAGTTTATCCTGATCCTGGCCGGGTACAGCGATGAGATGGACTTTTTTCTGAGCACCAATCCCGGTCTGCCTTCACGTTTCCCGCTGCAGCTTGAATTTCCCGATTATACGATTGACCAGCTCATTCAAATCAGTGAGCTGATGGCCAAGGAACGGGATTATATTTTAATGCCACAGACGATTTTTAAAATGAAACAGCATCTGATCGTCACCAAAGAGGAAAGCCTTCATAATTTCAGCAACGCCCGCTATGTGCGCAATGTGATCGAAAGATCGATCCGCCACCAGGCCGTGCGGCTCTTGAATCAATATGCCAGCGGACAGCCGGGCAGACTGGAGCTGATGACACTGCGGCCGGAGGATTTGAAAATCGGGAAAAAATAAACGATAATAGGGTTCTCCATGGAAGTTTTATCAAAGCCGGCCTGGTTTCAGGTCGGTTTCTGCACGAAATGAGATCTGTTGACAATAAAGGAGCTGATGTTGATGGCGAATTCTACATATGATACGCAAACTGAGGTTCAGGATCGTGCCGTTCTGGTCAGTCTTGTAACGGAGCAAGTGAAGCGCAGCGGGATTGATCCCCAATATTCGCTTGATGAATTGGTCAAGCTGGCGGAGACCGCCGGTGTGGAGGTGCTGAGTGTGCTCAGCCAGAACCGGGAAACGCCGGACTCCAAATGGTTTATCGGCAAGGGTAAAGTGGAAGAGCTGCGCGCTATCGGCGAAACGCTTGGGGCCAACACCGCTATTTTTGACCAGGAGCTGTCCGGCGCCCAGGTGCGCAACCTTGAGATGAGCCTGGATATGAAAATAATCGACCGCACCCAGCTTATTCTGGATATCTTTGCACAGCGGGCCAAAACGAGAGAAGGAATCATCCAGGTGGAGCTGGCACAGCTCTCCTATCTGCTGCCCCGTCTCTCCGGGCAAGGGAAAAATTTATCCCGTCTCGGCGGCGGCATCGGCACGCGTGGTCCGGGGGAAAGTAAGCTCGAAACGGACCGCCGTCATATCCGCGACCGTATCGGCGAGCTCAAGCGACAGCTGGAAGAGGTGACCCGCCACCGGCGGCTGCACCGGGAGCGCCGGCAGAAGAGCGGGATTGTACAGGTGGCCCTGATCGGCTATACCAATGCAGGCAAATCCACACTGCTGAAATCGCTAACGGCGGCGGACGTATACATTGAAAATCAGCTGTTTGCGACGCTTGATCCAACGTCACGGACGATGGAGCTGCCAAGCGGCAAAGAGGTTGTTGTGACCGATACGGTCGGTTTTATCCAGAATCTGCCCCATGATCTGGTCGCCGCATTTCGGGCGACACTCGAAGAAGTGAACGAGGCGGACCTCGTGCTGCATGTGGTGGACGCCTCCTCGGATATGCGTGAGGATCATATGAAGGTGGTGCAAAATATTCTGGAGGAGCTTGGCGCTGCCGATAAGCGGCAATTGGTCCTGTTCAACAAAAAGGATGCCTGCACGCCGGAGCAGCTGCAAATGCTGCCTTCCGGTGAGGGCTACCTGAAAATCAGCGCCTTTGATGAAGGGGATCTGCTCCGGATCAGGGAGGCGGTGCAGAACGCCGTAACCGGTGAGACGAGACGCTTCCGGATTCCGGCGGAGCGCGGCGACCTGACCTCTGTCCTGTACCGGATCGGTGATGTGATCGCCACCGAATACGACGGCAATGATGTGCTGTATGAGGTGCGCATCCAAACAGGGGAGTTCGAAAAATACGGCCATGCACTGGAAAACTTTACAGAGGGTTAACATTGCGTGGCGTGTCCAGGTTACTTTAAGAGGAGCTTTTTGATAGGCTTGAAGAGGAGACAAGAGAAGCAATGGCCTTATTTTCAGAGGAAATTGAACACATCAGGGAAGAAGCGGAAGCGAAGATTAAAGACAGGCTGCAGCTCGTTGACCGGATTGTAGACCACAATCAATGGAAGGTCATTGAGGCGTTCCAGAGCCGCCAGGTGAGTGATTTTCATTTTGCCGGCTCTACCGGATATGCTTATAACGACCGCGGCAGAGAAGTACTGGATGAAGTGTACGCCTTGGTATTCGGCGCGGAAGCGGCGCTGGTCCGCCCGCATTTTGCGTCAGGCACGCATACGATCGCAACGGCGCTGTTCGGCGTGCTGCGTCCGGGAGATGAACTGCTGTATATTACAGGGCGACCGTATGATACGCTGCATAAGGTGATTGGGCAGCCGGGGGACGGAACAGGCTCGCTCCAGGATTTTGGTGTGGGCTACCGTGAGACGTCGTTGACGGCGGATGGACAAGTCGATTGGGAGCAGGTCGAGTCCTCTATTACGGTGGCAACCAAGGTCATCGGTATCCAGCGTTCCCGCGGCTACGACTGGCGGTCCTCGTTCTCCGTTGCTGATATTGGGGAAATGGTGCGGCGGATCAAAGCGATCCGCAGTGACCTGATCGTCTTCGTAGACAACTGTTACGGGGAGTTTACGGAAGAGCTGGAGCCTACGGAGGTTGGTGCGGATTTGATTGCAGGCTCCTTAATCAAAAATCCGGGTGGAGGCATTGCCGAAACCGGCGGTTACATATGCGGACGCAAAAGGTATGTCGATTTGGCTGCATACCGTCTCACGGCGCCGGGAATCGGCGCTGAGGTTGGCGCAATGCTGGGGACGACGCGCAGCATCTATCAAGGCTTGTTTCTGGCTCCGACACTCGTGGGACAGGCGGTGAAGGGGAGTATTTTTGCTGCCGCCGTATTTGAAGCTATCGGATTTACAAGCAAGCCGGCCTGGGACGAGCACCGGACCGATCTGATTCAAGCCGTGTCCTTTGCGGGGCCTGAGCATCTGATTGCGTTTGTACAGGGAATTCAAAAGGCTGCTGCGGTTGACAGCCATGTGGTGCCAGAACCGTGGGATATGCCCGGGTACGAGCATCCTGTCATTATGGCCGCAGGTACTTTTATCCAGGGAGGCAGTCTTGAATTGTCCGCAGACGCGCCCATCCGGGAGCCGTATATCGGCTATATGCAGGGCGGATTAACGTATTCTCACGTCAAATTTGGCGTATTGAAAGCACTGCAAACGATGAAGGATCGTAATTTACTGTGAGTTTACCTAACACGCCGTTGACATTTTACATCAGGAAAATGTACAATGGAGTGAGTAGAATAGATCACTGGAAGGTTGATGAACGATGGGTGACGAAATTCGCAGAAATATGGCCTTATTCCCGATAGGTATCGTGATGAAGCTTACTGATTTGTCTGCCAGGCAGATTCGTTATTATGAACAGCACAGTCTGATTGTTCCGGCGCGGACCTCAGGCAACCAGCGGTTGTTCTCCTTTAATGATGTGGAACGGCTGCTTGAAATAAAGGCTTTAATTGAAAAAGGTGTAAATATAGCAGGAATCAAGCAGGTGATGAACCCTGTCAGCAAGGAATCCGAAGAAGCGACGGTCATTACGCCCGATACGGAAGTCAAACGCCGTGAGCTGTCCGATACGCAGCTGCACCGTTTGTTGAAACAGCAGCTGGTGGCAGGCAAACGCCCGGGACAGGTATCGCTCATTCAAGGGGAGCTTTCGCGTTTTTTTAATAATAAGTGAGACATTTAGATAACAGATAAAAAGGAGAGGTTACATTGAGTTATACAAAAGAAGACATTCTCCGCATTGCGCAGGAAGAGAATGTGCGCTTTATCCGCCTGCAGTTCACGGATTTGCTCGGCACGATCAAGAACGTGGAAATTCCGGTGAGCCAGCTTGTGAAAGCACTGGATAACAAAATGATGTTTGACGGCTCTTCGATCGAAGGTTATGTGCGAATCGAGGAATCCGATATGTATCTATACCCTGATCTGGATACCTGGGTCATTTTCCCTTGGGTTACCCAGGATCGCGTGGCGCGTTTGATTTGTGACGTTTACATGCCTGACGGTACTCCTTTCGCTGGCGACCCGCGTGGCATTCTGAAGAGAGTGCTGAAGGAAGCGGAACAAATGGGCTTTTCGTCCATGAACGTGGGACCTGAGCCGGAATTTTTCCTGTTCAAAACCGATGAAAAAGGCAATCCGACCGAAGAGCTGAATGATAGAGGCGGCTACTTTGATCTTGCCCCTACAGACCTGGGTGAAAACTGCCGACGTGAAATCGTACTGACCTTGGAGGAGATGGGCTTTGAGATCGAAGCCTCTCACCACGAGGTGGCGCCGGGACAGCATGAGATTGACTTCAAATATGCCGATGCGATTAAAGCGGCCGACCAGATTCAAACGTTCAAGCTCGTAGTGAAAACGATCGCCAGACAGCATGGCCTGCATGCAACGTTCATGCCAAAGCCGCTGTTTGGTGTGAACGGTTCCGGCATGCACTGCCACCAATCGTTGTTCCAAGGTGATGAGAACGCTTTTTATGATGAAAATGACCAGCTCGGCCTGAGCCGGACAGCCCGACATTATATGGCCGGTATTTTGAAGCATGCCCGCGCGATGGCGGCGATTACGAACCCGACCGTGAACTCGTACAAACGTCTTGTGCCTGGTTATGAAGCTCCGTCCTACGTGGCCTGGTCTGCAAGCAACCGTAGTCCGATGATCCGTATACCGGCTTCGCGCGGTTTGAGTACTCGCGTCGAAGTCCGCAATCCGGACCCTGCCGCGAATCCTTATCTTGCGCTGGCCGTTATGCTTAAAGCAGGTCTGGACGGCATCAAACGCGCGCTTTCACTGCCTGCTCCAATTGACCGTAACATTTATGTCATGACAGAAGAGGAACTGGTGGAAGAAGGAATCGCCAGCCTGCCAGCTGATCTGAAAGAGGCGCTTGGCGAGCTGCTGCGCAGCGAAGTCATTGCTGACGCGCTTGGCGACCATGCTCTTGCTTACTTCTATGAGCTCAAGGAAATCGAATGGGATATGTACCGCACTCAAGTTCACCAATGGGAGAGAGATCAGTATTTGTCTCTTTACTAAGGGGGAGAGTCCTTGGCGCATCAGCGCTGAGGGCTTTATTTATTTGGACGATGGGAATATAACGTGCAAATGAAGTTCGGACGGAAAAGCCTTGGACACTCCAAGGCTTTTGGTTGTGAATAGTCACATGTGGAAGAGGGCTGCTTAGCGGCCTCTTCTTTTTTTGCCTACAGAGCAGATGTAGCAGCTTGGATCGTTTTTCACGATTACAGGGTACATATGATGCGGTATAGGAACCGGATGGCATTTGTTGATCACTTCAATGGGGTGAACTACCGGAACGACCGTTGGATAGTAGCGATCATTGATGATTCGAATCGGAGGGCAGACGATAGGCGCTGCTGCCGGATAATAAGTCATTCTGACAACTCCTTTCGGATATGTTGATATAACATATGCCATTTAGCCGTGCTTGATTGGACAATTGCCTGACGGCAGACATTCATCAGCATGAGCACAGAAACAGAATCATTCATCAGATTAACTTCTGATGAAACAGGAACACCCCTGCGTTTTATGCAAAATAGCACAAAATGCAGGGGTGTGTTCGGTCTAAGCTGATTTAGTGGAAATCCCTGAACAAACCGACTACCTTGCCCAGTATGCTGACTTTGGTCAAGCGGAGCGGTTCATATTTCGGGTTCTCGGGTTGAAGCCGGACATGATCTTTCTCTTTGTAGAAGGTCTTCACGGTCGCTTCATCCTCCTCCGTCATCGCCACAACAATATCTCCGTTATTAGCTGTTTGCTGCTGTCTTACAATGACAAAGTCCCCATTGCTGATGCCTGCTTCAATCATACTGTCCCCTACAACAGACAGCATAAACATCTTGTCATCGCCGACAAATTGCTGAGGCAGTGGAAAATAATCCTCAATATTCTCCGTGGCCGTGATCGGAATGCCTGCGGTTACCTTGCCGACCACCGGGACCCGGGTTACCGTGTAGCTGAACATATGTGTCTGATCCGAATCCTCCTGACCGAGCAGCTCGATTGCCCGCGGCTTGGTGGGATCCCGGCGGATTAGCCCTTTCTTCTCAAGCCTGTCCAGATGTCCATGGACAGTAGAGCTGGAGGCAAGTCCGACCGCCTCTCCGATCTCTCTTACTGAGGGAGGGTATCCCTTTAAGCGAACCTCATTACGTATAAATTCCAAAATTGCCTGCTGCCTGCTGGAAATCTTAGACATATCCCATCAACCCCATTTAAGTAACGTTTGGGAAAATTATAGCATAGAACTGTCGTTCGTACAAACATAAGTTCTGAAAGTCAGCAAACAAATTTTTGCTGATGAAAAGTTATAGAAGGAATTATTCGGATCAACGGGCTTAAGAGCTCCGGAATCAGGGCGGGGGATGTGCTGCACCTGCCAGAATTTTGAGAACAAGACTGTTGCCAGAGCTTGCGGGAACCTTGACAAGCTCTTTTTAACGTGTCAAAGTGTATAGTATCTTTGCTTATTTGGAGGGGACAAAAATTGGATATTGACAGCTTGGTAGCGCGCATCAATGAGCTCGCGCGCAAAGCAAAAGGAGAGGGCTTGACTGAAGCCGAAATAAAGGAAAGAGCCGAGCTTCGCGAAATTTATCTGGGCAACATCCGCAAAAATTTCCGCCAGCAGCTGGAATCCATCGAAATTGTGGATGACGAGCCGGACCAAGACAAAGGACCGAAGCATTAATTACATTATATAGCGATATACAGCCGGTGTTACGGACCGGTCCGCTTGTCGGCGGCCCGGGCAGATGCGCCGTCACTATATAACCGTCACTATTTAGAGGAAGGAAATGTGCATATGGCCGGTTCATTTGAAAGAAAAATTCGCAAAAACATGGAGAAAGTGAACAAGCAGCGCAGAAAGCAGGGGGGGCAACCGATCGGCAGCAGCACAGGCAATACCGGCGATACATATCATGGGCGCAATTTGACAGTTCCGATCATGCTGGTGGGCCTGTCTGTCCTGTATCTGGTCTTGACCATGTTCTGGACACAGGTAGGCATGAGGGGCATGGATTGGCTTGTATTCGGGCTTTATATGCTGCTTGCGGTTGTATTTTTTCTTCGCCGTCCGTACCTGCGGGTTGGCAAAAACGCTCTGTATACGTTAAAAGGCGGCAGAGAGCGTTCGATGCCAGCGGATCAGATCAAGGGGATCAAGGTTCAATCCGGATATGTTATCGTTGAAAAGCAGGGCAAAGGCGGCAACTGGATTTTTAACAAAACGCTGGGACGGTATGATACCGGTGCCATCGCAGAACGGCTTGAGAAATTTGCAGCTTCCAACCAAATCGCGTTTCAATCGGAAGGGTCCGAGACATAATCGTACACGGGGAACAGGATTTAACAGCCATCAGGTGAATTAAATGAAGGAGTGGGACTAGCAGGATGACGATTCAAGCGGTAATGTTTGATCTGGATGATACACTGCTGTGGGATGAGCGCAGTGTTGAAGAAGCGTTTGCAGCCGTATGTCAGACGGCCTCCGGGGCAACCGGGGTGGATCCGGTCAAGCTGGAAGATGCGGTAAGGGCAGAGGCCAGATTACTTTATGAATCTTATGAAACCTTCCCTTTTACGAAAATGATAGGCATTAATCCTTTTGAAGGCTTGTGGGCAACTTTTGCTGGCGGAGATCAGCCCGAATTCCGGCAGCTGGAACAGTTGGCGCCTGTATACCGCAAGGAATCCTGGAGAAGAGGACTCGAACAAGTGGGGGTATCCGATGACGGGCTGGCAGGCAGACTTGCCGAACAGTTCGGGACTGAACGGAGAGCTCGGCCATATGTATATGAAGAAACCTTCCAGGTGCTTGATGACCTCAAGGGCAGATATAAGCTATTGCTGCTGACGAACGGATCTCCTTCGCTGCAGCAGGAGAAGTTGGACGGAGTGCCGCGGCTGATTCCTTATTTTGACCATATCGTCATTTCGGGTACGTTTGGCAAAGGCAAGCCGGATCCGTCCATTTTTGGACATGCTCTGGGATTGCTCGGCATTGAACCGCAGAGGGCGGTCATGGTTGGCGACAAGCTGACGACGGACATTAAAGGTGCGCTCGCAGCGGGGGTTCATGCGGTCTGGGTGAACCGGAACAGCAAGACCAATATGGAGAACATACAGCCGGATTTTGAAATCAGGCATCTTGCGGAGTTGGAGAATGTAATTAACTCAATATCTTGATCATAAACCGTCCGGACGGGAAAGGTGCGTCGGGCGGTTTTTTTCGTACCCGCTACCTAACAAAACAACCCCGTTATCGCCCGGACGGGCAGCAACAGAGTTGTTTATAAGTGGTTTGCATCGATAGACGTTTTTCTCAAGCTTTAACGAAAGTCGGATCATCATAGTTGTGTGCCACCCATCCGTTTTCTTCGATAAAGAGACGGACAGCCACGATCTTCTGATTTTCCATCAAAGTGAAAAAGTGCGGTGTGTTTTCCGGTACGGAAATGACATCGCCAGGCGACAATTCCACATTAAAGTAGCCGCCGTCAGCGCTTTTAATGATAAAAATCCCTTTACCACCCACAATGGCCCGAATTTCGTCTTCCGTATGGGTGTGAATATTTTCAAATTTAGCCAGTAGCTCTTCAAGGTTCGGAGTCGCTTCGGACAATGTGATGACATCCCAGATTTTATAGCCGCGGCGGGCGGCCAGGTCTTTGATTTCGCTGTCAAAGATGCTGATAACCCGGGCTTTTTGTTCATCTGTTAAAGTAAAGTTCTCTTGAAGCTCGTCAGGGAGCTTGCTTGCGTCCCATTTCTCGTACAGTACTTCTTGCTTGGCCAGAAACTCCTGTACAGCAGCTTCGTCGCTGATGCGTTCATTGGTGTTGCGGATTACGATCGCAGCCATTTTATCCCTCTTTTCCACTTGGAATTATTATATTAATTATGAATTATAACGAATATCAGGTCACGTGTCGATGTTAATTTTTTTGTCCACTATAAGGGCAATTTTTTTCTTCCGGTTATAGAATTGTTCAGCTTTGTTGAATACTATAGATTCTATATTTCGACAGTTGTGTGTATTCAAGTAGAAGCGTTTCTGCTAAACTAAGATTTAACGTTTTGCGAGGGGGAACAAGGGCAATGAAAGAAAGTTTGCAGCTTGCAATACAGCAGCGGATACTTATTCTCGACGGTGCCATGGGCACGATGATACAGCAGGAGGATTTGACTGCGGCGGATTTTGGGGGCGAGGAGCTTGAAGGCTGTAATGAAATGCTCGTGCTGACGAGACCGGACGTCATTCAACGGATCCATGAGTTATACCTGGAGGCTGGGGCGGATCTGATTGAAACCAATACGTTCGGCGCTACTTCGGTTGTCCTTGCCGAGTATGACATTGCAGATAAAGCCCGTGAGATCAATCTCGCTGCAGCCCGTCTGGCCCGCGCGGCGGCGGATGCCTTCCAGACACCGGCCAAACCCCGGTTTGTGGTCGGGGCCATGGGACCAACAACGAAAACGCTGTCCGTTACAGGCGGTGTAACTTTTGCCGAACTTGTTGATAGCTATGAGGAGCAGGCCATAGCCCTCATCGAGGGTGGAGTAGACCTGTTGCTGCTTGAAACGTCACAGGACACATTGAATGTGAAAGCAGGCAGCATAGGAATCCGGCAGGCATATGCCAAAAGCGGCATCGAACTGCCTTTGATGATTTCCGGTACGATTGAGCCTATGGGCACAACGCTTGCCGGTCAAAATATTGAGTCTTTCTATATATCACTGGAGCATCTGCGGCCCATTTCCGTCGGATTGAACTGTGCGACAGGCCCGGAATTCATGAGGGACCATATCCGCTCTCTGGCGGCCATGTCGTCGTCTGCGGTTAGCTGTTATCCAAACGCAGGCCTCCCGGATGAAAACGGCCAGTATCATGAGTCTCCGGAGTCGCTGGCGAGAAAGATGGGGGGCTTTGCGGAAAAAGGCTGGCTCAATATAGCCGGGGGCTGCTGCGGCACTACGCCCGCGCATATCCGGGCCATGGCCGAGGAAATGGAAAAATACCCGCCACGGCCTCTGCACGGGCAGCATCCACCAGCGATTACGGGCATTGAAACGGTCTACATCGAGCAGGACAACCGCCCTTATATGGTAGGGGAACGGACGAATGTCCTCGGCTCACGCAAATTTAAACGGCTTATCGTTGAAGGCAAATACGAGGAAGCGTCGGAGATTGCCCGTGCGCAGGTGAAGAACGGAGCACATATTGTGGATGTGTGCCTCCAGGACCCTGACCGTGATGAGACGTCCGATATGGAAGCTTTTCTGAAGCTCGTTGTTAACAAGGTGAAAGTTCCTTTAATGATCGATACGACAGACCCGTCTGTTGTTGATTTGTCGCTGCAATACACACAAGGGAAAGGGATTATTAATTCCATTAACCTTGAGGATGGGGAAGAAAAATTTGAACAGGTCGTGCCCTTGATTCATAAATATGGAGCGGCTGTCGTGGTCGGAACGATTGATGAGCAGGGGCAAGCCATTAAAAGGGAGGATAAGCTGGAGGTAGCCAAACGGTCTTACGATCTGTTGGTGCATAAATACGGTCTCTCCCCTGAAGACCTGATCTTCGATACGCTTGTGTTCCCGGTTGGAACGGGAGATGAGCAGTATATCGGCTCGGCCGAGGAGACCATTGAAGGAATCCGTCTCATTAAAGAGGCGCTTCCGGGTGTGCACACGATTCTCGGCATCAGCAACGTATCCTTCGGCTTGCCGGAAGCAGGCCGCGAGGTGCTTAATTCCGTGTTTCTCTATGAATGCACCAAAGCCGGGCTGGACTATGCGATCGTCAATACGGAGAAGCTGGAACGTTATGCCTCCATCCCGGCACATGAGCGAAAGCTGGCGGAGGACCTCATTTACAATACGAATGATGAGACGCTGGCGCTGTTCGTGGCGGCTTTCCGGGACAAAAAGGTAGAAAAGAAGCAGCAGATCTCGAATCTGACGCTTGAAGAACGGCTGGCTGCTTATGTGGTGGAAGGCAGCAAAGAGGGACTTGTTCCGGATCTGGATGAGGCTTTAACGAAATATACGCCGCTGAAAATCATCAATGGCCCGCTGATGGCCGGCATGGAAGAGGTTGGGCGGCTGTTTAACAATAATGAGCTGATTGTTGCTGAAGTTCTGCAAAGCGCTGAAGTGATGAAGACTTCGGTGGCGCATCTGGAGCAATTTATGGAGAAGACTGAGACCTCGGTAAAAGGTAAAATTATTCTTGCCACCGTTAAAGGGGACGTTCACGATATCGGAAAGAACCTGGTTGAAATCATTCTCTCCAATAACGGTTACCGTATCATTAATCTGGGTATAAAAGTACCACCGGAGCGGATTATTGAAGCTTACCGAGAGGAAAAGGCGGATGCCATTGGTCTCTCCGGCTTGCTGGTGAAATCCGCGCAGCAGATGGTCGTGACCGCCCAGGATTTGAAGACGGCGGGCATTGATGCTCCAATCATGGTTGGCGGGGCGGCGTTAACCCGCAAATTTACTAAAAACCGCATCAGGCCGGAATACAACGGTCTTGTCTTGTATGCCAAGGATGCCATGGACGGTCTGGACCTGGCCAATAAATTAATGAATCCGGACACGCGCCGGTTGATGGTGGAAGAAGCGGAGAACGAAAAAGAAACGGAAACAGCCACCGAGCCGAAGTCTCTGCCCCAACTGAGTCGCGTCGAACGCTCCAATATCTCAACAGATGTTCCTGTCTATGTTCCGCCTGATCTTGAGCGCCATGTGCTCCGCAATTACCCGATTGGCCACATTTTGCCGTATGTGAATATGCAAATGCTGCTTGGACACCATCTGGGTTTGAAGGGCAATGTGGAGCAACTGCTGGCGGCAGGCGACCCCAAAGCGGTCAGTCTGAAGGAGACGGTGGACGAGATTTTGAAAAGCGCTGTACAGGATTCGCTCATGCAGGCACATGCGATGTACCGCTTCTTTCCGGCCCAATCGGAGGGCAATGATATTTTGATCTATGATCCTGCTGATGTCGGCAAGGTGCTGCATCGCTTCTCCTTCCCGCGGCAGCAAGTCGAGCCTTACCTGTGTCTGGCCGATTTCCTTAAACCGGTAAGTTCAGGTACAATGGATTATGTCGGTTTTCTGGTCGTTACAGCCGGCCATGGAATCCGTGAGCTGTCCACGGCTTGGAAGGATCAAGGGGATTATTTGCGCTCACATGCACTGCAGGCGGTTGCCCTTGAGGTGGCCGAAGGGCTTGCTGAACGGATTCATCATATGATGAGGGACAACTGGGGCTTCCCGGATCCGCCGGATATGACGATGAAACAGCGGCTTGGGGCAAGATATCAGGGGATCCGTGTCTCATTCGGCTACCCGGCTTGTCCGGATCTTGAGGATCAGGAGCCGCTTTTCCGCCTGATGAAGCCGGAGGATATGGGGGTCGCCTTGACGGAGGGGTACATGATGGAGCCAGAAGCTTCTGTATCTGCCATGGTCTTCGCCCATCCGCAGGCTCAATATTTTAATGTGGATAAAGCCTAGGCGGTCTGCGGCATAACAGGAGGAGTGCTGCCTCTTCCCGGTTTGTGCGCAGCCTATAGGAGCAGAAGAGGTTGGCAGCAGAATCCTCCGGGCTTCGGAGGTTTTTTGCTGCCCAGCAGGAAGAAGGTTGGATAAGTATGGACATTTATTTTTTGGGCACAAACGCCGGCGTTCCGACGCTCCAGCGCAATGTGACTTCACTAGCGCTGCGGCTGCTGGAGGAGCGTAGAACGATGTGGCTGTTTGACTGCGGAGAAGGAACACAGCAGCAGGTTCTGCGATCGCCCCTGAAGCTGAGCAAGCTTGAGAAAATATTCATAACACATCTTCACGGTGACCATCTGTTCGGATTGCCCGGATTGTTGTCCAGCAGGGCGTACCAGGGGGGAACATCTCCGCTGGCCGTATACGGACCATCCGGGCTGAAGCAATATATCGAGATGTCTCTGGAGCTTAGCCAGTCGCGCATCAATTATGAGCTGCACGTTGTTGAGCACAACGGGGGACTGATTTTTGAGGATGAGCAGTTCATGGTGGAGGCCGCACTGCTGGAGCACCGGATCGATAGCTATGGCTACCGGGTGACTGAGAAGGATAAACCGGGCAAGCTGGACGCAGAGGCGATGGCGAAATACGGTATCCGCCCTGGCCCCTTGTATGGCAAGCTTAAGCGGGGGGAGCCGGTTGAACTGGAGGATGGCCGTGTGGTGCAACCGCAGGAGGTGCTCGGAGTTCCGAAGAAGGGCCGCATCGTTACCGTTTTGGGGGATACTCGTCCTTGCCAGAATGCGTTGCTGTTGTCCACAGGGGCGAACCTGGTGATCCATGAAGCTACATTTCTTCATGAGCTGGCGGAAACAGCCCATGAATACCATCACAGCACTGCACTGCAGGCAGCGGAGACGGCCAAGGCTGCCGCCGCGGGCGGGCTGATCATGACTCACTTCAGCTCAAGATACAAGGATATGGAGCAACTGCAGGAACTGCTGGACGAGGCAAAGTCGGTCTTTCCAAACAGCATGCTGGCGGAAGAGCATATGTTGTTCCAGGTGCCTTGCAGAGCCTGAAGCTAAGCTTGTATGGTCTCCAAGAAAAAGGTGCCGGAGCTATTTCGGTACCTTTTATTTTCGAAAAGCTGCTCAGGAGTGGCTGATTATTTTCCGGGAAAGCGCAGAAACTGACAAAGGTACAGCGAAAAAGTTTCCTTAAAAAAACAGCTGTCGATGGTTTTCGACGCAGATCAGGCTTGAAGAAGGGTTTACATAACAATTTTTTGACAATCTCATTAACCTTGCTTCTAAAATACAAGGGAAATTATTGGACGTACGGCACTGATTTCCTTAAGATAGATAGGTGAGGCCGAAGTATTGCAGGTAAATGACTTATGCCCTGAATATTTAATGAAATGAATTAGGGCTTTGGCAGGGAGGAAGGCAGCTTGACAGCGCTACTGATTGATCTTGACGGAACGATGGTTCATGGCAATCGTATGATCGAAGGAGCGGATCAATTTATCCGTATATGCCGTGATCGGCAAATTCCTTTTCTATTCGTGACGAACAATTCTTCACGCACGCCAGAGGCGATCGCGGATATGCTGAGCGGGATGGGAATCAAGACAGCGGGAGAAGAAATCTGCACCTCCGCGCAGGCGGCTGCACAGTATGTATCCCGGAAACGTCCTGGAGCCAAGGTGTACTGTGTTGGAGAAGAAGGGCTGCAGCAGGCGCTTGTTAGCGCAGGCCTGCAACTGGTTGAGGAGCAGCCGGATTATGTGATACAGGGAATAGACCGCCATTTTACATATGCCAAGCTGTCCGCCGCTATGCAATGGATTATGCAGGGCGCGGCTTTTATCATAACCAATCCGGATGTTCAGCTTCCAACGCATGAAGGACTCATCCCGGGGGCGGGAACGATCGGGGCGGCCATAGAAGCTGCTTCGCAGACCAGACCTGTTGTCATCGGCAAGCCGTCCGGCATCCTGATGGATTACGCGCTTAACCGGTTGGGCACCAAGGCGGAGCAAGCTGTCGTAATCGGGGATAATATGCTTACGGATATTGCTGCCGGCGCAGCCGCAGGCTGCAGGACAGCACTTGTGATGACCGGGGTGACAACCTCCTCCAATATGGAACAGCACATTCAAACAGCCGGAATCCGGCCTGATTATGTATGTCGTAGTCTGAATGAGCTTTGGGGCGACTGTCTGTCGCCTGGAAAATGACGATCTGTGCAAGAGACAAAAATATACAGCCTAGAAAGGGTAGATAACACATGCCGGAACTTCCTGAAATGGAGAATTACCGGGTACTATTATCCGGACGCATACTGGATAAGCCGATGACCGGAATCACGGTCAATCGGGAAAAATCAATCAATCTGGAGGCGGCGGACTTTCGCTCACAATTGCTCGGCAGCTCGATTGTGTACATTGAGCGGCGCGGCAAGCATCTGATTTTTCATTTGAACACAGGCAAGCGGCTGCTGCTGCACCTGATGCTGGGAGGCATGATGTATCTGGCCGCTCCCGACGAGTCCATCGGTCGCTCAACCCAGGTTGAAATAGAATTTGACGGACAAAGGCTGCTGTTCATCGGGCTCAGACTGGGATTCCTGCATCTGCTCAATGCCAAGGAGACCAATGAAGCTTTGGCAGACCTGGGCCCCGAGCCGCTGGACCCTCGTATGACCTTGGAAAGCTTTTCCGCTTTGCTGAAAGGAAGACGCAGCTCGCTGAAAAGCACCCTGATCAACCAGCATGTCATAGCCGGCATCGGCAATTGTTATGCCGACGAAATCGCCTTCGCGGCAGGGCTTGCACCGGCCTCGAAAATGCAAAATATTGCTGCGTCCGCAGAGCAGGTCGGAAAGCTGTATGAAGCTGCCCGGTCCGTGCTTAGGGAGGCTTATATGTATGGCGGCTATATGGAGATGCCGCTGTTTGCTGGGGATACCAAGACGGGCGGCTTTGATGAAAGATGCCAGGTGTATGACCGTGAAGGCGAGGCCTGTCCACGGTGTGGGGGAACGATTCGCAGGTTGGAGCAGGCCGGACGCAAGGTCTTTTACTGTCCGGATTGCCAGCATGAAGCCTGATTGGTATCTCGGCGCGCATGTCAGCACGCGCAGAGGCTTTTACAAGGCGGCGCAACGGGCAAGGGAAGCCGGGGCGCTGTCCTTTCAGTATTTTCCGAAAAACCCGCGCAGCCTGGCTTTGAAGACGCTGGATGTCCCCGATGCAGAGGCCTGCAGGGGCTACTGTGCGGACCATCATTTAATATCCATCGCCCATTCGCCATACCCGGTCAATCCTGCGGCGGGCGCCTCCCGGGGAGAGGCGGCGTATGCGCTCATGGTGGCTTCGCTGCTGAATGACCTGGAGATTGCAGAAGCGTGCGGCTCCGTGGGGATTGTGGTTCATTTTGGCCATCTGCGCAGCAGTGATCCTCTGGAGGGGTATAAAAATATTATCGGCTGCCTGGATGCCGTATTGGGCCGCTGGACAGGAAAAGCCAAAATTCTGCTTGAAAACCAGGCCGGCGATCATGGCTCGATGGGAACGACGCTGGAGGAAATGGTGCAGATCCGGAGCTTGAGCAAATTTCCTGCACGAATCGGTTTTTGCCTGGATACCTGCCATGCATTTGCTGCGGGACTCTGGAATGGGGGCGTGGATGAAAGCCTGCTGGACAAGGGGGTACAGCTTGGATACTGGGACGCTCTATGCGCGGTTCATCTGAATGATTCACGTTATCCGGGCGGGGAAAGAAAAGACCGTCACGCCAGAGTCGGAAGCGGATATATCGGCGAGTTGGGCTTTCGCTGGCTGCTGGGGCAGCGGCCTTTTCAGCATATTCCGTTGATTATGGAGACTGAGCAGGGATCGGACGGAACACACCGGGCAGATATTCGCAAAGTGTGGGAATGGGCAGAAGCAAACAGATGAAATAAAGCTGGAAGGAGATGCAGAATGAATTTATACATGGATGATTACCGGCGCTGTCCGCAGGGCTTTACGCTGGCCCGCAATGCGGAGGAGTGCCTGCTGCTGCTCCAGGAATACAAGGTTGAAATCCTCTCGCTGGACTATGACCTGGGGCCAGGTGAGCCGACAGGGCTGGAGGTAGCTGCGGCGATCGTCAGAGAGGGATTATTTCCGGAGCAGATCTACCTTCACTCGTCCAGTCTTTCAGGCAGAAGGCAGATGTATGAAATGCTGTACGGCAGCCTGCCGAAGGGTGTGCAGCTGTTTAATCATCCGGTTCCTCCGGAGCTGCTGAGCCAGCTTGAAAAGAAGGAACAGCGATGAAGGAGCGCAATCAGCAGGAGCTGCGCAGGGATATTTGGGAAGGCTGCAGGCTTGCTGTATTTGTGTATACGCCGATGTGCGGCACCTGTGCCGTAGCCAGAAAGATGCTTGAGATTGTCGGCCATATGCTGCCAGAGGATATGATCGTGCAAAGCAACATTAACACGATACCCGATCTGGTTCAGGAGTACCGGATATCCAGCGTGCCTGCACTGCTGCTTTTCAATGGCGAGAGCTCCAGGCCGAAAATAATATACAAGATGGAATCCGTGCAAAATTTACTGGAACAGATCAGGGAAGTAAGCCAATGATTAAAATGGAGCTCATTACTCAAAAGTGGTTTTGAGTAATGAAACGATAATGCATACGTATGAGATTCCGGTCGAGCTGCAGTGGGATGATGAGCGCCCGTGAATCAGAGTATGCGCTGGAGGTTAACGTAATTTTGAATTCAATTGATGAAGATATGCAGAAAAATGAGAAAAAGTCCGGCGTGACGTCGCGCTTTATATGTACGGCCAATCATGGCTTTGCGCCATATGCCCAGGAAGAGCTGCGGCGGCTGTTTGGCTCGGTCAAATCGACCGTGCTGATTTCAGGCGAGGTACTGCTCGTAACGCTTTCAGAGGAGACCGCGACTGTAGTCGAGAGAATTCAGGCGCAGGCACCGATGTTTCTGCGCCATCTGTTTCCCGTCCAGTTTCAGGAGGAGGGCGGCAGCCTGGATACGGTGCTGACCCGGTTGGCGGCCTTCGTCATGAACCGGATCGAGCTGCAAGGGCAGATTCTGTCTGTGCAGGTCCGCAAAAGCACGGACAGCCACTGGGAGGACAGCACGGGAGCGCTGAAGCAGGCCATCACGGACAAGCTGGCGGAAGCGCCGCTCGATTTTGCCGTGCGTGGAGCGGATTACGTCCTGTCCGTTTTTGCCGGCCAACAATTCTGGTATGCAGGCATTTCCAGACCTGATGACAATCTGTCCGACTGGAATGGAGGGGCTGTGCGCTTCCAGAAGGAAGAGGGCCAGGTGTCACGCGCCAAATTCAAGCTGCTGGAGGCGGAAGCGGCCTTTGGGATCGATTTTACGGCATTCAGGAAAGCTCTGGACATCGGAGCGGCTCCGGGAGGCTGGACTTCGTTCCTGCTGGAACGGGGGTTAGAGGTTACGGCAGTGGACCCGGCGCGCATGGACCCGTCCGTTCTGCAATCCCCACGTCTCACGTTTCTCCGTAAAAATGCGGGGGAGGTCAAGTTTCGGGACAGCGAGTTTGATGTGCTGGTATGTGATATGAGCTGGAGCCCGAAGCAGATGGCGAAGCTCGTTACGGGACTGTTATACAGCCTCGCGAGCGGGGGGACGGCCATCGTGACGGTGAAGCTGATGCACAAAAAGCCGCTCGCGCTCATTCAGGATGTCATCTCCTCCTTCGAGCAGGCGGGAATGCAGGTGCAGCAGGCCAAGCAGCTGTTCCATAACCGGGATGAAATAACACTTTATATGATTAAATATGCTTAAAAATAGCATTGCAGAAATGCTCAGAATACACTATAATTAATCCAAATTGTGTAAGTCATAGTGTTTGATAAGCAGGGAAAGCATCCTGTAAAGAGATCTCTTGTGTTGAGGTCATTTACGGTGATGGCTTTCCTTTTTTGCTTTTCAAGGAGGGAAGAGCAGGGATGAAGCAACAGCGGCAGCATGAGCCCGGTTATGTATTGGGCGGAAGATACCGCATATGCCGGCTGATCGGTAGAGGTGGCATGAGCCGGGTTTATATGGCAGAGGACCTGAAGCTGACGGGCAAAATATGGGCAGTTAAGGAGACGGTCGCCGACAGGGAGCTGATGGGGGCGTGGAGAGCGGAAGCGGAACTGCTGAGCGCGCTGAATCATCCGCGGCTGCCGCGGATCGTTGATTTTTTCGATTTCAGCAACGAAGGCAACGTATATCTTGTCATGGATTATATCGGAGGCATGACGCTTGAAGCTTATATGCAGAACAACGACGGGATCGTGGAGGGCGGACAAATTGTATCGTTTGCCTTGCAACTGCTTGATGTGCTCGATTATCTGCACAGCCACAATCCGTCCATCATCTACCGCGATTTGAAGCCGTCCAACATTATGGTCACTGCGGGACTTGAGCTGAAACTAATCGACTTTGGTACAGCGCGGAATTACAGTACTGGCAGCAGCCAGGACACGGTCAAGCTGGGGACGGTCGGTTTTGCGGCACCCGAGCAGTATGGAGGAGGACAAACCGATGCGCGCTCCGATCTGTATGGTCTTGGTGCGCTTATGCTGTATTTATGTACAGACGGAAGACAAAGCGAATGGACACCTGGCGTAGAGGAGGTCATCCGCTCAGGGCTGCCGCGTGATTTGGCCAGAGTGATTCGCAGGCTGCTAAAGATCGATCCAGGGGAAAGATACCAGACCGCCAGGGAGGTTATGCATGAGTTAAGGCTGTTGTCCGTGCCGTCCGCTGACAGGCCGGTACCAGTAGTGGAGGCGAAATATTCCGGCACCCGGGTGATTGCGCTGCTCGGGGTATCCCCAGGCTGCGGGGTTACACATACGGCCATTGCCATCAGCCACTATCTTTCACGGCAGGGCGGCAGGGTGGCTGTAGCCGAATTGAATGGACGATCACAGTCCTTTTCCAGGATACAGACGCTGCTGGAGGGGGACGAGCACGCACGAGCGGAGGGGACGAAGCGCTTTTCTTTTGAGGGGGTGCAGTACTGCCGTCAAATGTCGCCGGAAGACATCATTCCTCTCTTGAGCGGAGGTTTTGATTTTATTGTTTTTGATCTGGGCAGCGGTGGGAATCCTGAAGGGCTGGAGGAATTTTTGCGGGCCGATTATCCGCTGATTGTCGGGTCCGGGGCGGAGTGGAGGTTGCCGGATACAGTGATGTTTGCGAGTGCTCTGGCCAGGTATCCGCAGCAGAAGTGGAGCTTCTGCCTTCCTTTGGCAACGAGCGAAGCAGTCCGCAGGCTTGGAAAAGAGCTGGGTACAGGAAAGGTGTATACGCTGCCTCTCCATCTGGACCCCTTTGAGCCATGTGAAGAAATGGATACCGTTTTGCAAGCCTTGTTCAAGGATGCTCTGCCTGGGCCGAGGCGGAAAAAGCCGTTATTTGCTTCCCTCCGGAGACAGTGAGTCCGTGTCGTGCAGGTGTATAATTTCATTTTCGTTATGGCGGGCGGTTCCGGTAAGGCTGCCTCTTATGCTACAATAAGGCTTTGAAAGCAAACCTGAAGTCATATTGAAGTTTAATGAAAAATAAGGAGCCAGTTAACGGAAATGAGTTTATTAACAGTAGAAGAAGTTTCCCACAATTTCGGGGACAGAACATTATTCAGAAATGTATCGTTCCGCCTGCTGCCGGGAGAGCACGTCGGTCTGGTAGGGGCCAACGGTGTCGGCAAATCGACGCTGATGAATATTTTGACAGGCCAGCAGTTGCGTGACAACGGCAAAGTCGAGTGGACACCGAAGGTCCGTTACGGTTATCTGGACCAGCACACGAAGCTGACTCCGGGCAAGACCGTGCGGGATGTGCTCAAGGATGCATTTCTACCCTTGCTTGAGCTTGAGCAGGAACTGAATGCGATTACGGATAAAATGGCCGAAGCCACACCGGAGGAGCTTGAGGTGCTGCTGGAGCAAATGGGGGAAATCCAGGAGCAACTGGAGATCGGTGATTTTTATCTGATTGATGTGAAAGTGGAGGAAATGGCCAACGGGCTTGGAATTGCTGCCATCGGACTGGACCGCGATGTAGCCTCTTTAAGCGGGGGGCAGCGCACGAAGGTGCTGCTGGCCAAACTGTTGCTGGAGAAACCGAATGTGCTGCTGCTGGACGAGCCGACGAACTACCTGGACGTTGAGCATATCGAATGGCTTACACGTTATTTGAAGGACTACCCGTATGCCTTTATGCTGATTTCCCATGATACTGAGTTCATGAATCAGGTCGTCAACGTCATTTATCATCTGGAGTTTGGCAAGCTGAACCGCTATACGGCCAACTATGAGAAGTTCCTTGAAATGGCTGACATTCAGAAGACACAGCATATCGATGCTTATGAAAAGCAGCAGGAGTATATCAAGAAGCAGGAGGACTTCATCCAGCGCAACAAGGCGCGTGCCTCCACTTCCGGACGGGCCAAGAGCCGTGAGAAGCAGCTTGATAAGATTGATCGGATCGACAAGCCGGAAGAAGCGGCCAAACCGACGTTCCAGTTCAAGGAAGCGCGGGCCAGCGGCAAAACGGTCTTTGAAGGCATTGACTTTGAGATTGGCTACAGCCATCCCCTGCTGCCGAAAATGTCCATTACGATTGAACGGGGCGAGAAGATCGCCATCGTCGGTTATAACGGTGTCGGCAAATCTACGCTGCTCAAAACGATTCTCGGAAAAATCTCTCCGCTGAGTGGAAAAATCTATACCGGAGACTTTCTTTATCCCGCTTATTTCGAGCAGGAGGTGCGTCCTGAGCGGATCACACCGCTTGACGATGTGTGGAACGAGTACCCGCATTTGAACCAGCATGAGGTTCGTGCCCATCTTGCCCGCTGCGGACTGAAAAATGATCATATTACCCGTCCGCTGTCTGCCCTCAGTGGTGGAGAGCAGGCCAAGGTCCGCCTCTGCAAGCTGCTGATGCGTGAGAGCAACTGGGTGCTGTTTGACGAACCGACCAACCACCTGGATGTGGTGGCGAAGGATGAACTGAAGCGTGCGCTGAAGGAATACAAAGGCACGGTGCTGCTTGTATCCCACGAACCTGATTTTTATAAGGATTGGGTAACGAGAGTATGGAATGTCGAAGAGTGGTCGGCCAAAGCCTGATGTGCAGGAGAAGCACAGCTTTGGACTTTTCGGACTGAAATCTGAGTGTACGTCTAGGCAAGTGAAACGGATTGTGCTACCATGAAAAGGGAAAACAAAATATATAGTAATACAGGCGATTGAACAGGCCTGTATCACACTGGGGGAGCCGCGGCTGGCGGCTGAGACGGAATAAACGCATTCCGGACCCTTTGCACCTGATCTGGATCATACCAGCGTAGGGAAGTGGACATTAGCCGAATGGGAATCAAATGCGACCTTGCTTATGCGCAGGGAGGCAGTTCCATGTAAATTCGGTGAACCTGTAAATTCAGCCGCTTCCTGACCGGGAAGCGGTTTTTTGGCTTTCCCGAATAACTGTCCATGGAGGCAAAAAGCAATGGAGCTTCATCTTATTACGGACGGCTGCCAAAGCGCTGAACGCACGGCAGACATCTTGCGGTTGATCGAACCGGATATCGACATGCTGCACATCAGGGAGAAACATCTGAGCGCGGCGGAGCTGTACGAATTTATGTTCACGGTGTCGGAGCGCGGCTGCTGCTCGCCGTCCAAGCTCGCGGTCAATGACCGTGTAGACGCAGCACTTCTGTTCGGTGCGGGGACGGTGCAGCTCACCTCAAACAGCCTGCCGCTGCAGCTTGTGAAGCGGACGTTCCCGAAGCTGCGCTGCGGGGCATCCGTACACTCGCTGCAGGAAGCGCGGGCTGCGGAGCAGGCGGGGGCCAATTATGTGTTGTACGGCCATATTTACGATTCCGTCTCCAAGCCCGGGCTGCCACCGCGGGGGCTGAGCAGTCTGGAGGAGCTATGTCGTGCAGTCTCCATTCCGGTTATCGCGCTTGGCGGCATCCAGCCCCGGCATGTGCGGGGCATCAGGCGGGCAGGTGCATCAGGAATCGCTGTGATGTCAGGTATCTGGAAAGCAGATGATCCGGCCGAGGCGGCAAAGGAATACAGGAGAATGCTCATAACTTGAAGCAGGGTGTTACAGATCAGATGTATCCTTATGATAACAGGAGAATGGGAGGAGGAACAGACATGAGCTATTCGGCAGACTGTACGGTGATCGGCGCGGGAGCGATCGGCAGTTCCATCGCCTATCAGCTGGCGAAAAGAGGCTTCAAAACGATTCTGATCGAAAAATCGGTTCCTGCACAAGGGGCCACACGAGCGGCAGCCGGAATGCTGGCGGCAGAGTGTGAGGCTTTTGCCCACCCTCAGTTGGCCGCATTTGCCCTGCACAGCCGTAATCTGTTCGGGGAACTGGTGCGGGAGCTTGAAGGCCTGACAGGACTGGTAACAGGGTATACCACCACAGGCTTCGTTCTCCCTGTCCGGACAGCGGAGCAAGTTGAGCACTTGTCGGCCATGGCCGGGAACAATGATGGATCAGCCGCAGAGTGGTGGGACGCCGCAGAGATAACCAGAAGGATTCCCGGCCTGACAGGGCAGGTGCTTGGAGGCTTGTTCCGCGAGCGGGAATCGCAGTTGCTCCCGCAGCGACTTGTGCAGGCATTGGTGTCAGGCGCGGAAAAGCACGGGGCAGAACTGCTGACAAATACAATCGCAGAGGACATCCGGATTGTGGACGGTATGGTGCGTGGTGTAAAAACGAGCAGGGGATATATTGCTTGCCCAAATGTTGTGATCGCAGGGGGGGTTGAAGCGGTCAAGCTGCTTAACCATTTCGGCATCCATACGGAAATGTATCCTGTCAAGGGAGAGATCGCAGCCGTTACCATGCCAGTACGTACGCTGGAGTATACCATTTACGCCGAGGATGTGTATCTGGTGCCAAAGCCGGAGGGGGAGCTGTGGATTGGGGCAACCAGCAGACCGCATGAATGGGGAGAGGATGTATCCGCAGGCGGGCTGCGCCAGCTTCTGGAGCGCGCTTCAGCCTGGCTGTCGGACATTGGGGAGTCGTCTTTTCTGAGAGCGTGGTCGGGATTAAGGCCGCAAACGGAAGATGGCTTTCCCATTATAGGCCCCGTACCTGATGCTGCCGGCTTATACGCTGCTTGTGGACATCACCGCAACGGAATATTACTGAGTGCGGCTACAGGGGAAGCGATAGCGAAGATGATGGCAGGCCATACAGTGGAGCAATTAAATTTGACGGCCTTGTCACCAGCAAGAATGAAAAGACAGCCTGCACCAGCAGTCAAGGGGGGGAAGAGATGAGGCTTGTTATTAACGGCCAGGAAATGACTTTTGACATGGAAATTTATAATGTGGACCAGTTGCTCAATGCATTGGATCTGCAGGTCAAAACGGTTGTCGTCGAGTTGAACCGGCGCATATTGACCAAGGACATTCACAGCGCAACCGATTTGAAGAACGGGGATCATCTTGAAATTGTACATTTTGTGGGGGGCGGATAATATGCTGCATATTGGAGATAAAGCCTTTAAATCAAGACTGTTGCTGGGGACGGGGAAGTTTCCGGATCTGGAAACGCAAATGAAAGCTGTTCAGGCATCGGAAAGCCAGATCCTTACCTTTGCCGTCCGCCGCTTGAATCTGGAGGAGAAGGGGCAGGGAAACTTCCTGGATAGGCTGGATCTGTCCAGCTTCACCCTGCTTCCCAATACGGCTGGGGCGGCTACTGCCGAAGAAGCTGTCCGCATCGCCCAACTGGCCAAGGCGTCCGGTTTATGTGATATGATAAAGGTTGAAGTGATCGGGGATGACAGAACGCTGCTTCCCGATCCGTTTGAGACTTTAAAAGCCTGTGAAATGCTGCTTGCCGAAGGCTTCATTGTGCTGCCTTACATTTCCGACGATGTCATCCTGGCCAAAAGACTGGAGCAGCTCGGTGTTCACGCCGTCATGCCGGGGGCATCCCCTATCGGTTCGGGCCGGGGCATCCTCAATCCTTACACTTTGGAGCTCATTATAGAACAGGCTTCGATTCCTGTCATTGTAGACGCCGGCATCCGTTCACCTGCCGATGCAGCGCACGCGATGGAACTGGGTGCGGACGGGGTACTGTTGAATACGGCGGTGTCCGGCGCTGGGGACCCGGTCGCTATGGCGGAGGCAATGAAGCTCGCTGTACAAGCGGGCAGGCAAGCGTTCAAGGCGGGCATGATTCCCGTTAAACGCTATGCTGCGGCAAGCAGCCCTACAGAAGGGATGGTTACATCATAATGAATGAACGCAAGACAGCGGTTCCGACAGATTCAACTGAAGGAGCCGCACAGGCAGCGGCCGACCGCTACTCGCGCCAGGAGCGCTTTGCGCCGTTCGGCCGGGAGGGGCAGCGCAAGCTGCGTGCTTCCCATGCGCTCATTATCGGGGCGGGAGCACTCGGTACAGGCATAGCCGAAACGCTCGTCCGCTCAGGTATCGGCACGATCACGATCGCTGACCGCGATTATGTCGAGTGGAGCAATCTGCAGCGGCAGCAGCTTTTTGCCGAGTCGGATGCGGTACAGCGAACACCCAAAGCGATCGCGGCCAAGCGCCGTCTGGAAGAGATTAATTCCGAATGCCTCATCCATGCCTATGTGCTTGATATTGATGGTGAAGCGTTGGAAGAGCTGGCTGCAGATGTGGATATTATCCTGGATGCAACCGATAATTTTGACACAAGACTGATCATTAACGATGTGGCGCAAAAGCTCGGCATGCCGTGGATATACGGCGGCTGTGTGGGCAGCTACGGGATTACCTTCACCATTATTCCCGGAGAAACGCCGTGCCTGAACTGTCTGCTGGGCACGATTCCGGGTGGAGGAGATACCTGCGACACGGCCGGCATTCTTCCCCAGGCTGTGCAGATGGTGACCGCCCATCAGACGGCGGAAGCCTTCAAGCTGTTAAGCGGCCATAAGGAGGCACTGCGGGGCAAGCTGTTGTCCTTTGATGTGTGGCGTAATGAAACCGTATCAATCTCCGTGACCGGCGCCAAAAAGGAGGATTGTCCTTCCTGCGGAAAGAACAGGGTGTACCCGTATCTGCTGGCCGCTAATCGGCAAAAGGCGGATGTGCTGTGCGGCAGGGACACGGTGCAGATCCGACCTGCCCGTCGCACCAAGCTCGATCTGAAAGCGACAGCCGCCCGTCTTGCCGCCACCGGGGATGGTCTGGTGGAGAGTAATCCTTTTCTGGTGTCCTTTGCTGCCGGCAAACAGCGAATGGTCATTTTTGAAGATGGCCGCACGCTGATTCACGGCACGAGTGATATAGCGGAAGCCCGTGTGTTATATCATCGTTATTTCGGATAAAATACTTTAATTCCCTCTTTGTCCTGATACATGTATTTCTTGCGGATTCCCCAAACTATGAATAGGATCAGGGATATCACCAGGCTGCTTTAGCAAGGCGGCAGAAATCAGGTGTCACATGGAAGAATGTATATTGCTCGTCGGCGAAGATGGCCGGGAACATATGGGGGAAGGTTTGCGGAAAGCGGGGTATGATGTAATCCATCTGCACAGCGCGCAGGAAGCTGCTGATCGTGTGGAAAATCTGGAATTCGGACTGCTGCTGCTCGATGCGGAGCTTCCTTCTGTGGAGGCGGACCGGCTGCTGCTCGGCATCCATGGTGAAAAGAGGCGAATTCCGGTCGTCATGATTACAGATTCCGAGGATGCCGATAAGATGGTTGAATGCTTCGACCGGGGGGCTCATGACGTTGTAGCTGCAGAAGTGCCGGAAAAGGTGCTGCTAGCCCGTATCAAAAATTTGCTGCTTATTTTCCGCGGTGCCGTTCAAATGAATAGCCGGATCAAGGTGGCGGACCTGACGATTGACAGGGAAGTGAGGATAGTTCAGCGGGAAGAAGAGCAAATCGGGCTGACAGCGAAGGAGTTCGACCTCCTGTGGTATCTTGCACTGCACGTAAATCAGGCCTGCAGCAGACAGCAAATTTTAAAGCATGTTTGGAGGCATGAATTTATAGCGGATACTAATGTAGTCGATGTGTATATACGGCATCTTCGGCTCAAAATTGACTATGGTCAAAAATACAAGCTCATCCGGACGGTGCGCGGTGTGGGTTACCAGCTTCAGGAGCCGCGGATGGATGCTTCCGGCCAGGCAACGTAATATTCCCTATAACGAAAAACAAACCGGAGCACAGTGGCCCGGTTTGTTTCACTTATGATGATATCAATCCATTACAGTACACGGCGTGCAAACAGATAGGTTTTCTTCCAGGTGCCTGAATTCAAATTGGAGATGGTTACGCCTGGAGAACCGTAGGTGTGCAGAATTTTGCCGTTTCCTGCATATACACCGACATGCGTTACATTTCTACCGTTAGCGCGGCTGCCGCTGGAAAAGAACAGCAGATCCCCGACCTTAATATTGGATTTGGAAACATATTTGCCTTTCCTCGCTTGATCCTCGGAAGTGCGGGGAAGATTCACTCCATATTTGTCAAAGATGTACTTCGTGAAGGACGAGCAGTCAAATCTTCTCGTCGTGCTGGTATTAGCTCCGAAATCATAAGGAGTTCCTATGTACTTTTTGCCAAAATTAACAATTTGTTGACCTTTAGTCGATGTGGCGGTAGCCGCATGCGCGGATGGAGCTTCTATAGTTGCGATTGCCCCAAAGCCGATAGAAGCGGCGAGCCCGACAGAGATGACTTTCTTAAACAAGTTGTTGAACTTCATGATGTAGTTGTACCTCCAAAAGTATTAGTCATTCGAAAGGAATGCTTGCCCTCTTGCAGGACTGAGTATAACAGTTTTGTTACTTCCCAGAATTTAGGTGAACCAGGCTTATCCCTTGTGCGCCATGGCCTTGAACCCGATTATTAAAAAACGGTTAAAATTGCTGTAAAAGGCTGGAATGTTGCGGAAACCGGCAAGTAAAAAAAGCTAAAACCGTTGAATTATCAACGGTTTTAGCTTTTTTTACTCTTTTACAAATGTTAAAAGAAGATTACAAAAATGTAATCAATCCTTGCTTTGGATGATGAGCAATATGCCGCTCTCGATCGAAACTTTGCCGGCAGCAGCGGTCAGACGGTTGCTAACGCCCCGGGATTGTCCCATTTTAAGGGTTGCATTTACCAGCGGGTACATAAATCCTTCAAGATTGATGCCGGTTACTTCATTCGTCATGGGCAGCAGAGAGGTGTAGGTATATCCCCTGTCCTCTACAACGGCTTCCGTGCCTGTCAGCATAATCCGGTTGTGTGCATCCTGGATGATACAGTGGATATGATGCTGCATGGCGCGCAGCATCATTTGCAAATTGGCGAGTGTATGATCCATTCTGGTGCCGGTAGCGCCGAGCAGCAGCACCTCGCCGATCTGCTCCTCAATCGCCAGCTCAAGCGCAAGCTCGGTGTCGGTAAGATCCTTGTGAATCGGGTCACAGCTGAGCAGACGTTTGCTGCATGCCTCAACCTTGTCTCGCTGCTCCGGCAGCACGGAATCGAAATCGCCCACGGCGATATCGGGGCGGATTCCGTGTTCCACCAGATATAACGCCCCGCGATCCGCCCCAATAATCAGGTCTCCGTCCCTGATCTCGGACCAGTCGTCCGGGGACAGGACTCCGCCGGAAAATATGATTGCTCTTCTGATGCTCATCCGCTACATCTCCTCTAAAAAATACACTATGTATAAGTATAACCTGGATAATTATCGCTTGCACAATTTCCTCCGGTTTCGCTACAATGAGGAGGTGAAAAGTTGACAGGGGAAGTAAGGGATTTCAAGAAAGCAGGCAGTCAGAGGAGAAAGGGAGAGAAACAAGCTGTTGGAATTACACATCTTTGATTGGTTCAGCATTGTCGGGACGATTGCCTTCGCCATGTCCGGGGCTATCGTGGCGATGGAGGAAGAATACGATATTGTGGGAGTGCTCGTACTTGGGCTGGTGACGGCATTCGGGGGAGGAGTGATCCGCAACATTCTCATCGGTGTTCCGGTGACTACGCTCTGGAGTCAGGGGATGCTAATTACGCTGGCCGTTATTTCCATAATCATTGCATTTATGCTGCCATATGAATGGATCAAGCATTGGAAACGGACAGAAGCGCTGTTCGATGCGGTTGGTCTGGCTGCATTTGCAATTCAGGGGGCGCTGTATGCTACACAGATGAACCATCCTGTCATTGCCGCCGTGGTCGCCGCCTTCTTGACAGGCACGGGCGGCGGTATGATCCGTGACCTGCTGGCTGGTCGCAAGCCGCTTGTGCTGAGGGACGAGATTTATGCCGTATGGGCCATGCTGGCCGGACTTGCGGTGGGTGCCGGACTCACGACCCGCCCGGCAGAGCTGATCGTGCTTTTTATAAGTGTCGTAGTATTTCGTATGCTTTCCGTGTATTATAAATGGAAACTCCCGCGGCGATCGCTGCGCCGTCCGTCGCAGGCAGATCCGGGAGCGGTTGACTGGCGGGTTCAGAAAGGATAAGGATCATGATTCGAGTATTATTTGTATGTCTGGGCAATATTTGCCGATCGCCCATGGCAGAGGCTGTGTTAAGACATAAGGCGGCGCTGCGGGGGCTGCAGGGTGCCATTGCAACCGATTCGGCCGGGACGGGCAACTGGCATATCGGCAAGCCGCCGCATGAAGGAACGCTAGGGCAGCTCAAGCTGCACGGGATTAGCAGCGAAGGGTTGATTGCCCGGCAGATGCAGGCGCAGGATTTTGAACAATTTGATTATATCGTATGCATGGACGACTCCAATGAGCAAAATCTGCGCAGGCTTCAGGGAGGCAAGGATGTGGAAATCCTGAAATTGATGGATTTGCTTCCCGATGAGCCGCTCCGCGAGGTTCCTGATCCGTATTTTACAGGCAACTTCGAAGAAACCTACAGATTAATTGATCTGGGGTGCGAGGTCCTTCTGGACAAGATTGTAAGCGAAAAGCTATAATATGGTCGTATGATGACGAAAAGGATAAACGGCAGCAGTGCCGTTTTTTCTGTTGTTTGGATGAAAGCGCAACCACAGGCTGAACGCCGGAGAAAGCAAAATCCCGGCCAGTAGGCCGGGACAGGGGGGCTGCCGAATTTTTTTTAATTTATGTCTGTAAAATTTGGCGTTAAGGCAGGCTGTGCAGCGGGTATTGGTGGGTGGGGACGTTTTTCTTAAGCCAGCCCGAGAAAATAGCTCAGCGCATCAGGCAGCTCTTTTTGCCAAAAGCCCCAGATATGCTTGCCATCCTTCTCACGATAGGAAACCGTGGCTCCACGTTCTCTGAGCAGGTCTGCTGTCTTGCGGTTAATTTCAACAAAGTTATAGGTTCCGGTATCACTTTGAAACTCCGTTTCCTGCAGGCCGACCGTCATCCAGACCTCCAGACAGGACAGGTCCTGTTCACGGCCGATAAGCTCGCGTGATTTCTCGTAGTAGGCACCGGACAGGCTGATGACCCTTGTGAACAGCTCGGGGTACATCAGGGCCAGATGCAGCGAGACGCTGCCGCCAAGGGAATCCCCGGCCAGCACTCGTTCCGAGGCTTCTTGTCTGACAGGATACTTGCCTTCAATATAAGGGACGATTTCCTTGGCAAAGCAGGAGGTATAGGCCTCAAACAAGCTGCCAAAGGGGGCGTACTCCTGTGTACGGATGGAAGTATCGACCTCTACACCTACAATGATGAATGGCTCGACTCCCTCATCGAGAATGAGCTGGTTGGCATGGGTGGCGATGCGCCCGAAGTTGAAAAACTCTTCGCCGTCCTGGCAGTAAACGACAGGATAACTCAAAATTTCGTTATAGCCAGGTGGCAGGTAGATCCGGAGATTGCGTTTTGCGTTCAAAAAACGGCTCTGAATTTCGTCTTTGAGAATCGTTCTTTTCAGATAGCGGGAATCCGTCATGCTTCGTCACCTTTCGCGGGTAATTTTTTGCATTCATGATCACAATAAGTTAAGATAACCGTGGTTGCAAAGACTGGTTAAATTTTAAAAGATGTACTATGCTGTTATAGTGAATTATAAACCCTGTTATACATACACGATTTGCACAAAACAAATAAAAATGGCGGATATCTTTGACTCAAGAGGTAGAACAGGTGTATAATAATTCTATAACAGCGGAACTTGATATTCAAATTTTTTGTTGAGGTGAAGAAAATGAGCAAGGTTCCTTACGAAGTGTACACGGAGGAAGTGGAAGCTCTTTCCGTGCTTTCCCCGGAAGGTGAAATTATTAATGAGAATATGCTGCCTGAGCTTACCGACGATCAATTGAAAGAAATTATGTACCGCATGGTATTTACCCGCACCTGGGACGACCGTGCCGTTAACCTTGGACGTCAGGGCCGCCTTGGTTTCTATGCTCCGGTATCCGGTCAGGAAGCAACGATGGTCGGCAGTGAGTTTGCTTTGGAGAAAGAGGACTTTATCGCACCAGGCTACCGTGATATGCCACAAATCGTATGGCATGGTCTGCCGCTGTATCAAGCATTCCTGTACTCCCGCGGCCATCAGCATGGCGGCCAAATTCCTGAAGGTGTTAACGTATTGATGCCGCAAATTATTATCGGGGCACAAATTTTGCATGCGATGGGTATTGCGATGGGCTTCAAGCTCAAGAAGCAAAAACAAGTGGTCATTACTTACACAGGTGACGGCGGTTCCTCCGAAGGCGATTTCTACGAAGGTCTGAACTATGCTGGGGTTTACAAGCTTCCGGTTATTTTCTTTGTGCAAAATAACGGTTACGCCATTACTACGCCATTTTCCAAACAGACAGCCGCCCTGTCCATCGCTCATAAAGCGGTTGCAGCTGGTATTAAAGGCGTGAAAATTGACGGCATGGATGTGCTTGCTGTTATCAAAGCGGTTCAGGAAGCTGCTGAACGTGGACGCAACGGCGAAGGCGCTACACTGATCGAAGCGGTCACTTACCGTTTCCGTCCACATTCCCTTTCTGACGATGCCAGCAAATATCGTACGAAAGAAGAAGAAGGACAATGGAGCGAGAAGGATCCGATTGCCCGTCTGGCCAAGTACCTTGAGAAAAAAGGACTGTGGACGGAAGCGGACACCGAGCGCGTGAAAGAAGAAGCGAAAGCGAAAGTCAACGAAGAGATCAAGAAAGCTGAGAAAACCGAGAAAATGACGGTTCCAGGCCTGATTGACAGCATGTTCGAGCATACGCCGAAGCATCTTGAAGAACAAAAAGCGGATTTTCAATAAAACATAGGTATGAAGCCTGAGACCGGTTCAGGTTCATGATGGATAAGGTACGAATGTGATCTGTTAATGTTTAAGGAGGAAATGAAGCAATGGCACAAATGAACATGAAAGAAGCGATTCGCGACGCGCTGCGCGTTGAATTGAAGCGTGATCCGAACGTCATTCTTTTCGGTGAAGACGTAGGTAATGTAGGCGGCGTATTCCGCGCCACAGAGGGTTTGCAGAAGGAATTTGGCGAAGAGCGTGTGTTTGATACACCGCTTGCCGAATCCGCGATTGGCGGTCTCGCAGTTGGTCTGGGTATCCAGGGCTTTCGTCCTGTTGCAGAGATTCAGTTCGTAGGCTTTATTTTTGAAGCGCTGGATCAAATGGCTATTCAAGCGGCACGTATGCGCTACCGCTCCGGCGGACGCTACAATTCCCCGATCGTATTTCGTACACCTTACGGCGGCGGCGTAAAAGCGGCTGAGCTGCATACAGACGCGCTGGAAGGTCTACTGGCTCAGACACCGGGCATCAAGGTTGTTGTTCCATCCAATCCTTACGATGCCAAAGGTCTGATGATCGCAGCGATTCGCGATAACGATCCTGTATTCTTCATGGAGCACCTGAATCTCTACCATGCATTCCGCGATGAAGTGCCGGAAGGAGATTACACGGTTGAACTGGGCAAAGCGAAAGTAGTTCGCGAAGGCTCCGATGTTACCATTATTACTTACGGCATGATGGTTCACACATCTGTCAAAGCCGCTGAAGAACTTGAAAAAACGAAGGGCATCAAAGTAGAGGTCATCGACCTGCGTACTGTCAGCCCGATCGATATCGATACCATCGTAGCTTCGGTTAAGAAAACGAACCGTGCCATTGTGGTGCAGGAAGCTCAGAAGAGTTCCGGTGTAGGCGCCGAGGTTGTTGCCCAAATCAATGAAAAAGCCATTCTTCATCTCGAAGCTCCTGTGCTGCGTATTGCACCGCCAGACACGATTTATCCTTTCGCGCAAATTGAGGATACATGGCTTCCAACCCCAGCCCGCATCATTGACGGGGTCAACAAAGTGCTGGAATTTTAATTAGAGCTCACAGTAGAGGGTTCCGGTCATTCGGCAACGAGAGCAGGAAAGGGCTGAACCCTGATTAAATTGGGAGGTTTTGAACGTGGCAAATTTTGAATACAAATTTCCGGAGCTTGGTGAAGGCCTGCACGAAGGCGAAATCATCAAGATGCATATCAAGCCCGGCGATAAGGTGACAGACGACGACATCATTATGGAAGTGCAAAATGACAAAGCTGTCGTAGAAGTACCTTGTCCGGTAAACGGTACAGTGAAAGAAGTGTTCGCGAAGGACGGCGACGTATTCAACGTTGGTCAGGTAGTAGCGATCATCGATGCGGAAGGCGATGTGCCTGAACAGGAAGAAGCAACCGCAGGCAGCCACGCAGTACAGGAAAAGGATGCCGCTCAAGGCGGAGCTAACACGGCTTCTTCACCTGCAACAGCAAATCCGGCTGCTTCCGGAAGCTCCAAGTTTGAATACAAGTTCCCTGAATTGGGCGAAGGTCTGCATGAGGGTGAAATCATCAAAATGCACATCAAGCCAGGGGATAAAGTGACAGACGACGACATCATTATGGAAGTACAGAACGACAAGGCTGTTGTGGAAGTTCCTTGCCCTGTAAACGGAACCGTCGCTGAAGTGTTCGCGAAGGACGGCGATGTATTCCATGTAGGCCAAGTTGTAGCAATCATCGACGCAGAGGGTGAGCTTCCTGAACAGGAAGGCGGCGCGTCTGCTACAGCCGCTGCTGAAACGCCTGTAGCAGTCAATGCAGCTCCTGCACCTGCGGCAGCTTCCAACAAAGAAGTGCTTGCTACACCTAGTGTTCGTAAATTTGCCCGTGAGCAAGGCGTGGATATTTCCCTGGTAAACGGAACCGGCAAAAACGGCAAAGTAACCAAAGAAGATGTTCAGGCCTTCAAAAACGGCGGCGGTCAAGCGGCCCCGGCACCTGCGGCATCTCCTGCAGCACAAACAGCAGTGCCTGCGGAAACGAAACCTGCAGCTCAGAAAGCGGCGGCGCCTGCAACAGCGGACCAGCGGCTTGAAGAAGAGCGTGTGCCATTCAAAGGCATCCGCAAAGCTATCGCCAATGCAATGGTTAAGTCGGCTTATACCGCGCCACACGTTACGATTATGGACGAGGTGGACGTAACTGAGCTGGTGGCATTCCGTACCCGCATGAAGCCAATCGCCGAGAAGAAAGGCGTAAAAGTAACGTACCTGCCATTCATCGTGAAGGCGCTCGTTGCCGCTAGCCGTCAATTCCCGGCTCTGAATGCCATGATCGACGAAGAAGCGAATGAAATTGTGTACAAAAAATACTACAACATCGGTATTGCGACAGATACGGATAACGGTCTTATCGTGCCGGTCATTAAAGATGCAGACCGCAAGAGCATCTGGATGATTGCAGATTCCATCCGCGATCTCGCTTCCCGCGGCCGTGAAGGTAAGCTGACTCCTGCCGAAATGAGAGGCAGCACCATTTCCATCACCAACATCGGTTCTGCAGGCGGTATGTTCTTTACACCAATCATCAACTTCCCTGAAGTGGCCATCCTCGGAACGGGCCGCATCAGTGAAAAACCTGTCGTGAGAAACGGTGAAATTGTGGCAGCTCCTGTTATGGCACTGTCTCTGAGCTTCGACCACCGTATTATCGATGGTGCAACAGCCCAAAACTTCATGAATTATATCAAACAGCTGCTCGCCAACCCTGAGCTGCTTGTTATGGAGGTGTAATCAATGGTAGTAGGAGACGCTTCTCTGGATATTGATACATTGGTCATCGGTGCGGGTCCAGGCGGTTATGTAGCCGCCATCCGCGCTGCGCAACTGGGTCAAAAAGTGTTGATCGTGGATAAATCGGAACTCGGCGGCGTGTGCTTGAACCGCGGCTGTATTCCGTCCAAGGCCCTGATCTCCGCAGCCCATCAGTACGAAAACGCACTGCACGCCGATTTCTTCGGCGTGTCGGTGGGTGACGTTAAAGTGGACTTCACCAAAACACAGGAGTTCAAGGAAAGTGTTGTTAAGAAAATGACCGGCGGTGTAAGCGCGCTGCTCAAAGGCAACAAAGTGGAAATCTTCAACGGCGAGTGCATGTTCATTAGCCAGAACGAAGCGCGTGTGTTCAATGATCATGAATCTCCGCGTTACCGTTTCAAAAACTGCATCATCGCTACCGGCTCCCGTCCAATCGAGTTGAAGCCGTTCCCGTTCGGCGGCCGTATTCTGTCCTCGACAGAAGCGTTGAATCTGCCTGAAGTACCGAAGAGCATGATCGTAATCGGCGGCGGCTACATCGGCGCCGAGTTGGGTCAAATGTACTCCAAATTCGGCACGAAAGTGACTATCATCGAAGGCTTGGATACTGTTCTCCCTGGCTTTGATAAAGATATGACTTCGCTTGTTGCGAAAAACATGAAGAAAACAAACATCGAAATCGTCACAGGAGCCAAAGCCGAAAGCGCTGAGCAAACAGACAAAGACGTTACGGTGAAATTCTCCGTAAACGGCGAGAGCAAAGAAGTAACGGCTGAGTACCTGCTTGTTACGGTTGGACGCCGTCCCAATACGGATGGTGAGCTGGGTCTTGATCTGATTGAAGTGGAATTGGATGAGCGCGGTTTTGTAAAAGTGGATCATCAAGGTCGCACTAATCATAAGCATATTTTCGCTATCGGTGATATCGTTGCAGGCCCTGCATTGGCGCACAAAGCTTCTTATGAAGGTAAAGTGGCGGCTGAAGCCATTGCCGGCATGCCTTCTGTAGTGGACTACAAATGCATTCCTGCTGTAGTATTTACAGATCCTGAATGTGCAAGTGTAGGTTACAGTGAGCAGCAAGCGAAAGACAAAGGCCACAAAGTAAAAACAGGCAAATTCTCTTATGCTGCGAACGGCCGCGCCGTTTCCCTTAATGGTGCTGAAGGTTTCGTGAAAATCGTAGCTGATGATGAAACCGGTCTTGTACTGGGTGCGCAAATCGTAGGTATCGAAGCCTCCAACCTGATTGCCGAGCTGGGTCTGGCTATTGAAATGGGAGCTACACTCGAAGATATCGCTCTTACCATCCATGCGCATCCTACGCTGGGTGAACTGGTTGCCGAGGCTGCTGAAGTGGTATTGGGTCACCCCATCCATACGATGGCTCCTCGCCGCTAATTCTTTTGCAGCACTATATATTTTGTACAAAGCAGAGAACGCCAAGCGCGTTCTCTGTCTTTTTTTAACATGTTTCCGTGAGAAGTCCCCTTCCTCTGCAGGTAGGGGATGAATCTCGGTTAGGCGAAGCCTAAATGCACTTGTCTATTGTATAAAGCTCGTGCTTTCCTAGTCGAATGTTTGTGTGGTATGATGGGAATATACGTTCTTATTAAGGCGGTGACCCTTCGTGCAAATTACGTATCAATTTCGCCTCTTCCCGACTCCCGAACAGGAAGAACGCATGATTCGAACGTTGATCTTGTGCCGGAAGCTTTACAATCGGGCGAAGGAGCAACGGGATACCGTCTACAAGCAAGAGGGCACAACCATCACCTACGCCAAACAGCAAAATGAATTGCCCGCTTTCAAGAAGGAATTTCCCGAATACAAAGAAGTTCATTCCCAAGTGTTACAAGACTGCTTGCGGCGTTTGGATGATGCCTATCAACGGTTCTTTCGCGGCGATGCGGGCTTTCCCCACTATAAGTCAGCCGACCGATATCTCTCCTTTACATACCCTCAGCCGGGTACGGTAGACAAGACTTTCGCACGGGATGGATACGTCTATCTGTCTAAAATCGGCTTTGTCCGCATGCGTACACACCGTCCGCTCGACCAGGCAAATGTGACGCAAATCAACGTGAAACGGCATGCGGACGGATGGATCGCAGGCATCAGCGTAAGCATAGAAGCAGCGAAAGCTAGCCAGACGACGGAAACCGCCGTGGGCATCGACGTCGGGCTACGCACGTTTGCGGCGCTGTCTGATGAGACGAAGGTGGACAACCCACGGTATCTGCGAAAATCGGAAAAGCGGCTCAGACGCGCCCAGCGGCGGTTGTCCCGCAAAGTGCGCGGTTCTCGTAACTGGCAGAAGGCCAAACAGAAAGTGGCGAACATCCACCAGAAAGTGGCGCGGCAGCGCAAAGATTTCTTGCACAAACAATCGCATCGCATCGTTCAGGGACATGACCTGATTGCGGTGGAGCAGCTGAAAGTGAAAAATATGATTCGCAATCGCCGACTGTCCAAAAGCATCTCGGATGCCGGATGGCGAAGGTTCATCACGTATCTGTCGTATAAAGCCGCAAAACAGGGGAAGCGACTCGTAGAAGTGCCCGCCCACGGCACATCGCAAACCTGCATCTGCGGTGCGGAAGTGCCAAAAACGTTGGCAATCCGGCTTCATGAATGCAAAGAATGCGGGCTGGCGCAGGACAGAGACATCGTTTCGGCCCAGGTCATTTTGCAGCGGGCTTTGAACATCGTAGCGTGATGGACTGGATACCGTAGGGAGGGTTTGCCCCGAACGGGATGCGTGCCGCATCGAACGCTTGTGGAGATCCAGTCAGACCTTTCCTACAGAGAGGCAGCGATCGTCGAAACAAGAAGCCCCCGCCTCTTTAGGCGGTGGGAACATTCACACAAAAGCAAGTATTATCCATCCGAACAGACGTTTTTTTCATCTGGAGAGAGTCGGCCGCTCATGGTACACTAAGAGTCAGGATGTTTATAAAAGATGACGTGATCTGGTAAAACCGGACGAATGCTGTCATGTACAATGCTTGCATGAAGAGGGGAATGTGCAGTGAAAAATTATTTGGATTTGCTGAAGGATATTTTGGAGCATGGAACGGACAAGAACGACCGCACAGGCACCGGAACTCGTTCCGTCTTCGGCAGACAGCTCCGTTTTGATCTGACGGAAGGATTTCCGCTTGTAACGACCAAAAGAATTCATCTGAAGTCGGTCATTCATGAGCTGCTCTGGTTTTTGCGCGGTGATACCAATATCGCTTATCTGAAGGAGCATGGAGTTACCATCTGGGATGAGTGGGCGGATGAGAACGGTGATCTCGGTCCTGTATACGGCTCGCAATGGCGCTCCTGGCAAACACCGGACGGAAGAACGATCGACCAGATTGTCAATGTTATCGATTCGATCAAGAACAATCCGGATTCGCGCAGACATATGGTGAGTGCGTGGAATGTTGCGGAAATCGAGCAGATGAAGCTGCCGCCATGTCATTTTGTGTTTCAATTTTACGTAGCTGACGGAAAGCTGTCCTGCATGCTGACGATGCGTTCGGTGGATACCTTTCTGGGACTGCCTTTTAACATTGCAAGTTATGCTTTGCTTACGCATATGGTTGCCCAGCAGTGCGGCCTTGAAGCGGGCGAATTTATCTGGTCCGGCGGAGATGTCCATATCTATTCAAACCATTTCGAGCAAGTTCGCACCCAGTTGCAGCGTGAGCCTTATCCGTTGCCGAAGCTGGTGATCAAGCGGAAGCCGGATACCATTTTCGATTATACATTTGAAGACTTTGAGTTTGTGAACTATCAGCACCATCCGGCAATTAAGGCGCCGGTGGCGATTTAAAGACGGCTGAACTGCCGAACACGAGTCTTTGGCGCGTGAAAAGGGGGGACTTACATGAGTATTTCCATGATATGGGCGATGGATAAGAACGGAACGATCGGCCGCAACAATTCTCTCCCATGGAGACTGCCGCGGGATATGGCATTTTTTAAAGAGCAGACGATGAATAAAACGGTGCTGATGGGCCGCAAAACGTGGGAATCCTTTGGAGGGAAAAGCCTGCCGCAGCGTAAAAATGTCGTTTTGACCCACGATCCTGATTATACCGCAGACGGAGCGGATGTGATTCACCGTCTTGAAGAAGGAATGAAGCTGGCTGAGCAGGAGCAGCTTATGATTATCGGAGGAGCGGAAATCTACAAGCTGTTCTGGCCCTATGCCGACGAATTGATCGTAACCCGTATTGAAGAAGCGTTCGAAGGAGATACGCTCTTTCCGGATTTGGACTGGAGCAGCTGGAAACCTGTACGCGAAATTCAGGGAATAACAGACGAGAAGAACCCTTACTGCTACCGCTTTGTATTTTATGAAAGAGTCTGACTGCTGCCAAATAAAGCACATAATCAAATAAATATACGATTTTCCTGTTTATTATTCATATCTGTGTGTGGTATGCTATTTGAAATATTTATTGATATGATTGAAAATACATTTCGCTTTTCGCTAAAAAGTTGCACAGTATTTCAACACTTTTCTGCTTTATTGTGTTACAATGAATCAAATTTGATTCAATTGAGGGTTACCGTTTCATATTCCTGAGCTCCCTTCATGGAGAGGGAGTTGTGGAATGTTTGCGAAGCGGGCACAGATAAGAGGAGATGGGGGAACGTAAGATGTCTACACCAACAGGGTTTATGGAGTATAAGAGACAGCTTCCTGCTGACCGCGACCCGCTGGAACGGGTTAAGGACTGGGAGGAGTTCCATAAGCATTTGAGCGAAGAAGAATTACGCACACAGGGTGCCCGTTGCATGGATTGCGGAACCCCTTATTGCCATACAGGCTTGGATATGGCCGGCAGCACCTATGGGTGCCCTGTTCACAATCTCATTCCTGAGTGGAACAATCTTGTATACCGTGGGCTCTGGAAAGAAGCATTGGACCGTCTGCACAAGACGAACAACTTTCCGGAATTCACCGGGCGCGTCTGTCCCGCTCCGTGCGAGGGTTCATGTACCGTCGGTCTGATCGGACAGCCCGTGACGATCAAGACCATTGAAGAAGCGATTATCGAGAAAGGCTTTGAAGAGGGCTGGGTTGTTCCCGAACCCCCGGAGAAGCGTACAGGCAAGCGCGTAGCTGTCGTCGGTTCCGGCCCGGCGGGGTTGGCAGCAGCTGCTCAACTGAACAAAGCAGGCCACAGTGTAACCGTATACGAACGTGCTGATCGTGTCGGCGGACTGCTGATGTACGGCATTCCAAGCATGAAGCTGGATAAGAAAGTGGTTGAGCGGCGTGTGGAACTGCTTGAAGCGGAAGGGATACAGTTCATTACCGGTACGGAAATTGGAAAGGACATTCCGGCACAGCAGCTTGTTGATGAGTTTGATGCGGTGGTATTATGCGGGGGAGCAACCAAGCCGAGAGAGTTCAACATTGAGGGAAGCGATTTGAACGGGGTTCGTTATGCGATGGACTATTTGAACGGAACGATCAAGAGCTATCTGGATTCCGGTCTGGAGGACGGTCAATTCATTAATGCTGAGGGCAAGGATGTTATCGTCATCGGCGGCGGCGACACCGGCTCGGACTGTGTTGCTACAGCGCTGCGTCATGGCTGCCGCAGTGTAACCCAATTCGGTACTCACAGCAAGGCCCCGCTGGAACGGGATCCTGTCGCCAATCCGTGGCCGCAATTCCCGAATGTGTATCAGCTCGATTACGCTCAGGAAGAGGCAAAGGCGATTTTCGGCGATGATCCACGTGAGTTCTCCATCATGACCACGAAATTTGTCGGGGATGACAACGGAAACCTGAAAGAACTGCATACGGTTCAAATTCAGCGTATGGTTGATGAAACAGGACGCAAGATCTATCAACCGGTCCCTGGAACAGAGCGTGTATTCCCTGCGCAAATGGCCCTGATTGCGATCGGATTTGACGGTCCTGAGCAAACCATTGTTGAGCAGATGGGGCTGGAAACCGACCGCCGTTCGAACGTCAAAGCCCGTTACGGCAAATATGTAACGAACGTGGATAAAGTGTTCGCTGCCGGGGACATGCGCCGTGGGCAAAGTCTGGTCGTCTGGGCCATTCACGAAGGCAGAGAAGTGGCCCGTGAAGTGGATAAATATTTGATGGGCTCCTCAGTATTGGTTTAAACTTTTATCAATAGCTATGATCCTATTTTTCGAGACTCTGCTTAAGCGGAGTCTTTTTTTCGCACCTTTATCGTCATTAAATATAACATATAACTTCTGTCTTAGCCACAACATATATGCGGAAATTGAAAATTAATTCGAAGATTAAAAGGTATTCCGTATTTTCGTGCTTTATGTGTTATTAAAATTAACATATACATAACTTTTGTGGAATTTGCTTTTCCTTTAGAAGAATTGGCTTCTGTGGTATAATAGACTGTAATCATGGCATAAAGCTTTCTTAGACGGAAGCTTTTTTTGCTTCTAAACGGACTAGGATCAAGCTTGCTAAGCTGCAGGCGCCAGGGAGGAAGAAATGGATGAAGACGCTGGTGATCGCCGAGAAACCCGACATGGGACGGACGATAGCGGCGGTGATCGAGCCCCGTGCGAAGAACAACCGCAGTTATTTGGAAGGTGAACGTTATATTGTAACCTGGGCCATTGGCCATTTGCTCGGGCTTGCCGAGCCGGACGCCTATGATCCGAAGTACAAGCGCTGGAACATCAATGATCTGCCTATTATACCGGAGCATTTCAGAATTGTTCCCAATCCGAAGACCAAGGATCAGCTGAAAACGATCGGAGAGCTGGCCAAACGCTGCGATTCCATCATCAATGCCTGTGACGCAGGGCGTGAGGGGCAGTATATCTTTGCTTTGATCCAGCAGCAGCTGAAATTACGTCAGCCTGTAAAGCGGTTGTGGATTTCGGATCTGACGGCAGAAAGCATTTCACGGGGCTTCGCGAATATGAAGGATGCCTCGGAGTATGAAAATCTAACCCTGGCCGCCCGGGCACGAAGTGAGGCCGATTGGCTGATCGGGATGAATGCCTCGCGTGCTTTTACGACCAGACACAACGCGCTGCTATCTGTCGGCAGGGTACAGACGCCTGTGCTGGCCCTGATCCATGACCGGGAGAAGGAGATTGCGGCGTTTGAAAGCCAGACCTTTTACGAGGTGCTGGGCTTTTTTAAGCAGGGACAAACCAAATATAAAGGGATATGGCAGGGAGATCGTCTAACTGAGCAGGAGAAGGCGGCTGACATTGCTGCCGCGGTCAAAGGCAAAACAGGCAGCATTGCCAAATATGAAATGAAGCCGACCAAGGAATATCCCTTCAAGCTATATGATTTAACCTTGCTGCAACGCGAGGCGAACGCCAGGTACGGATATTCGGCCAAGAAAACGCTGGATGTGGCGCAGGCCTTGTATGAGCGTCATAAGGTCATTTCTTATCCGCGAACGAACTCCAACTATGTAACAGAGCAAAATATTGAAGGCATGCACAAAGTGCTTCATATGCTGCAATCCGGTCCATATGCGGAGCTTGCGCAAAATGCGGATAGCAGGCTGGTTCACAAGCAAAATAAATCGGTCTGCAATCCGGCCAGGGTTGAAGATCACCATGCGATCCTGCCCACCTTGAAAAGAACGGGTACGCTCAGCAAAGAAGAGCAGAACATCTATGATCTGGTAGTGCGCCGCTTTTTGTCCCACTTTTATCCACCGGCGGAGTACAAGCTGCATACGGTGCTGACACAAGTGGAGCAGCATATCTTCAAAACAGGTATTAAGGAGCTCGTTTCGCTGGGCTGGAAGGTCGTGCTTGCAGTTGCGTCTGACACGGAGAAGAAATCAGGTCGACGGGGAAAAAAGGATGAAGAGGAAGAGACGGAGGAGTGGACGGAGGGACATTTCGAGCTCGACCCAGCCCAGCCTGCCTATTGCGTCAAGTCGGAGGTAAAGGAGAAAGCGACCCAGCCCCCTAAAAGCTATACGGAGGGCACCTTGCTGAAGGCGATGGAAAGCGCGGGCAAGCAGATGGAGGATGAGGAACTGCGCGAAGTGATGAAGGATGCCGGCCTGGGCACACCCGCCACCCGCGCTGCCACCATTGAGCGGCTCAAGCAGGTCGGCTACATCGAGATGAAGGGCAAGCGCGTTCTTGTTACAGAAAAAGGAAAGACGGCCATCGAGCTTATCCGCCATGCCGGGGTCGAGCTGCTGGCGAGCCCGGAAATGACCGGACAATGGGAACGCAGATTGAACCAGATTTCCAAGGGCGAGGCTGCGCAGGAAAAGTTCATGGAAAATGTAAAAAAGTTCACTTTCTCCGTTATTGAAAAGGTTAGAAAACAGACGCCTGCGGCGGCGGACTCCTTCGGCACGGACGGCGGCAGCCGGACACGTAAGGGACGTGCGGGACGCTCCGGGAACGGAAAAGCCGGGAGCAGCACGGGAAGCGCTCAAAGCGCCTCCGCATCAGCGACTCTTGTGGCAGAGCGGACGAAATTGGGGAACTGTCCCCGTCCGGGCTGCGGCGGCTCGATCATTGAAGGCAGGAAAGGCTATGGATGCACCCATTTCAAGCAGGGCTGCGGGTTTGTCATCTGGAAGGAATACAAGGGCAAAACGCTGTCGGAAGCGATGCTGAAATCGCTGCTGGGCAAAGGTCAGACCCAGTTGTTGACATTCAAACGCAGCGACGGTTCAGCCGTTAAAGCGAGAATTGTGCTTGAGGATGCGCCGACAGGCAAACTGGGAGTCAGAATGGAATAACGTGCAGCAAAAAAGGACCCTAGCCGACTAGCCAAGGGTCCTTTTTTGCTGGTGGATTTGAATGCTTTCATGAATGACGCGGGGAACCTCCGTAAGGGTTCTGATCGTATACATCACAGAGGCAGGCTTCTGCTGCAGTTCCACCATGTTATACACCCATTCCTTTTCCTGCTGCAAATAGATCGCATGGATACCCGCTTCGAGCGCCGGTGATACGTCTGTACGCAGTGAATTGCCAATCATCCAGGTAACGCTGCGGTCAAACCGGTTTGTCCGCAAAATTTCCTCCAGTGCCTGCACATTTTTGTGCTGGCGGATGAAAATACGGTCCTCAAAGTATGTGGACAGCTTCATTTGGTCGATCTTCCGCTGCTGGATTGCGACTTCCCCGCCGGTGTACAGGTACAGGGTATGACCGGCCTTACGCAGAGATTCAAGGGTTTCCACCATGCCGGGATAAGGTTCCACCTCCTGATCATATACGCTTCTTCCCAGCAGCAGGAGCTGTTCCTCTTCCGTTTTAACGTATTCGCGCTGGTAAGCATTGCAGAAATAATGGTATGTTTCAACCAGTGAGCGGGGGAAATGCTCGCTGGCAAAGCCAAGCTTTTTCACGCCGGCGACATCAATTTCGATCTGCTTGTCGCGGATTTCCCCGGTCGTCAGAGCTTCATCCGCAAACCATTCCTGCAGGGTCTCAAAAAACTGGTCAAGAATCATATCAAAGTATTTGTTGCAGTATATTAGCGTATCATCCAAATCAAATATAATTTGCTGCCGTGTGATCATAAATTGTTGATTTCCTCCCTGACGTCCGGATATGCACGCTGGTCAAATCCGGACGTATGATTCCAAAAACATTTGCAGATCCGAAGTGCCCTCGGGGCGGATGCTGAATTTTTCCTTGCCGTAACGGCCGATGTGAATGCGCAGCAGCCCGGCTACCCGCAAAATCATCAAGTCAGACATCAGCTCTTCATCCGCTTGCTTTAAATCCCGGCGCATGTCGGACAACGATCGCGGCTCGCCGGCAAAATAACGGAGCAGCCGCAGACGCTGCGGATCCGCAACAGCCTGGGTCAGTCTCAGTAAAATGGTAGGAGGCGCATCCTCGTCTTCTTCGGGAATATCCACTGGATACTGGATGAGCAGCATCCGGCTATAAAAGCAGTACGTATTGATCGGCCGATTGTGTACGCTCGGGAAGAGCACGACCGTATCGAGATCCTGCAGCGGGGGAACTACCAATCCTGCCGTGGCGTATTCTACAAGCGCATCAGGATCCATTTTGCCAAGCAGCATTTTTTTCTCCTCGGCATCCTCAAAGGCGATAGCCCGCAGATCCCCTTCCTGCTGGCGGAAATACTCCTTGTCCCAGGCGCGGAGCAGAGGGACATAGATGCGGCGAATTCTGATGGACTCCTCCGGAGTCAGGAAAGGAAGATGATGGAATATCCGCTCATGCAGCGACCGGTCATCACTGCTCTCCAGATAGGCGAGAAAATCTGCGATTTCATCAAAGCCCGGCCTTGTAAAGGCCCATGCATACAGAACATCGTAATCATGAAAGGGCAGATCTTTGGCTGTGTCGATGGCTTGTTTTGCTTCAGAAGATAGTTTGTTATCAACTTGCTCAATCCATGCGGTTCCTACATCCAGATCCCGAACCCATTTTTTGGTGACGTATACCATAAAGCTTCCGAGAAGCTCATAAATCGGAGATGCGTCAATTTTGACCTCGTAGCTCATGCCACAAAATGCCTCCTGTCAGACAGCATGCTATTGCAACCTTGAAATAATTGCGTCAACATTCATTATCGCTTGTTTTGCCGGGCGTTGTCCACTATAATGTGAACTAGTCTGTCTAGAACGTTTGTTTGCATAGAAATTATTCTTTTATTACAATAAACTTAAGTAATTAAGAAGGTTTCAAAATACGTTGGTTCGGACAAGAAGGGGAATATCCGATGATCAGAATAAGGCAGCTGACCAAACATGTCGGAGCAGACAGAATTCCGGTGCTCCGCAATATAAGCGCAGATATCCAGCCGGGCGAATTTATTGCGCTTGTTGGACCGAGCGGTAGCGGCAAGAGCACATTGCTGCGCTGCCTGGCGCTGAAGGAATCATGGGACGGCGGCAGTTTCATGATAAACGGGGAAGACGTCCTGAAGAACGGAATTTCGGGGAAACTGAAGCAAAGACGGGAATGGGCTTTTCTGGAGCAGAATCCTTATGTGAATCTGAACCGGAGCGCACTTAAAAACGTATTGATCGGAAGAACGGGACAAACTCCTGTCTGGCGAATGATTACAGGCATGGTCCGTTCTGATGATTATATGGGAGCGATGGATACGCTTGAAGAGCTGGGCTTGCTGGATAAAGCTCATGCCAAATGCGAGAAACTAAGCGGAGGAGAACGGCAGCGGGTAGCTATAGCCCGTGCGCTGGTGCATGGCGCCAAGGTTATTCTGGCCGATGAGCCGGTAAACGGCTTGGATCCTGCTGCGGCGGACAAGGTGCTGGAAACGTTGCGGGAGCTGTGCAAACAGGAGCGGATCACCGTCATCAGCGTGCTTCCACTGGAGAGAGCCGAGCGTTTTGCATCCCGGATCTGGGGGCTGCAGGGAGGCGAGATCGTCTTCGACGTTCATGGACGGAGGTTAACTTACGGGGAGAAAAATATGCTTTGAACGGAAGTGGATGCATGTTAACAAGACTGCGCGCTCTGAGCTTCGCGGGGCTTCTGCTGGTTGCCGTGTTTCTGCTGGCCGGCTGCGGCATTGGCAACGAAACAGACCCGGTTTCCTTGATGAGGGAGCCGATGATGTCAGACGGAAACCAGAAGCTGCATAGTGTGATTACCTCACAGCTGGCCGGGAATCAAATTGTCAGTCCACGCGATCCGGAGGATACCAGCTCGATTCGAGTGGGGGATTTAAATAACGACGGAATACAGGAAGCCGTTTTATTCTACGAGACTCCAGAGGATGAAAATGTGCGCATTCACGGCATGCTGCTGGAGAATCAGGGCGGCACATGGGTGAAGAAGCTGACGTTTAACGGAGCGGGTCTTGTGCTGGAATCGTTCAAGCTCGTGGATGTGACGAATGATGGAACACTGGATATTGTGGCCGGTTTCTCGCGCGGGGAAGAGGATTCCGAGAACACCCTGATCGTATACTCCTATACCGGAGGCACATTGGAGGTCGTCTGGCAGATGCCGTATTCCCATTTTGTGGTGGACGATAGCAGGCAAAAACCGATGGATATGAATGGCGACAAGTTAACGGATATTACCATTATATCTTTTTTGCGCAACGAGTATTTTACGGTCACAACTTATCAGTATAATAACGGCTTCCGGGAAATCGGACGCCTTGATATGGAGAGCCAGATATCCGGTGTGTACAACGTGGCAGCTGGTCAGGTGGCGAAGAACACGACCGGCCTGATAATTGATACGATGATCACCCAGTCTGCTTCGGTGTCCAATATTATTATCATGAAGGATGGCCGAATGCAGCGGCTCGATCTTGTGGACCACACGTACAGGGATGCAGTTATTTTGAGTGAAGATGTGGACAACGACGGAGTTCTCGAATTCGGACTGCTTGAACGGCCGGTAGGCTGGGAGAATTCCGATCCGACCGAGGTGCCTTTCTTTGTCTCCTTTTACCAGTGGGACGGTGAGCAGGGCACGATTTTCAAGCTGCAGCAGTATCGGGACAACCAGAACCTCTTTATTCTGAATATCCCGAAGGATTTGCACGGCAAAGTGACGATTAACCGAAATTCGGATAAAAAACGTTATCTGCGCTTCGTAAGGATTGAAAATGATGAGGTGCTTGCGGAAATCAAGTTTTTCCCGCTCTCACAATGGGATAATGTCAGCAGCGGCTGGGAGGAACTGGTGCGTACAAGCGGCCAGGTGGTTGGCATCAAAGAGTCGGGAGCATTTAAACGCAAAATGGGAAATATGTTAAATACAGCGGTGGAAAGGGAGGAGAGCAGTGAGTAAAGTTTTGATTCTTGAGGATGAGGAATCCATTCGCAGTTTTATTGTTATTAACTTGAAGCGCAACGGATTTGAAGTATTGGAAGCAGGAGATGGGCATGAGGCTCTCCATTTGCTGAATTCGGTTCCGGATATTGATATCGCGCTGCTGGACGTGATGGTGCCTGGCATCGACGGCTTTGAAGTATGCCGCAGGGTCCGTGAAACCAATGAACGGCTCGGCATTATTTTTCTGACAGCGAAGGTTCAGGAGCAGGATAAGGTATATGCTCTGTCCGTAGGTGCAGACGACCATGTTAGTAAGCCGTTCAGCCCTACGGAGCTGATCGCCCGCATCCATTCGCTGTTAAGAAGGGTCAATGTGCACCGCGAGACGGCTGCCAAGGTGTCATTCCATTCCGGACCGTTTACACTCGATCTGATTTCCAAGCAGTTCAAAAAGAACGGTCAGGCGATCGAGCTGACACCGACCGAATTTTCGCTGATCCAGTTTTTTCTGGAAAAAGAAAACACACCGCTCAGCAGGGATGTATTGCTTGATCACGTCTGGGGCAAGGAATATATGGGGGATCCGAAAATTGTGGACGTGAACATACGGCGCCTTCGCCAGAAGATCGAGACTAATCCGTCAGAGCCCGCCTATTTGCAGACAGTATGGGGCCATGGATATAAATGGAAGGGTCAGGGTCAATGATTAAGAAAGGGATCCGCAGGCAGATTGTCCTGCATTACTTTTTTGTGGTATTTCTGGCTCTGCTGCTGGCGGAGATCATTTTCTTATTTGCGATCAGATCCTATTATTATGATACCATCTATCGGCACATCGAACTGCATGCCGATTACGTGGCCGATCTCTCTCAGCCTCTGCGCATGCCGGGACAATCGCTGAACGCGAATTTGATCAATAACTTCAAAATAGAAAGAACGCTTCTGGAAGTGCTTGATGAGCAGGGAAATGTCATTATCAATTCCACCGGCTTTGAATCAGACCGGAAAATCCAAACCAGTGACGTTGCCCAGGCCTTGGCCGGTGGCAATGGACGGTGGGTGGGCAAACAACCGGAAACCGGCCAGCAGGTGATGGCTATATCCAAAAAGCTGTCAGGCATCGGCGGGGATAATGTTTATATCCTTCGTTACGTAACCTCGCTTGATGTAGTAAACGATCGACTCTTTTATATTACGCTGCTGTCCATCGGTGTGGGAGCGGCGGTGTTGACAATCGTCCTCATTTTCAGCATCGGTCTGGCAAACTCCATTGTGAGGCCGCTTAATGAAATTACCGAAGTGTCGGCCCAGATGGCTGAAGGAAAATTTGATGTCCGTATCAGGGGCAACCACCCGCATGAGCTTGGCGAGCTTGCAGCCACCCTGAACTATATGGCCCAGGAGGTTGTGCATACGAACCAGGTGAAGGATGATTTTATTTCTTCCATTTCCCATGAGCTGCGCACCCCCTTGACCAGCATCAAGGGCTGGAGTGAGACGCTGAACTCGGGGGGCTATGATCCGGAGGAGACAAAAATCGGGATGCAAATTATTTCCAAGGAAACGGACCGGCTGATCGGGCTTGTGGAAGAAATTCTTGATTTCTCCAAACTGCAGAGTAATGAGATGAAGCTGGTGATGGGAACCGTCGATCTGCGGCAGCTGCTGCAGGAGATTATGCTGAATGTGTGGGCCAAAGCAGAGATGAAGAAGATCAAGCTCAATCTGGATGCCGAAGAGCAGCCCTATCTGGTTCATGGGGACGGCAACCGGCTCAAGCAGGTATTTCTCAATATTGTTGACAATGCGATCAAGTTCTCAAGTGAGAACTCCTATATTTTCATTAGCTTAAGAAAAGCGGACCAGCAAATAGCCGTGTCTGTTCAGGATACGGGAATTGGAATCAGTGAGGAGAATTTGCAAAAGGTACGGGATCGTTTCTTCCAGGTGGATCATCAGAATGGGGGAACAGGCTTGGGGCTTACCATTTCCCAGCAATTTGTCGAACGGCATGGGGGAGAAATGCTGATGGACAGTGTGCTTGGGCAAGGAACCACCGTTACGGTGAAGCTTCCCGCCCTGGAAGAAGCGGGCGTTCCGTCTGATGTTGTTGAAGCTGAAACGGAAGCGGGGGCTCATAAATGAATGATGCCAAAGTTATAGATACTGTATCTACCAGCCTGGGCTTATTAAAAATCACGGAAGCGGCCCTGCCGCAAACCGGCATCGTCATGGCTCTGCTGCAGGAAGCGGCGGGCTGGCTGTCAGAGCAGCAAATCAAACAATGGGACCGTTCCCTGTTTACCGAACAGCTTGTCGCCGAATATTTTGCGGATAGGAAGGTGTATGTCGCCTGCATCAACGACCAGCCTGCCGGCATGTTTACATTGCAGGATGAGGACCCTGCTTATTGGAAGGATCAGAATGACAGCAGCTTCGGCTATCTCCACCGGCTTACCGTCCGCCGACGCTACAGCGGGGCAGGCATCGGAGAACATTTGCTGCGTACGGCAGAAAACCTTGTGGAAAATAGGGGCAAGAGGGGGCTCCGGCTCGACTGCACCTCGGACAATCCAAAGCTGAACGCTGTGTATCAAAAACAAGGCTACCGTTTCATGGGCATCTCGGACATGGGCGGACGTTTTGTCACTCTTTATGAAAAGCAGCCGCAGCAGCATAGTGACAGGGATATCCGGTTCGTGTACATGCTGGACAAAGATCTGCCACTCATGCAGCAGTGGGCCAGTACACCCGAGTTTCAGTTGCAGTGGGCCGGCCCCTTATGGGACCATCCGTTGCAATTGGATGCACTGAGCCAGTATATGGAGAATGCAAATCATCCTGCCGTCGGCGGAAAACTCGTGTACAAAGTGCTGCATGCCTTGTCCGGGGACATCATTGGCACATTGTCCATCGCGCTGGACAGACGCAATCTGTCTGGCCGCATCGGCAAGGTCGTGATCGGGAACCCGGAATATAGAGGGAAAGGTTGCGGGGGCCGCATGATCCATGAAGCGCTTCGCATCGGCTTTGACGTGCTGAAGCTGCATCGTATGACCTTGGGCGTTTTTGATTTTAATGAATCGGCTATCCGTACGTATGAACGCGCAGGGTTTAAGCAGGAAGGCTTGATGAGGGAATGCGCCCGGATTGGCGATCAGTATTGGAGCCTTTTTGAAATGGGGATTCTGCGCAGCGAGTGGGAGGAGAGAAGAGTGTCCGATCCTGAGAAAATCTCCTTGTCATGAAAAAATGGGATGTACAAAGTTGCCAAACTTTGCACATCCCATTATCATATTAGGAAGAAAGGCCTTCTGCACGCAGACGAGCATTTTTCTCGTAGGCATCCTTCAGCAAACGAGCGGCCTGAGGGCGAACGGCAGGCTTGCCGAGAACCGTTTCATACGGACCGATGACTACAATTTCGTTGGTGGATCCCTTGATGACGGCGCCATCTTTGATGACGGCACCTTCCCCGATAATCGCCCGCTCAATGATTACATTGCGGCCGATTTTCGAGTTCGGCATAACGACGCTGTCTATAATGCGGGTGAATTTACCAACCTCCACACCACAGAATACAACAGACCCGTCCGCGGTTCCTTCCATACTGCAGCTATCGTGCACCAGGCAGTTGTTCAACAGCGGCAGTGTGTTGCTGCGCGCGCTGAGCTTCGACCGCCATTCACGGGTAAACATCGGCCAGTCCTGGCGGTTTAAATCAATTTCACATTCTGCCGTCAACAGGTCCATATGGGAATCCCACAGGCTTTGCACCGTGCCCACGTCCTTCCAGTAGCCCTGAAATTCATAGACACATACCGGCTCCCTATCGGTAATCATTTTGGGAATGATGTCCTTGCCAAAATCATGACTGGAGCTGTCGTCCGCTGCATCTGCGATTAAAAGCTGTTTAAGGTAGCTCCATTTGAACACATAAATGCCCATGGAAGCGAGGTTGCTTCCCGGCTGCTCCGGTTTCTCGTCAAAACGGGTGACATGCTTATGCTCATCTGTACTCAGAACGCCGAAGCGGCTAGCCTCCTCCCAAGGCACCTCCATCACGGAAATGGTGGCTGCTGCTTTTTTCGTTTTATGAGCTTCCAGCATTTCACGATAATCCATATAATAAATATGATCGCCAGAAAGAATGAGTACATGCTCCGGATTTTGCTGATCGATATACTCCAGATTTTTGTAAATGGCATCAGCTGTTCCTAAATATTCGGAAATGCCTGTATTATATGAAGGAAGCAGCGTAATCCCTTTATCCGTCGTACTGTTTAATCCCCATGGTTCACCTTCGCCGATATGCTGGTGAAGCGACTCTGCTTCGTACTGAGTCAAGACACCGACCGTATCGATTCCAGAGTTTACGCAATTGCTGAGAGGAAAATCGATAATCCGGTAACTGCCGCCGAATGGAACGGCGGGTTTGGCTATGATCGAAGTCAGCGGTGCCAAGCGGCGTCCTTCTCCGCCAGCGAGCAACATGGCAATGCATTCTTTATTGTACATCTCGATTCCCTCCCGAATTTTGTCAATGTAGTACATACATAAACGAAAACAGACACTCTTGAAACGATCCAGGGCTGTGAATGAATGGAAATCATGCAAATAATATAAGCAGCCGCAAAATTCCTTTTCAAACTGGGAACAATGGGGTAATAAGTTAAGTAAAGTTTAACTATGTAAAGCAGGTGATCATTTGAAAGAGCAAGCTCAACCCATCCATAATTCGGCCGTTGCACGGGCAACCGGGGCGGTTTTGAGCCAGGACATTTATCTATTCCATGAAGGAACCCATTATAACGCCTATCGTTTCATGGGCTCGCACATCACGGAAGAAAACGGCGAAAAAGGTGTCCGTTTCACTGTATGGGCACCGAATGCACTGCATGTAGGGCTTGCGGCGGACATGAATCATTGGAGCGGCCAAACCCATTCCTTATATAAGATACCCGAATCAGGATTGTGGAGCCGCTTTTTTGCGGGGATCACGGAAGGAACTTTTTACAAATATGACATTACAGGTCCTGATGGCAAGCGATTCCTTAAAGCTGATCCCTTTGCAGTCCGGGCTGAGCTGAGACCCGCTACGGCTTCCGTCGTAGGCAGCCTGAACGGGTATAAATGGTCGGACTCGGCATGGCGCCGCAAAAAGCGGGAGCCATACAACAGGCCGATAAACATCTACGAAATTCACCTGGGCACATGGCGGCAGAAAGAAGACGGAAGCTTCTATACATACAGGGAAATCGCAGATTTGCTGGTACCTTATATTCAGGAAATGGGGTATACACATATTGAAATTATGCCCCTAAGCGAACATCCTTATGATCTTTCCTGGGGATATCAACTGACAGGTTATTTTGCGCTAACAAGCAGATACGGATGCCCGCAGGATTTCATGTATTTTGTAGATCAATGCCATCAAGCCGGAATTGGCGTCATTCTGGACTGGGTTCCGGCTCATTTTGCCAAGGATGCGCATGGACTTCGTTTGTTCGATGGATCACCTCTTTTCGAGTATGCCGATCCTCTAACGGCCGAGAAGCCGGGATGGGGGACGCTTACCTTTGACTTCGGCAAACCGGAAGTCCGCTCTTTCCTGATTTCCAACGCGCTTTTCTGGATGGATGTGTATCACATTGATGGTCTGCGGGTCGATGCGGTGACAAGTATGCTGCGATTGGACTTTGAAAAGGAAGAGGGCAGCTTCAACCGCAACGCCAAGGGGGGGATCGAGAATGAGGAAGCGATTTCTTTATTGCAGCAACTGAACGAGACGATATTCAACGACTATCCCTATGCTCTGATGATGGCCGAGGAATCGAGTGCCTGGCCGGGAATTACCCGGATGACGAATGAAGGGGGACTGGGATTTAACTATAAATGGAATATGGGCTGGATGAACGACACGCTCAAGTACATGGAGACAGACTTTTCCGAACGGCCCCGGCAGCATAATCTGCTGACATTTCCTATATATTATGCATACTCCGAAAATTTTACGCTCCCTTTATCGCATGATGAGGTTGTACATGGCAAAAAATCTTTACTGGATAAAATGCCAGGCAGCTATGAGCAGAAATTTGCCGGATTAAGAGCGCTGCTCGGCTATCAAATGACATCACCGGGCAAAAAGCTGCTTTTTATGGGCGGGGAATTTGGCCAGTTTATAGAGTGGAGGGATGAGGAGGCGCTGGACTGGTTTCTGCTCGATTATGACAGCCACCGCAAGCTGCACAGGTATACCGCTGCCCTGAATCATTTGTACCTGCAGGAAAAAGCGCTCTGGGAGCAGGATCATACGTGGGAGGGTTATCAATGGATCAGCCCGGAGGATGATGCACAGAGTGTCATCAGCTTTGTGCGCAAGGGCAGAAAAGGAAATGGCTTGATCGTTCTGCTCAATTTTCAGCCGGTGCAGCGGATGAATTACCGGATTGGAGTGGAACGACCGGGCAGCTATACGGAAATTTTTAATAGTGATCAGGAAGAATTCGGGGGAAGCGGCTTGGTCCATACGGAAGTGCTGCGCACGGTCAAGATGCCCTGGCATGGACAGAAGCAAAGCCTCGAATTGACACTTCCGCCGCTTGGCATGGTTATACTGAAAAAAACAGCTGCCAAACCGAGAAGGAGGAAACCGCAATGAATATTTTATTTGCCGCCGCTGAAGTACATCCTTTTATCAAAACCGGAGGACTGGCTGACGTCCTGGGAGCTCTGCCGAAGGCACTCGTGAGGGCAGGCAACGATGTCCGCGTCATTTTGCCCAAATATGCCGGCATTCCGGAGCAGTACAAGAAAAGCATGAAGTCTGTCGGTGTGAAACATGTGCAGATAGGCTGGCGGAATCAATATTGCGGTATCGAGCAGCTGACGCTGGACGGAATCAAGTTCTATTTTGTGGACAATGAATACTATTTTTCCAGGGAAGGCATTTATGGATATATGGATGATGGCGAGCGTTTTTCCTTCCTGAACAGGGCCGTATTGGATGTGCTGCCAGAGCTGGGCTTCAAGCCGGATATTCTGCACTGTCATGACTGGCATACGGCGATGATTCCTTTGCTGCTGCGTGACCAGTACAGCCACCACAAATTTTATCACGGGATCAAAACGGTGTTCACCATACATAATCTGCTGTACCAAGGGGATTTCCCTTATGAAGTTCTAACAGATCTGCTCGACCTGGACAGCAGCCACTTTCATGTCGATGGTGTGGAGCATTACGGCAGGGTGAACTTTATGAAGGCAGGCCTCGTATATTCCGATCATGTGACGACAGTTAGCCCGACCTATGCCACGGAGATTCAGACGGAGTATTACGGATACGGTCTGGACGGTTTGCTGCGCAAATTGGGGGATGAAGGGCGCCTGAGCGGTATTGTGAACGGGATAGATGTAAAAAGCTATAATCCGTCGATCGATCCGCATATTTATGTCAAGTATCGCAGCAGTTCGGGCAAGAAACGGGACAATAAAATCGGGCTGCAGCAGGAGCTCGGTCTGCCCGTACGCCCGAATGTTCCGCTGATCGCAATGGTAACCCGGCTGGTCAGCATGAAGGGGTTGGATCTGGTCACCCGGGTGTTGGATGAGATGATGTATTACGACGATTTCCAGTTCGTCGTTCTCGGTACCGGAGATCCATCTTATGAGCGCTGGTTCAACGAAGCAGCCGGGCGTTATCCGCTGAAAATGTCCGCCCAGATCCGTTTCAGCGAGGAGCTTTCCCGCAAAATCTATGCGGCCAGCGATATGTATCTGATGCCATCACGTTTTGAACCGTGCGGCATCAGCCAGTTGCTGGCGCTTCGTTACGGAAGCATCCCGATCGTCCGCGAAACAGGCGGTTTGAAGGATACAGTTCATGCTTATAACGAGCTTACAGGGGAAGGGAACGGTTTCAGCTTTGAGCATTACAATGCGCATGATATGATGCATACGATTCGCAGGGCCATGTCCTTTTTTCGTCAGCCGGAGCATTGGCAGCAGATCATGCAGTCCGCATTCAAGGGAGACTACAGCTGGAATGTATCGGCAGAAGCTTATATGGAGATTTACTACAGCCTCAAAGGTTACCCGGCCAAGAGCGACTTTGTGGCAGCGGTCGACAAGCCGGATGATGGTGATGAGGACTTGGGGAAATGGTAACATTTCCATAAAGAAAAGGTTACAAAGTTGTGATAATATGCATAAGGTAGTAACCTGAGCATAAGCAAAGTGCGGAAGATGAAATCTGGTAAATTTTCTGAAAATGATTCTGTGTGAATTCATCCTGGGAGGTACATACAATGATAAAATGGAGGAAATTATTTAAAGCGGCCTTTATTGCGGCAGGAATCAGCCTGATCGTGAATACGGTGCCGGTACATGCGGAGGCGGTTTATACGGCGAAGCAGGGGGATACGTATTTCAAGATTGCCAAGCAATACGATGTTAACCTCCAGGCTTTGATGAAGGCGAATCCGGATATTCCGGCGAATAACATCTATGTTGGCAGACAGATCAAGCTCCCTGGCAGCGGAGTAAACGGCGGATTGGTTAAAGCAGCTACCGTGAAGCTAGATCCGAACGCTGTGGCGCAAAAGTCGGCCAACGAAGTAACTGCATGGGGCAAAACCTTTACTTATTCCAAAGAAATTAACGTCAAAGCATCAGCCTATTCAGCAGTGGCCGATGAGCACGGCAAGTGGGGAGCTGTCGATTATTTCGGCAATTCGTTAAAGCTGGGCACCATTGCGGTGGACCCGGACGTCATTCCACTAGGCACCAAGGTGCTGGTTACAGGTTACTCCCATCCAGGGCTGCCGGACCACGCTTTTGTGGCAACAGCCAGCGATAAGGGCGGCGCGATCAAAGGCAATAGAATCGATATTTTTATCCCTGGAAGCAAGTCCCATGTCAGCAAGTTCGGCTATCAAAATGTTAAATTGTATGTCATCGAGTAGACACGAGTGAAAGAACCTTCTATGCCTGCAGTAGGCTGGAAGGTTCTTTGGTTTCAAGTACACATTGCCATGTTCATTGATGAGCCTGAATGTCGAGCTGCTGTGGAACGGTAACAAAAATGTAGCCTTTTTGCTGCAATGTGCGGATGAGCGAGGGCAGGGATTCTATCGTTCCTGTCAGGTTGGAGGTTGTTCCTCCTCCTGCATGCATCAGTATAATCGAGCCTGGCCCGGTGGTCGTTAGCACATTACGACGGATTTGCTCCTTATCTAGTCCCTTCCAATCCATGGAATCGACATTCCAGTTGACGATGGTGTATCCGCTGCGGCGAGCCCAGCGCAGCTGGGATTCTGTGATTTCACCATAGGGCGGTCTGATCAGAAGCGGCTTGTAACCGGTACTTTTTTGTATAGCAAGTCCGGTTTTGATAGTCTGCCGCTGAAATTGTCTGAGCGAAATTTTATTGAAATTGGGGTGATTAAAGGAGTGATTTCCCACAATATGCCCCTCTCTCACCATGCGTTTTACGAGCTCGGGGTATCTTTCCGCTTTATCACCGACAACAAAAAAGGTGGCCTTGATATGATTCTGCTTTAAAGCGTCCAGAATATAAGGAGTAAACCTCGGATCCGGGGCATCGTCAAAGGTGAGGGCGATTTGCCTTGTGCGCGGACCCTGCATTTTGAACGTATCGGCGTATTTTTTACGCAGTCTGCTCAGCTTGTTCTCATCTGCTGCTGTGATGACGGCTGTATCCGTGGCGGCTTTAAGCGTCTGCGGCGGAGAAGAAGAAGGCGAATGGCCGAAGGCCATATGCAGTACGATCAGTATGCTGGGCAGCAAAAAAGAACGGAACATGGATTGCATCCTCTCTCGGTGGATTCGTCGGATTATAGTATCTTTCTACAATTGGATAATATTTATTCCTGCCGGTTGCAAAGCGGGATTTGCTCGGATGGAGCAGGATGATATAAAATAAGTGACATAAAGATTTGTGAAAATGAAACCTGGAGTATTTGTCTACGTAAATGTAAGCATAATGAGTTTTTAACAGCTAAAAATTTAAGGAGGAAATCCAAATGTCCCTTTTCAAACGGCTTCGCGATCTTACCATGTCCAATATCAATGCAATTATCGATAAGGCGGAAGATCCGATCAAAATGACGGAACAATATATTCGCGATATGCAGGAGGATCTTGAAGATGCAGAGAAAGCGGTGGCAGCTCAAATCGCCATCGAGAAGAGATTCAAGCAGCTTTACGAAGAACAGGAAGCGTTGGTGAAAAAACGTGATGAACAGGCGCACACTGCCGCCAAAGCCCAAAATGTAGAGCTTGCGCGGCGGGCGCTTGAGGAGAAAAAAGCGGCCGAAGCCAAAATGAGCGAGTACAAAGCAAGCTATGATCAGAACAGAGCTTCCGCAGACAATCTTCGCGGCAAGCTGGAGGAAATGCGCAAACAGCTTACGGAGATGAAGAACAAGCGTGATACATTGATTGCGCGCTACAACGCCGCTAAAGCGCAAACGGAAATCAATAATGCGATGAGTGGTTTCAACTCCGACTCCGCAGCAGCGGGCATGAGAAGAATGGAAGAGAAGATGCTGCAGATGGAGGCTAGAGCCGAAGCCAGCAACGAGATGTCTAACAAAGGCAAATCATTGGACGATGAATTCAGGGAGCTTGAGAAGAAGGGCGCCGTGGACGACGAACTGGCCGCATTATTAAAGCAGTACGAAAATAAATAATGCTGAACCACTAAAGACGCTGCGGCGTCTTTAAAGGAAGCGAAGGGGGGCCCATGTGACGTTTCCCTTCGCTTTTCACTGCAAACCAGGACAATGTTGGAGGATGAAGCTGATGGATCTGCAAACCTTGACGGCTATGTTCGTTTGGACGGTAGCCGGTGCGGTACTTTTGTTTGTATTGATGTTTGTTGACTCGCTGTTCACGAAATACAAAGATTTTGAAGAGGTCAAGAACGGAAATATGGCTGTGACGTCACGAATGATTCTGAAGCTGATCGCGCAGGGGTATATTTTGTCAGGCTCGATCGCAACTGCTTACAGCCTTGGCACTGCGCTTCTGTATTCCGTGGTGGCATTTGTCATTCTGCTGATCATGGAAGCGATGGTCCGCATTCTGCTGCGCCGATGGGCACACTTTGACCTTGATGAAGGAACACAGCAGGGCAAGCTGGGCTATGGTCTTTTTTCCGGTACACTGCACCTGGTCGGCGCATTCATCATTACAGCTTGCTTTTAACAGAGGTAGTTCAAAAAGTCATCTTTTGATCACGAAGGAAGTCAGGAGGCGGACTCGACATCGAATCTTGAATTCAGCCGGGACTAAGCGGATGCTTCCGAAGCATGTTTCCTGCGGAAACATTTCAGGTGCTCACGTACCCCAAGTACGCTCCGCTCCTCAGTCCCTAGCTTCATTCAACCTTCTCGGTGCTGAAAACCGGACTTTTTGAACACGTACTAACAAGAGAAAGGCGGGAACATAGCGATGGGCATGTGGAAACGAATTTCCAACCTGTTTGCCAAGCCGGAGCCCCCTAAGCGGGAGAAAAGCATGCTTGAGCTGATGCCTGGCGACATATGCGAGGTGTCACTTACCACCTATGAGGTGGCTGGAAGGGTACATAACCGTGCCCGGAATGCGGTCATGCTGACGCTGCAGGATGGAAGCAATATTGATTATTTATATATTGAAGAACGGGAAATGCTGAAGTTTGTAATGTATCAGCCCATTGACGGGCGTCCGGATACCCCGGACGAGCTGCCGACCATCATGGAGCTGGACGGACTGGACTATCACCTTGAGGAGCAGTTTGGAGGCACGGTATCTGCGGTTGGCAGGACCCCCTTCCCGAACAGCGGCGAACAGCATGTATGGCAGTATCAGGCGGACAACAACCGTATGCTGCGCATTGAGTGGCAGGACGGGCGTTTTATGTTGTATGAAGGAGAACAAGTCATTCCGGGAGACGTGAAGGTCATCCGGGCAAGCTAGGAGAGGATACCTATGAATACACGCGCTGCCTGGCAGAGGAATTTAAAAATCATTTTGGCTTTATGCCTTTTTATGTCCGTGCTGAGCGGATGTGGGGCGCCGTCGGTCAAGGATACGTATCCGCTTGAATCGGTAAGCGGCAGCGGCAATGCTACCTCGTACGTATACCGGGCAGCCGGCAAAACGGTGCCGGAGGTGGCGCAGGAGCTGGCGAACAGCCGTACTCCGGATCAAATGTCGCCTGAAAGTACGGAGCGCATGTTTCTCGTATATTCGGATGAATGGTACCATTTGCAGCAGGACCCCAAGAAGCCATCGGATACGCTGATTGAAGTGGATACAAAGCAGTACGTGCAGCAGAATTACAGCTCAAGCTTTCTGCAGGGATATCTGGTTGCCAGTCTGTTGAACGACCTTTTTGATACCGTACGAGGAGGCGCGTACAGAGGTTATACCAGCCGGGATGTATACAAGCCGCCTGCTGGGGGCCAATACCACAAGCCTACAACCAGCGAGAAAAAAGCGATTCCGCCCATTACGGTTGACCGCAGCGGATCGGTTATCCGCCGTGGCGGCACAGGATCTGCCGTAGGCAGCGGCGGAAGTATATTTGACCGCGGCGGTCAGAGCTCGCCGAGCAGAGGCACGATCAATCGGAATAAGGGCGGCAGCATATTTGATTCCCCGCGCAAATCCATCACCAAGCCCAAGACACGTATCGGCTCTGGCAAAATCAGCAGGCGAGGGCGACGATGAGATAAGGAAATCCCGATCATTCAGCCGGGATTTCCTTTTTTAGATTTCAAGCATAATACATACCTGATATAATCGAGTTAGTGAAAGAAGAAAATGATTGTACGTATAAAGAGGTAACTTTAAATTAAACGGAGGGTTGCTGTTTTTATGGAAGAGACTCTACAAGAAATGGCTGCGCTACTACGCGCTATCCGCGAGAATCAAGAAGTAACGAACGCAAAGATTGACGGTATTGAGCTACGCCTTTCTTCGTTAGAAGGTGAAGTAAAGGGCGTTACTGAGAGCGTTGATTACCTTGTTCACAAACTAGGCGAACATGACCGGGACTTATACGTTATCAAAACGAAGAGGGTTTAGAAATCTATGTATAGTTACGGAGAAAAGGACATTGTAAGGATTATCCGTGGAGACCATGAGTATCTGCAAAGTATACTCGTAAGGTCTGTGTACAACTCAGCAGCCATCGAGGGAAATAGCATTAGCATAGATGAAACGCAGGTTCTTTTGGTGGATGGATTTGTACCAGCTTTTAAAAGAGCTGTGACTACAAGAGAACTTTATGAGCTAACAAATCTGTCTTCTGTCTGGAATTACATCTTGAATCATTGCACAGCAGAGTTGACTATTTCTGTTATGCATGAGATACACCAGTTGACCATGTTTAACATAGACGATAATTCAGGTAGGTTTAAACGCACTCAGAATAACGTTTCAACTGAAATTCTATATGCCTTGGATGATTTGATGAATGCAAAATTCATATATTCAAAGACAGAAGAGGATATTGTTGAAGCGGTAGCTTGGTTCCATCTTACTTACGAGAAGATTCATCCATATGAAGACGGAAACGGCAGAACAGGAAGGACTTTAGTGAATTATCTCCTGCTACAAAACAACCTTCCCCCAGTAGTTGTTAAGGTGGAGGACAGGGCTAAATATTATTCTTATCTGAGAACGGACAATTATTTGGGATTAGCGAAGTATTTCATGAAGTCCATGGAAGAAGAAAAAGCTCTTCTAAATCGGAAAGGGAAGGTGGTATGAATCTCACAGAAAGCCAAAATTTTTGTATCAGCGGTTTTAAGCGGCATGGGTTTTAAAGGCAAACGTAGAGATAGAGAAAGAGAGCTGGAGAGCATATAAGCGTTGATGAAAAGGGTGGGTTTATGAAGCACAGTGATGACTATTCCAACGAAAAATTCAAACGGCGTGCTATCTCCGTTGAAGAAGCACAGGAGCGAGTAATGCAGTATGGCAAACCGGGGACAGCCGAGTTTGTGCCGCTGTCGGAAGCGAATGGCCGCTTTCTGGCCGAGTCGCTGCATGCGCCGCATCCATTTCCGCACTTCCGCCGTTCGGGTATGGACGGATATGCGGTTGTAAGTGCGGATACGAAGAACTGTGCGGAGAATGAGACCGTATGGTTGCGTGTTGTAGATGAAATCCCCTGCGGATATGTATCTGACCGCCCGATTACCTCCGGGCTGGCTGCCAGAATCATGACAGGGGCGCAGGTGCCCAAAGGAGCGGATGCCGTTGTCATGCTTGAGGCGACACGGTTGCGTGAGGAAGCAGGGGACGTATACGTCGGACTGAAGAAAAAGGTGGAGCCGGGGAATAATGTCACTCCTGTCGGCTACGAGCTAGAGGAAGGCCAACTGCTGCTGGAACAGGGGAGGCAGCTTGGAGCTGGTGAAATTTCCGTGCTGGCCTCGTTTGGCATCCACAGCGTGCCCGTTGTTCGCAAGCCGCGGGTAGCCGTCATTTCAACAGGATCGGAGCTGTTGTCCGTGGACGAGCCCTTGCAGCCGGGACGGATCCGCAACAGCAACAGCTTTATGCTCGCTGTGCAAATTCGGGAAGCGGGAGGCGAGCCTTATATTCTGGATTCCGTGCAGGATGATGTAGAGGCAGCCCGCAGAACAGTGCTGGATGCGCTCTCGGGTTTTGATTATGTGGTGACGAGCGGCGGGGTTTCCGTTGGGGACTACGATATTATGGGTGATCTGGTCAGACAGGAAGGCGTTGATTTGCTGTTTAATAAAATAACGATGCGGCCCGGTAGTGTCACGACGGCAGCGGTCATCGATGGGGGTCTCCTCTTTGCCCTGTCAGGCAATCCGGGCGCATGCTTTGTCGGCTGCGAACTGTTGGTCAGACCCGTGATCAGAACGATGCTGGGTGCGCGGCAGCCATTCCTCCCACGCTGGGAGGTTCTGCTGGGCGCGGACTATCACCGGGTGAACAATTTTACGAGATTCGTGCGGGCACGGACCGAAATCCGGGATGGAAGAATCTATGCCGTGCCTGCGGCGGTTGACGAATCCAGCGTCATGATTTCGATCAAAGACAGTGACTGCCTTATTGTCATTCCTCCCGGTACGGGTCAGCTGAGAACAGGGGACAAGATAGAGATAATCAAGCTGGAAGGCGGAGGATGGTCATGAAGCTCGATCGTAAAGGGAAGCTGCCGTTTATTTGTCAGATTGTCGGGTATAAAAATACGGGAAAAACAACCTTGCTCGCTTCAATTTTGGGCATTCTCACAGCCGGAGGGCATCGGGTGGCCGTCATTAAGCATGATGCGCACGGCTTTGAAATGGACCATCCAGGCACAGATACATACAAGCACCGTGAGGCGGGAGCGGAGGGCATTGCCATCGTTTCAGCCGGCCGCACGGCGGTTCTGGAGGAAAGAGCCGCCGGGCTGTATGAGTTGATCGGACGCTTTGACACCTATGATTGCATTTTGATCGAGGGCTTCAAGGAAGCGCCTTTCCCGAAGCTGGTCATGGTCAAGGAAGCCGGGGACACCGGGCTGCTCGACAGGCTGCCGTGTGTGGCGGGTGCCGTCTGCTGGCCGGGTATGAAGAAACAAGTGCAGCAGCAGATTGCGGGCTTGACGGTGTATGGCACGGAGGAAGCGGAACATGCCGCACGCTGGATTGAAGAACAGATCAAAGGTTATGCCTAGGAATCCACACGGCGTTCAATCGCTTCAGACATCGTTTTATCGGTAAGATGCGCGTATACCTCAGTCGTTTCTGTGGAGGCGTGGCCAAGCTGCTCCTTCGTCTTGTAAATATCATTTTGCAAATAATAGTCTGTTGCAAAGGAATGCCGCAGCTTATGAACGGTTAACGACGGTTTGCCGTACCTTTTGGCATATTTGATAATCATCGCCTGTATGGCCCGCTTGGTCATCCGTTTTCCTTCATTGCTCCCGTTCGGCAGGGCCACGAACAAGGCCTTCTCCCGTTTGGTCACACGGTATCGCTGCTGCCGGATGGACAGATACAAGGCTAGCTCGTCTTTGGCTTGTTCCCTGAAGTAGACGGGGGCTTTAAAAGTTTCATCGTTGTTTCCTTTGCGATAGACATACAGCAGCCTGTTAGCCAGGTCCAGATCATCCAGATTCAGGTTGACCACCTCGGATACACGCAGCCCCGAATTGAGAATGAGGCTGGCGATGCATGCGTCGCGTTCCTTGTTCTGTTCATAGGCATATAGCGCCTGCTTGTTATTTTCCACATCATGGCCGTAGCCTTCGTGAATATAGGCGATAAACTCAAGCAGCTCGTCGTCTTCAAGAATTTTGCCCTTGAGCTTGGCTGCGGTATCCTTTGGCTTATGTATACGCTTGATTTCGACCTTGGCCATAATATTGCGCTTCAGCAGGGGATAAAAGTTTTCATCCTCCGCGATCTGGCTGAGGTAATGGAATAAGGAGCGCAAGGACGACAGCTTGCGGGATACGGTAATTCTGGTGTTGGCCCCATCCCTTTTTGTTGTTAAAAAAAGACGAAATCCGGTAATACTGTCCATATGCAGCCTTTCCAGCTCCTCCAGGGTCACGCCGCTGTTCGTGTCAGCCGCTGAGAGTCCTTCCGCCCGCAGCCAGGAAAAGAAGATCTCATAATCCCTGATATACTCCAGCAGGGTGGAGGGGGACAGATCAGGCAGCTTGTAATCAATAAATTTCTGCACATACCATGGCATAGCCGGCAGCTTTTCATCCAGCTTGAGCCGGTCGATTCCTTTTTGAATGTTCATCGTCTGCACCTCTGATTTCATGGTTCATGAACATTTTAGCATAAAAAGGGCCGGCGGCGGGCGGTACTGCCGCAATACCGATGACTGAACAAGAATGAGTTCAGCAGAAGCGTGGAAGGTGATCGCATGAAAACGATGTTAAAGCTGGCAAGTTGGGAGCAGCGGCCGATCATAATGCGGCTTATGCAGTTTTATCTGTATGATTTCACCGAGTTTATCGAGATTGACCTTTCAGCTGACGGCAGGTTTCCCGAGTATCCGGATCTGGACCAATACTGGACAAGCGGGGATCGCAAAATGGCCTTTATTATGTGGCATAAGGGCAAGCCGGCCGGCTTTGCTCTGGTGGACAGGCTTGATGACAAGCTCGAAGGGGATTATTATATGGCCGAGTTTTTTGTCATGCGCCCTTTTCGCAGATACGGCATTGGCTCCTGGGCCGCACGCGAATTGTTCAGCAGATTGAGAGGGAACTGGAAGGTAACACAGGTGAAGAATAACGCCCCGGCGCGTGCTTTTTGGCGCAAGGTGATCGGTGAATACACAGGCGGGAATTTTACGGAAAAAATTCACCCATGGAGAGGCAGTCCCAGCCAGTATTTTAGCACATGAGAAAAAGCGGCTGCCGCCTCGCTTCCGGAGGCGGCGATAGCCGTATTATCCCAAATGATTGGCTAATGTAATCAGAACTGTCATCGTAAGCACGTTAACAATCGTGGAAAGCAGTACCGTCTGTGCCGCAAAGTCCGGCTCATTCTTATATTCCTCCGCCAGAATGGACGTATTTACGCCTGTGGGCATCCCGGAGGCGATCAGCAGTGCCTGGGCAGGGATTCCTTTCAGCCCGAGCAGCATAATGATGGCGAAGCCTACAGCCGGACCGGCCAGCAGCCGCAGAATCATGCTGATATAAATAGCCGTCCGGCGCAGCCGGAACGGGTATTGTACAATCTGTGCGCCAAGGGTCAGCAGGGCAATGGCGACCATGGAACGGCTTATGTATCCCAAGGGCTCGGTCAGCATAGCCGGTAGCGGCGTGTGCAGCACATTCAAAAGCAGTCCGAGGATGAGCGCGTAGGGCACCGGCATTTTCAAAAAGTTCAGCAAAATTTTTTTGGCATTGGAGGCGCCGTTCTGAACGACGAAGGTGCCGTAGGTGAACGTAATAAAGGTTTGAAAAGTCATAATGAGCGCCTGCACGGAAGCGGCCACCGGTTCCCCTTTAAATACCAGCTCATTGATCGGCATCCCGTAATTGCCCGAGTTGTCCAGCATCACGCTGTTGGTAAAGGCTCCCCGCATGCCGGGAGAGTATTTCAACGAGCGTGCCACCGTCCAGCTGATGAGGAAAAGGATGAATACATAAATGGCATAAAAAAGGGCCACTTCCCCAAGCAGCACCAGCGAAACGTTCGATTGATACAAGCTAAAGAAAATTACTGCCGGCGTTATGTAGTAAAAATTGATTTTGGCAAGCGTGTACAGATCAAGCCGGAAGGAATACTGCATGATGCAGCCGAAGCCGATCAGCACCACAATGGGCAGGACAACATTGAGCAAAATAGACAAAATCACGGAAGTCATCTTCTTTCTGTCTCGTTCATTAGAGCTGCAAAGCACAGCATGCTTCTCATTATACTGCGAAACGAGGCTGAAAAGAGTGATAATTTCTGAAAAAATTAAACTGGAATCGATAGCTCAATAAAATAGCGTCAGCCCAGGCTCTTATTGTGTAGTCGTAGGCTGACGCTCTTCATTTGCTTATTCTTTTCCGTCTCCTGGCGGGATTTCACAGCCTTCCTCTGTACATACAGCGCCGTCAGGCTTGTCTTCGGCCTCCATCATCGTAAAAGGAGAGCGCTCGCTCCAGGCCCGCTGCAGCGCATCGGCAAATACTTCATCCGGCTGGGCCCCCGAGATCGCGAATTTTCCGTTCAACACAAAGAAGGGAACACCGTTAATGCCGAGCTGCTGTGCCTGCGCTTCGTCTCTGCGCACTTCGGCTGTAAATTGGTCGCCGGCAAGCACGGAAAGTGCTTCGGAACGGTCGAGGCCGGCTTCCCCGGCCAGATCAGCAAGCACTTCAATGTTTCCAATATGCTTGGCTTGCTCAAGCGTAGCCTTGAATAACCGTTCACTCAGCTCCGCCATTTTACGCTGAGTGTCTGCCCAGTGAGCCAGACGGTGCGCATCAAACGAGTTGGTAGGGACGATTGCATTGAGGTTGTAATTGAGGCCTACCGTCCGTGCCTGAGCCTCCAGATTTTTATTCATCGCTTCGGCTTGCTGCACGCTTACGCCATATTTCGCCGCCAGCTCCTCGGGCATGGTATGTTCGGAATCTCTGGCAGCGGAAGGGTTCAGCTCAAAGCTGCGGAATTGCACCTTAACCTGATCCTTATGCTCAAACTGTGCCAAAGCATTTTCCAGCCGCCGTTTGCCAATAAAGCAAAAAGGGCACATAAAATCAGACCAAACTTCAATGATCATGAGGAAACCTCCATTATTTCGGATAGCTATAACTACATTAGTTACAATTATCTCATTATAAAAGATCATTACGTATTACGCAATTTGCAACTTCCAGTAAAAAACAAATTGTCAAACAGAAAAAAATATGATATTTTAGACCTGTAACCGGTTACACATTGAGGTGAGCATAACATGACAACAATTAAAGATGTAGCTGTTCTGGCTGGCGTATCGGTAGCCACCGTGTCACGGGTCATTAATGAAAGGGGCTATGTGCACGCCGATACACGCAAGAAGGTAGAGGAAGCCGTCAAGCAGCTTAACTTTTCGCCAAATGAAGTGGCGCGTTCCTTATATAAACGCAAGTCCAAGCTGATTGGCCTGCTGCTGCCGGACATCGCCAACCCTTATTTTCCGCAGTTGGCCCGCGGTGTTGAGGACCGGATGCAGGAGCAGGATTTCAGGCTGATTTTCGGAAACAGCGATGAGGATGAAGAGAAGGAACAGGATTACATCCAGACTTTTATTCAGAATAATGTGGTCGGTGTCATCTCTTCGACGAACTATCCTCACTCTCCAGTATATGAAAACTTGAAAATCCCGGTCGTGTTCCTTGACAGAACACCACTGGATAGCCCGTCCGTGTATGCGGACGGCAGAGAAGGCGGCCGTCTGGCTGCCAGAGAAATCATCAGGCGTGGCAGCCGCCGCATCGCAGTCATGCAGGGTCCGGTACATATCAAACCTGCACAGGACCGTTTTGAGGGCGCGGTTGAAATGATCCGCCAGGCCGGACTTGACTATCATGTGGTACAGACGACGTCCTTTTCCTTTAACGAAGCTGCATTATGGGCGGAAGAGCTGTTCAGCAAGCACAGCGAGACCGATGGCGTCATTGCCAGCAACGACATCGCGGCGACTGCAGTGCTGCATGAAGCGCTGCGGATCGGAAGAAAGGTTCCCGAAGAGCTGCAGATTATCGGCTTTGACGATATTCCCCTGAGCAGCCTGCTGTCGCCGGCATTGTCGACCATCCGCCAGCCGGCGTACGAGATGGGCAGGGAAGCGGCCGGGCTGCTTATCAAGCTTATTGAACAGGCTCCAATTGATCAAAAAAATATACAGATGCCTGTCGAGTTTATCGAGCGAGGCACAACAAGAAAGGTGAATGCGAATGGCTAAAATTTGTGTAATCGGCAGCAGTTCTATGGATTTGGTGGTCACCTCCCCAAAACGCCCAGGCGCCGGAGAAACGGTCCTGGGTGAAAGCTTCAAAACCGTTCCTGGCGGCAAGGGAGCCAATCAGGCCGTGGCCGCGGCAAGACTTGGCGCAGAGGTTACGATGATCGGAAGGGTAGGCGACGATCATTTTGGCAAGGCCATTTTGGACAATTTTAAAGCCAATTCTGTAAATACACGGTATGTGGAACCGGTTACAGATATAGAAAGCGGAACAGCTCATATCATTTTGGCGGAAGGTGACAACAGCATTGTCGTTGTCAAAGGAGCTAATGATGAGGTTACGCCTGCATATGTGGACAAAGCGGCCGATGCGATCCGCAGTGCTGATATTGTGCTGATCCAGCAGGAAATTCCGGAAGAAACGGTTGTGCATGTGAGTGCCCTTTGCGCCGAGAGCGGAACCCCACTGCTGCTGAATCCGGCACCGGCAAGAAGCGTACCGGAAGAGGTCATTAGCAATGCCGCTTATATCACACCTAACGAGCATGAAACCGCAGTATTGTTTGAAGGGGTGACCCCGGCGGAAGCGTTGCGCAAATATCCGAACAAGCTGTTCATTACGGAGGGCAGCAAGGGAGTCCGCTATTTTGACGGGGAGCAGGAGATCTTGGTACCGGCTTACAAAGTGGAAGTAGTAGATACTACAGGCGCAGGAGACACATTTAACGCCGCATTTGCCGTCGCCTTGGCGGAAGGTAAGCCGCTGCAGGAAAGCATACGTTTCGCCAACCGTGCCGCATCGCTGTCTGTGACCAAATTCGGGGCACAGGGCGGCATGCCGGCACGCCGTGAAGTGGAGGAGAGCCTGTAATGAAGAGACACGGGATACTAAATAGCCATATTTCCAAGGTACTGTCTGATCTTGGCCATACAGACATCATTGTCATTTCCGATATTGGCCTACCCGTGCCTGATGGAGTGCCCAAAATCGATGTGGCCTTAAAGCCGGGTACTCCCGGCTTCCGGGAGGTTGTGGAACTGGTTGCGGAGGATATGGTCATTGAAAAGATCATTCTGGCCAAAGAAATCAGGGACGAGAATCCGGAGATTATGCAATTTATGACTGAAAAATTCGGAAACGACACCGTTGATGCTTCTATAAGCCACGAGCAATTTAAAGCGCTTACCCGGGATGCCAAAGCGGTAATCCGTACAGGGGAAGCGACGCCATATGCCAATTGCATTTTACAGGCGGGTGTCCATTTTGGTTAAAAGGAGGGCTGCATCATGCATATTCAGATGAAAGGCATTCATAAAGCGTTTGGAACGAATCAGGTGCTGAACGGAGTGGATTTTGAACTGAAGGAAGGCGAAGTCCATGCCTTGATGGGTGAGAACGGAGCTGGTAAATCGACATTGATGAACATTCTGATCGGTTTACATCAGAGAGATCAAGGCACCATCGAGCTTGACGGAAAGGAAACCTATTTTGGCAGCCCTAAGGAAGCGGAGCAGCAGGGAATCGCCTTTATACATCAAGAGTTGAACGTTTGGCCGGAAATGACGGTGCTTGAGAACCTGTTCATCGGCAAGGAGTTGACTTCAAGCCTAGGGCTGCTCAATACGAAGCAAATGAAAGCGCTCGCCCAAGAGCAATTTGCCAAGCTGTCGGTTCAAATTCCGCTGGAACGTCCTGCAGGAGAATGCTCCGTCGGACAGCAGCAGATGATTGAAATTGCCAAAGCCCTGATGACAGATGCCAAGGTAATCATCATGGATGAGCCGACCGCAGCGCTTACGGAACGCGAGATTCAGAAGCTGTTTGATGTCATCGCCTCGCTCAGGAAAAACGGGGTATCCATCGTCTATATTTCGCACCGCATGGAGGAAATCTTCACCATCTGTGACCGCATTACCGTTATGCGTGACGGCAAAACTGTGGATACCAAGCCAATCCCGGAGACAAGCTTTGATGAAGTCGTCCGTAAAATGGTTGGCCGTGAGTTGACGGAACGATATCCGGCGCGTAATCCTTCTTATGGTGAAATCGTTCTGGAGGTTCGCAATGCAAGCCGCAAAGGACTGTTTGAGAATGTCAGCTTCTCTGTAAAAGCGGGCGAAATTCTCGGCTTCTCCGGACTCATGGGCTCAGGACGCACCGAAATCATGCGGGCCATCTTTGGACTCGATGGTTTGGACAGCGGGGACATTGTGCTCCGCGGCAAAAAAGTTCATATCCGGAAGCCAGACGATGCGGTCAGACACGGAATCGGTTTTATTACGGAAGACCGCAAGGATGAAGGCCTGGTACTTGATTTCTCAATTCGCGAGAACATGGCCTTGCCGAATCTGTTCAGTTTTTCAGCCAAAGGATTCATTTCCGCCAAGAAAGAGCAGGACTTCGTTGATACGCTGATCAAACGGCTGCAAATCAAAACCCAATCCTCGGAAACGGCGGCCCGGAACCTGTCCGGGGGTAACCAGCAAAAGGTCGTTATCGCCAAGTGGGTTGGCATCGGTCCAAGCGTGCTCATCCTGGATGAGCCGACACGCGGTGTCGATGTGGGGGCGAAACGGGAAATTTATCAGCTGATGAATGAACTGACAGACCGCGGTGTCGCCATCATCATGGTTTCATCTGAGCTTCCCGAGGTACTGGGTATGAGCGACCGGATCGCGGTGGTGCATGAAGGACGCATTACCGGTGAGCTGTCAAAAGAAGAGGCAACACAGGAAAACATTATGACATTGGCCACAGGGGGGCAATGAGATGACAACTTTGCAGAACAACAACACGGCAAAAGGCGGCTTCCGCCTTACGAATCTGACACAAAAATTGGGACCGTTGCTCGGTTTGATCATTCTGATCGTCATTGTTTCAGTATTAAATCCGAGCTTTTTGGAACCACTTAACATTTTGAATCTGCTGCGCCAGGTCTCAATTAACGCGCTGATTGCCTTTGGCATGACGTTTGTGATTCTGACCGGCGGGATTGACTTGTCAGTCGGCTCCATTCTTGCATTATCGAGCGCCTTTGTGGCCAATATGATGCTGTCCGGCGTAGACCCGCTTCTGTCCATCATCATCGGGGTAGCGCTCGGTGGTGTCATGGGTATGGTGAACGGCCTCATGATCACCAAAGGTAAAATGGCACCTTTTATTGCCACATTGGCTACAATGACCGTATTCAGAGGTTTGACGCTTGTTTATACGGACGGCAACCCGATCACAGGACTGGGCGATAGCCTGCTGTTCCAATTGTTTGGACGCGGTTACCTGTTCGGTATTCCTGTTCCGGCCGTCACGATGCTGATTACCTTTTTGATTCTGTGGATAATTTTGCATAAAACAGCCTTTGGCCGTAAAACTTACGCTATCGGGGGCAATGAGAAAGCCTCCATTATTTCCGGGATTAAAGTGTCGCGTGTCAAAATCATGATTTACTCTTTGGCAGGCATGCTGTCGGCACTCGCCGGCGCGATTCTCACCTCCCGTCTGAACTCGGCACAACCAACGGCCGGAACGTCCTATGAGCTGGATGCCATCGCTGCCGTTGTGCTGGGCGGAACAAGCCTGTCAGGCGGACGCGGCCGGATTGTGGGTACACTTATCGGTGTGCTGATCATCGGTGTTCTGAACAACGGCTTGAACCTGCTGGGGGTTAACTCCTTCTATCAAATGGTTGTCAAAGGTGTCGTTATTGCTATTGCCGTCCTGCTGGACCGCAAGAAAACGGCTTAAGGGGAGAGACGAACATGAAAAAACTAAGCATATTCCTTCTTGTAAGTGCATTAATGATTGTTTTGGCCGGATGCTCCCTGGAGCCTCCGGGATGGGCCAAGCCTAGCTCCGGCGGAAGCCAGGAGCAAATCAAAATCGGCCTGTCGATTTCAACCCTGAACAATCCGTTCTTCGTATCCCTTAAGGATGGGGTAGTTGCAGAAGCGGAAAAACTGGGCATGCAGGTGATTGTCGTTGACGCCCAGAACGATTCGGCCAAGCAGACCAACGATGTGGATGATTTGATCCAGCAGGGAGTAAACGCATTGCTCATTAATCCGGCTGATTCTGCGGCCATTTCCACTGTCGTTCAATCTGCCAACAGCATCGGCATTCCGGTCATTACGCTGGACCGTTCCGCTGATAAAGGCGAGGTTGCGGCATTGGTGGCATCTGATAACGTCAAAGGTGGACGCATGGCAGCCCAATACTTCGTCGATCAGCTTGGCGAGGGAGCGAAGGTGATTGAACTGGAAGGTGTGCCGGGCGCATCCGCAACCCGCGAGCGGGGCAAAGGCTTCCACGAAATTGCCGACAAGCAGCTCACTGTTGTGGCCAAGCAAGCGGCTGACTTTGACCGCTCCAAGGGGCTGAATGTGATGGAAAACCTGCTGCAGGGCAACCCTGACGTGCAGGCGGTATTTGCCCATAATGACGAAATGGCGCTCGGTGCCATCGAAGCGATCCAAAGCTCCGGTAAAAATATTCCGGTCATCGGCTTTGACGGCAACGATGATGCGATCAAGTCGATTCAGGAAGGAAAATTGACGGCGACGGTTGCACAGCAGCCGCAACTGATCGGACAACTGTCGGTACAGGCAGCACGTGATGTGCTGGACGGCAAGAAGATTGAGAAGTCCATCCCGGCCGAATTGAAGCTGATTACGAAAGAAAACGCAGACCAGTAAATGAGATGAACGAATCCCGTCCTGGGTCCAAGTGACCGGGGCGGGATTTTTTTGTTTTGCAATCTGGAAAAAAGTTCGTTTCCGTACAGTACATGGATGGTTAGGGAGCGGGGAAAATAAGCGGAGAACTGCTGCGGCATCATCGGGAGAGTGAACCTATCATGAACAGGTCCAAAAAGAAGATAAGGAGATGGACGCTTGGATTCCTTGCTGTCACTGCCTTGGCCGGTCTGGCCGTGTTCGCTGGCATTGCTCATCATGAAAGGGTCCCTCCGGCAAAGAAGCAGACAAGCACGATGAATACGGGTCTGCAGTCCACCGTCCAGGCCATTCAGCAAATGGAGGAGACTTATCCTTACCGAAAGTATAAAAAAGCGGGGGCGCCAGCCTATTTTGGGGCAGGAAAGGGCTGCAATCTGATCGTCGTTCAGCTTGAGTCTTTTCAAAATTTTCTGTTAAACACCTCTGTAGATGGTAAAGAGCTGACGCCAGTTATAAACCGGCTGGCCGCGGAAAGCCTGTATTTCCCTTACATATTTCAGCAAATGGGTCGGGGCAACACCTCGGATGCCGAGTTTTTGAGCAATACCTCCGTGTATCCGGTAGGCAACAAGCCGATGTCCTATGCTTACAGCGACAAAAAGCTGCCGAGTCTGGCACGGCTGATGCACAAGCAGGGGTATACGGCCAGCACTTTTCACGTCAACAATATTACGTTCTGGAATCGTGACGAGCTGTACAAGGCTTTGAATTTCGATAAGTATTATGACAAGCCTTATTTCCACAAGCAAAACTTCAACCGCTTCGGCGCTTCCGATGAAGAGCTTTTCCGGGTGGGCTTGAACAAGCTGACAGCACTGCAGTACAGATGGAAACCATTTTATGCCCAGCTCATTACCGCCTCCAGCCATGCCCCCTTCACGGTGCCTGACGCAAGCAAACGGCTAAAGCTGCCAGCGCGTCTGAAAGGCCAGCCGCTTGGAGACTACCTGACGGCCGTGAACTATGCGGATTATGCGTTAGGTACTTTTATCGACGGTCTGAAAAAGAACGGTTTATGGGAGAAAAGCGTTGTCGTTGTGTACGGAGACCATTTCGGACTGAACCGCAAAAAATTCAAGGCCAAGGAGGTCAGCCAGGCGCTTGACATTCCGTACCACCGTCATATCACCAGGTTCAACGTGCCCCTGATGATCCATCTTCCCGGCCAATCCGGGCGGGTGGTTGAACAGGTGGGGGGACAGGTGGATATTTTGCCGACCGTGGCGAACATTATGGGCATTGACCTGGCACAGGAAGGGTTTACCGCCTTCGGGCATGATCTGATGAACATAGACCGCAACATTATCGGTATCCGTTATTATTTGCCAACAGGATCGTTTTTTAACAATGAGATTTTGTTCATCGCAGGCAAAAAAGGTTTTACGGACGGTAAGGCGGTATCGCTCCGAACGCTGCAGCCGGTCAAGGATTTATCGCCTTACCAGTCCGAGTATAAGTATATCAGGAAATGGATGAAGCTTTCGGACAAGTATGTCAAGGAGCTTCCCGAGCGCAGCGAATTTTGATAGACGTTTTCTTATGATATACGTTTTTCTTATAGGGCCGGCGCTTGTTCCGCGGCAGCAGCCCGTTCACGTCTGGCAAGACGCCGGTGTGCGATATACAGGAAGGGAAGGCCGGCGATGGTCATGAGCGTCAGTGGAATAAATACGGTCAGGCCGTTCGTGGCGCCAAATTGATCAAGCAGTAATCCGCCCAGGACCGGGGCCAATACGTTGCCGAAGTGGTTGAAGCCGATGGTGCCGAAATACGTTCCCTTCAACTCCGGCTTGGCAATCCGGTCCACCAGCATGTCCATCATCGTAAACATCATCACTTCTCCGACCGTAAACACCACAACACCGATCATCATCAATGCGATGCCTTCCGCGATGCCAAAAAGCAGAAAGCTCGCTGCAACACATAGATTGCCAAGCATCAGTGGAACGAGTGGAGGCAGATTGCGCATCAGCCGCACGATCGGAAACTGCACAACCAGCACGGTTACCGCATTTAAAGAAAGCATATAAGAGAACACTTTCGCTCCGTCGGCAAAGTCGGTGTTCAAGATCAGATACTGCGCCAGCGTTGATTCGAAATGTCCATAGCCCAGCACGCAAAAAACGGTGCCGATCAGTACGGGCAAAAAGACGCGGTCGCTGCCCGTAATCCGCAAAGCCTCAACCAGCTTCGGAGGACTTGTGTCCGTACGACGGGTCAGGGCGGAACGGTGCAGGGAGAACTGGAAAAACAGGACAGCTCCATAAGCCGTATATACGAGCGCGGCGACCAGAAAAGGGAATGTCGATTGTGCCGTACCCAGCTGCAGTCCGATCAGCGGACCAAACACGACCCCCATGTTGATCGCGGCATAGCGCAGGTTAAATACAAGCAACTTGTGCTCCGGCGGTGTAATGTCGGACAGCATGGCCCGTGCCGTCGGCTCAAAGAAAGCGCGGGCCAGTCCGTTCAACGTATTGAAAATAAAAAACATCAGCAGATGCTCGGCGGTGGAAAAGCCGACAAACACGGCCGCCCACCCGAATATGGAGACCAGCATAACGATCTTGCGTCCAATACGGTCAGATATGTATCCGCCGTAAAAGCTGACAAGCACTCCGGCAAGCGAGCTGACGGCAACCGTGACACCAGTCTGCGAAGGCGTAGCCCCCAGAACCTGCGTTAAATAAATGGAGAGAAAGGGAATGCTCATGGACGTTACAAGTCTGCCGAACAAGGTGCCGATAATGATCGTCCAAGCGAGAGGATGAATCTGTCGAATCGTGTGTGCCATCTTTTAGTTCTCCTTTTTAATATGTACTTGCCGTGATGCTTCTTTGATCGGTCGTGGAACGATGTTCTCATTCTAGGGCAAGAAAAGGAGAAGAAAAAGTGTAAGTTTCAATTGCTGCATTTCACCTTTTACCGGACGTATTTGGAGCTTCACCGGTTCTGATTTGACTGCGGAGCAGCCGGTTAATCGTTTCCCTGCGCAGGCCGATGAATTGGCCGATTTCATCCTGGGTCAGAACATCCGTCAATGTGGACGGTGCGATATAAGGCTGAATCCACGCTTGCAGCTTCAGCAGCCTTTCAGCGGGAGATACCTCGGTTAACTGATCAATACGCTGCTGCATCATGCGCAGCTTGTCCTGCAATTGCAGAGCGATGGCACGGCAGCGCTCCGGGTCCTCTTCAAGTTCACGATACCAGTCTGAGCGGGGAAGGACATCCACCTCGCTTTTCACCAGCGCGATTGCCGATCCAAAATACGGGTTGGGGCTGATCAGGGAATGATGAGGAATCGTTTCGCTCGGCACAATGACGTTTACCAGCAATTGCGTACCGTCGGGGTGAATGCGCACAATTTTTAACATGCCGCTTTTCAGATGATACAGAGACCCCGATTCACCTTGTCTGAACAGAGTCTCGCCTTTTTGTAAAATCATAATTATACCTCCACATGTACCCCAACGAAATGCTGAGATTTCCATATTACATTTTATTGGATCAGAATTATTATAGCAGTCCTCACATTCCGCCTCCAAGTGACAGATTTGGATCTCGGCATTTAACCCCTCCCATAAGGCATGTTGTGACTGCAATCACAATGTGTGGTTCTTGCAGCTTTTACAATACTCTTAACAGATGAAAACCATTCTCAAAAGGAGGGTACAGATTTCCTGAATCTTACTTAGGACGGGGTGAATACTCGTATGTTCAAGCTTCCTTTTTCTTTTATCGTTACGGGTATGATCAGTTTTGTGCTGTATCATGTTTTGACATTGCTGGACTTTGCAGGCTGGATTACTGACTATCCCCGGACTCCGGACGGCTGGTATATGGTGCACCTGTTGGTTCTGGGCTGGGCGACCATGATCGCGATGGGTGCGATTTATCAGCTGGTTCCCGTTGTTCTTCAATCAGCCATTTATAGCGAAAAGCTTGGTTTTGTCCAGTACGGGCTGTTTACTTCAGGCACGGCAGGTCTGTTGTTCGCATTTCGTACGGCCCATGCCGGGTGGACTGCCATTTGCGCAACGGCGGCATTTCTGGGCATTATGCTGTTTTTGTGGAACATTGGAGTCACTTTATGGAAGAGCCACCGCTGGAATCCGGTTACCCTATGTGCAGCCAGCGCAGTCTGTTATTTGGGACTTACGGGAATGAGCGGCATGCTGCTGGGCATGGATTTTCATTTCAATTGGCTTGGAATAGTTCACGACCGTTTGTTCGGGGCCCATGTATGGCTTGGCATGACCGGATGGTTCGGGCTGCTGATCATTGGTTTCAGCTACAAGCTGCTGCCCATGTTTTTATTGGCCCATCATTATTCTGAGCGGTTGCAAAAAGTTATCATTCTATTGTGGAATGCTGCTGTGTGGTGTGGTGTTCTTGGTTTTATGACAGACTGGGGCTTCGTCAAATCTATTGCCTTTCTTTTGCTGGCAGGGGCATTGGTTCTGTATTGCTGTCATGTGCAGCAGATGTATGCCGTCCGCCATAAGCCTGATCCCGGCGCGGGAGTTACCTGGGCGATATGGGCTGCAAGGCTGCTGGCGGCCGAGGCAGTAATTGCGTCCGTATCCTATACGCTTATCCCGGATCAGCTTCCTCATTCCTTCATTGTAATGATCGTTTGGAGTTATTTATACGGATGGGTTGGGATCACCATTATGGGTTATTTGTCCAAAATCGTTCCTTTTTTGTGGTGGACACATAAATATGGCCCGCAGGTGGGCAAGATCAAAGTTCCGACCATGGGTCAGCTTTTGCTGGAACGGCCGATTCATACGAGTCTTGCGGTATTGGCTTTCTGCCTGCTGCTGCTTCTGATTGGCATGGGATCGGGACAAGGGGTATTGGTGGGCGCGGCCGGGAGTGCGCTGTCCATTGCGGCCTTGATCTATATGAGTGTAATAGCGCGTGTGTTTACAAAATAACGAAAGGCAAGGGAGGAATACATCATGGGCTTGCATGATAAAACGGAAATGTTCGCAGAAATCATGGCTACGTTGAAGGAGGTATATGATCCGGAGCTTGGCATCAGCATCGTGGATTTGGGATTGATTTACGGTGTGGAGTGTACAGAAGGGACCGCAAAAATCACCATGACCCTGACCACACCCGGCTGCCCGATGCATGACATGCTGGTTGGCGGGGTAAAACGAGCAATTGCCGGACTTCCAGGAATACGTGACGTTCAGGTGCAGGTGGTATGGGAGCCACAGTGGAGTCCGGAGCAAATGTCCGACGAAGCCAAGGAATGGCTGGGCTATCTTTAAATCAGGGAGGATAAGGATATGGAGAAGATAAGCAAAAAGGAATATCAGCAGTTTAATGAAGAGCATTTTATGAAAAAAATCTTGTTCAGGCATGGTCAAAGCGTCGTGTTTACGCTCAGCTTCCGGCCCGGACAGCAGCTTCCACCTCACCGTCATCCCGGCAGCCATTTGTACCTGACCGTGCTGGAAGGGGGAGGGACGCTCACTATCGACGGCAGCGATACAGACATCGTAAAAGGTGACGCTGTCCATTGCGAAGGAGAAGAAGAGTTCTCATTCCACAACACGGGAGCCGAATCAGCGGTCCTCTACGTTATGCTGAATGATATACCGGATGAACGATATGCGCAGAATATTTGAACACGTATTTGAAGAAAGCAGTGTTCCGTACGAAAGGAAGATGCCTATGTTCAGGCACTGGTTCAATCTATTCATCATAATTGCGGTGTTCGCTGTTCTGGCTATGACCGGTTGTGAATCCGGCCCATCACAAGAATCGTCTGCACCAAAGGAGATCACTCAACCAGCACTGCCGAAGGAAAAACTTGATCAGCCTCCGGTAAAGCCGGTGATCCGGAAAGAAGGCAACCAGGTGTATGTCGACCTGACCGCCCAGGTAACTGCTATCGAAATTGCCAAAGGTTACACCTATCATGCGTGGACGTTCAACGGTACCGTGCCCGGACCGGTATTGCGGGTGAAGGAAGGAGATACAATTCATCTGACCCTGCGCAATCTGGACCCGAATCTGCCGCATTCCATGGATATGCATGCCGTTCAAGCGGCACCCTCCAAGCATTTTATTGACGTGAACCCCGGAGAGGATGGGACCTTCAAATATAAAGCGGACCATCCCGGCGTATTTATGTATCATTGCGGCACCAAACCGGTGCTGCAGCATCTGGCCAACGGCATGTATGGTATGATTATCGTTGAACCGGCGGAGGGATATCCGACCGATAAGATCGTTGATCGGGAGTATACGATCGTACAAAGCGAATTTTACAAGGAAAATGATCTGCAAGCCTTTAGTGAAGGGGAACCGACACATGTGGTGTTCAACGGCAGCACGGAAGCGATGAAGGATCAGCCTTTTACGGCCAAAGCCGGGGATAGAGTACGTTTTTATGTTGTAAATACAGGGCCAAATCATGTCAGCTCGTTTCATATCGTAGGGGCTATTATGGACCGGGTATACCTGGATGGAAATCCGCAGAATGTGCTGCAAGGGATGCAAACCGTACTTCTCCCGGCAGGCGGCGGGGCGGTCATTGAGACTGAGGTGAATGAAGAAGGAGAGTACATGATCGTGACTCACCAATTCAACGATGCGGACAGAGGGGCCACAGCAACTTTGTCGGTTACCCGCCAGCTTCAAGAATGAGCGTTTGCGCAAGCGGAGGTTGTTATGTTTGTAATCAAAAGAATATATGACCGGTCTGACCCGGACGATCAGATCCGGGTGCTGGTGGATCGGCTGTGGCCGCGCGGGATCGATAAACGGCGGGCACAGCTTACGACATGGATGAAGGAAGTGGCTCCAAGCGGCGAGCTGCGCAGATGGTTTGGACATGATCCAGATAAGTTTACGGAGTTTAGCAGCCGTTATATGGAAGAATTGCAGGGGGCATCTGCTCAGCCTTATTTACGGCAGCTGCGTGAATGGGCTGAGAATCATACGGTTACCCTGCTTTATGCGGCAAAAGATGAGCAGTGCAATCATGCGCTGATTCTCAAACAAGTACTTCAAGATACCAAACCGGAGCTTTAATGACTGTTCGCTAAAGAAACTGTACCGCCCCATCTGGCCCGGGTACAGTTTTTTAGGTTTGAATTGGCATTTACATACTCTAATCTCCAAACAGTGATGGACTAGGAAACTGGAGGAGTTGAGAAAACGACAGCCGATTATAAACTTGGTGTGGCCCCTCAAGCGAGACGCAGGCTTTCACTAAGCGGATACTATCGTACTCAAGGAAATGATAATCAATTCTTTACTGATCGTTCCCGATATGTTATATTGATGACGGGAGGGAGATGGAATGGCGAGAAGCAAGGAATTTGAAGAGAACGTGGTATTGGATAAAGCGATGAAGCTTTTTTGGGAACAGGGTTACGAGAAGACATCCATGACTGATCTGGTCGAGCAAATGGGAATCCATCGCAGAAGTTAAAAGCTCCAAGACTGCACCGGAAGCTCTACGGATTATTTTTGGCTTCATGATTCGTGGAGAAGAGGACTTACCTTCCGGCTGCTTAATGGTGAATTCGGCGGTGGAATTGGCAACGCGCGATGCCGATGTGGATACAAAGTCCACTAAAGCGTTCACAATAGCAGAGCAGCAGCTCAAGGAAATTATTCTTTGGGGGCAGCGGGACGGTGATTTCAGCTCAGATTATGATGCCGGGGAATTGGCGGAATATCTGCATAATGTATGGCTTGGGTTAAGGGTAATGGCAAGAACCTCAGTTGCCAAAGAAAAATTTCACCGCATAGCCAATATATCGATGAAACTTTTAGAAGGATGATGAATTTATTTGTATGAGTGATTCTGCCTTCTGCCTAAAGCTATTCTCAACTACGGGAGTAATAATTTGTGTGTATTTTAGAATGAACGTTCTCAATCATCGTCGCTTAACCCTTTAAATAGGAGGCCAGGGATTTTGAAAAAACTACTTAATACAAAGAAGGGATTGAGTGAACATGGAATATCGTGTATTAGGTCGTACAGGTCTTAAAGTAAGCAGTTTTGTATTAGGTACTGGTACATTTGGTTTTTGGGGGAATAATACGGCGAAAGAGGCTGCACCCATTCTGGATGAAGCTCTTGCTGGAGGAATTAACCTAATCGATACTGCGGATGTTTATTCAAGTGGTGAATCAGAAGCAATTTTAGGTGAAATTCTAAAAGGTCGCAGACAGGATGTCATTCTGGCAACTAAGGGTGGACATCCCATGGGCAGTGGACTAAATCAATCTGGAAATTCAAAATATTGGATAAAACGAGCAGTAGAAGATAGTTTGAGAAGGCTGCAAACCGATTATATCGATCTGTATCAACTACATCTGCCTGACCTTAATACCGATATTGAAGAAACGCTTAGTGTACTTACGGATCTGGTCAGTGAAGGGAAAATTCGCTACATTGGCACATCCAATTTTCAAGCCTGGCAAGTTACAGAGGCTCAATGGACCAGCGAACGCAAAAATGTAGCACGTTTTGTCTCTGAACAATCCCCGTATTCCATTTTAAACCGCAGTATCGAATTCGATTTGCTTGCTGCCACAGCGAAATACGGAATGGGCGTTTTGGTTTGGAGCCCACTTTCGGGTGGTCTATTAACTGGTAAATATCGTTTTGGGGAAGCAGTCTCCTCCAATTCAAGAGCAGCCACCTTTGCAGGAAACTTGCAATCCATTGTTGACCCTAATCGGGAAGAAAATCGGTCCAAGTTTGAAGCCATAGCCAAACTTCAAACACTTGCAGATGAAGCGGGATTGACTTTACCGCATCTTGCCATGGCATTCACGCAAGCTCATCCTTCCATTACTTCAGCAATTGTTGGGGCTAGGACGATCGAGCAGCTCCGGGAAACATTAAAGGGTAGTGACATCCGATTAAGCACGGATATACTGGATGCGATCGATGCGATTGTTCCACCAGGCGTAACCCTGGATGCGATGGAAAAAGGATGGACTCCCGGTTGGTTACAAGCAGAGAAGCGAAGAATCCGGAGCAAACCGAGGTTTTGGCCGCCATCTTACCCTTGAACTTCTATCCAGAGGGGCTAAGGTGTATGCTGGTGCAAGAAATCCGGAGTCCATTGACATTCCCGGTGCAATTCCTGTAAAGCTATTCTTATAAATAATGGGGGAGGATCAATACTGAATATTCTTTCCGCATTATCATGGTTCAGTATGGAGGGGAGTGAAGGCGCTTATTCGGCTGCAAAGGCGGCAGAGTGGGCAATGACGAACGAGTTGCGCTTAAAACTGTATCCTCAAAATGTAAGAGTAGCTGGCTTGCATGTGGGCTATATGGAGACAGACATGACGTCAAGCGTTGAAGCTCCCAAGTCCAATCCTGCGGAAATCGCAAAAATTGCTATTGATGGAATAGAGTCCGACAGCTTTGAAATTCTTGCTGATGAACCAAGCCGCAAGCTCCAAAGTGCTCTCGCCGGTGGTGTAGCTGCTATATACCCACAGCTTACAAGATGAGCAAAACTGTACTTATCACCGGAGCAGCGGGCGGGATTGGTAAAACGCTAAGCCGGTCACATCTGAAGGCTTAGCGTATGTTTTCGTTAAAATGTTGGCGGCACCCCGAATAGAAGAACAGCAATCCGTCCCTGATGCGCTTTTACCATTTCATAATTTTCACCTTTGCCGTGCCATCTGTCTCTTCTTCCACCGTATAGGAATAACCGAGGTTAGTGAGTTCCTCCATCAAGAACACCGGTACACGGTCATTATGAATCCAGATCTCATCCCCTGGACGGCTTCGTTCCAAGACGGACAGTGTTCTAACCATGGGTTGTGGGGGCTCCAGCCCCCGGTTATCCAGTTCAATGATATGCGGAATTGTCTCGGTATCCGATGATTCTTGTCTCGGAACCTTTTCTGTATCAATATTCATTGCCATGCTGTGGTCGGCTTCATCAAGCCATTGCCTGTTCTCTTTCCGCACAAGGGTGACCACCCAATGATCCTGCGCTTTTCTCTCTGTTTTACTTACAAAACCCTTCATCTTTAGAAGCGTGATCAATGGAGCGGGTTTGATCGTAGCGTGGAGAATAAACATGTCGTTTTTATCCAGTTTTTTGACCGCGTCCATAATGATCTGAAACGGATCGCTTTTATTGCGCAAATGCGCTCTTACATCCAGTTCTACGATGTTAAATTGTTCCTGTTTCATACCGTGTATCCCTCCGGTCGGCCTGGGGCTTTAACGAAATTTCACTTCTCACAGGCTTTTTAGACTTTGCCGATTTTGACCTGAAAAATGTCAGGCCCCTCTTCAATGTACTCCCATGTGAATTCATTGGGGTGCATCGCTTCAAACTGATAGCGGAGAGGGAGCGGATCGTGGTCGTTCACCAGCAGCATCGCTTTGGACGGCGGCAGGGCGGAAAAAGTATCAAAAATGACCTTGTGCTTGAATTTTGGCGGGTACTCTGTAGCGTTAATCATTGCGGCATATTGATTCATAGTTGATTCCTCCTGGTTTTTTGTAATTTCATTCACAACCTGATTATAAAATTTGCGGAGATTCACCCCTGTGATTAGACTCACTAAATGCAAACTCAAGGTCAGACGCAAAAAGGAAATCTGCTATAATACTCAGTAACTGAACCTAGGAGTGGGAATTGCATGCATATCGAAATGAATGATCTAACCAGAGATAAGCTAAAGGATAGCCTTGGAAACCGCCCTGGATGCTTTAAGCTTTTTATTGATACAGAGGACTGCGGTTGTAATGGTGTTATTGTTGTACTGATCGTTGGTGGGCCTAATAATACGGATATCACTTTTCAGACTGAGCCGTTTACGTTCCTCGTAGATCCCCAGCAAAAACCGCAGTTTGAAGAAAAGCTGCGTTTGCAAGCAGAAGAAAACTATCCGTCCTTCAAATTGTCCAGCGATTCTACGTTATACAGCAGCAATGTGCGATTAAGGAATATGCGCGCCTAGGCGATTTTAAAGTTCGCGATGTTTCCCGAGGCCTACGTTTGGATGATAGAGCAAATGAAAAAAAGGCTTTGAACGTTAGAGAGACCCGGTATGGAATGGTGTTGAACCACGGTGGCTGCAAGCAATCCACCTATCCAAAATAATACGTGTCGAATGCTTTGTGTCTAGAAAACAACCTAAATGGTTTACAGAGCAATTACCGTTAATGGATATGGCGCTATCTCGGGCTTGATGTCTCATTCACCAACCGCTATCCGCATGAATTTTCGGCCGCCCGCGCGCTGGCGGTTGAACCCCGATTCATTGTTCGTGACGAGCCGCTCTTGGCGCTTGACGTTTCATCCAGTCGCAAATTGTGAAGCTGCTCGAAGATCTTCAGCAACGGTTACCAAAGTCCATCCGGTTTTGGTGCTTTTTAATTGTTGTAGACGACTTCGGCCCACCAACCAACACATCTAAAAGGACACAAATGTACCAACATACTTTTAATACTTTTAGTGCATAATTTCGAGAATCATATGTTAAAGGGAAGTTTCTGATCTTTCGGGAACTTTCCTTTTCCATTCTGACATATTTTTATCAAATAACAAAAATCAAATTATGTTATTTGTATTTTGAATTTTATTGGAGTATACTTAATTTATCTTAATAAGGAGGTTAATTAATGGCAGATTCACTTCTAACAAAAGAAACCATTTTAGATGCGACGGAAGATGTTCTTCGTCGGTTTGGACCAGAGAAGACGAGTGTAGTTGATGTGGCGCGATCATTAAATGTCACACATGGAACCATTTATCGTCATTTTCCAAGTAAATCGGCTTTACGTCTTGCGGTTGTAAAACGCTGGTTTCATGTCATCACTGAACCTTTGGACAAGACATTCCAACTAGAATGCTCTGCCAGTGAGCGTTTACGTATATGGATGGATACTTTAATCCGGATCAAACATACCAAAGCACAACAAGACCCTGAGATGTTTGCCATCTATACTGAAATTGCTGAAGAATCAGATGATATTGCTAATGAATTTGTTAATCATATCATCAGTAGCATCACCAAAATTGTAGAAGCAGGGATAAGCAATCACGAGTTTAAAGAAGGAATAGCAGAAGATATTGCCCGTGGAATCTATCTGTCAACCATCCGATTTCATCACCCGCTTCACAGTCGAGAATGGCTAATACCAACCATTCAACAGGAATATGATGTCGTTTGGAATCTCATTATGTCTGGAATTTTGCAATAAGATTGCCCGTTATCAACAGTATGTAGAAAAAAAGGAGAATGAATGATGACAAAGACAGCATTAGTAACTGGTGCGAATAAAGGTATTGGATTTGAGATTGCGAAGCAGTTGTTAGAAGTGGGGTATCGTGTTTTAGTTGGGGCGCGTGATCAGAAGCGAGGAGAAACGGCAGTAACTGCCCTCCGAAAATTTGGTGATGCGAAGTTGGTGCTGTTGGACGTTGCCGACTTAGAGAGTATTGATAACGCAGTGATAACAATTAAGCAGAATTACCCAGAGTTGACGCTCTTGGTTAATAATGCGGGTATTCCAGGCGATATGCATAAACCTGGCTGGGAGTTTACGGTTGAAGAACTACAGGCAACCCATCAAGTTGACTTTATCGGTCCTTTTGCACTTTCTAAAGGCTTGCTACCATTATTGATCGCCAACAAGGGCACTATTGAAAATATCAGTATACCTATTGAGCCACTACCTTACTTCAATGCGTTTGCCTACCAAACAGCCAAGGCACCTTTGAATGTAATGACAAAATCTTGGGCAATGAGTTTTGCGCAGGAGAGCATACCTGTGGAGATTTTTGCAGTGATGCCAGGGGCGGTTTCGACGGATTTGAATGGGCATATTACGGGAGATTTTGTAAAAACACCTGCTCAGGCTGCGGAATTAATCGTAAGCTTTGTTTTGGATGATGAAAATCATAATGGACAAGTGATTAATTACGACGGCACTCTAGCAGAATACTGATTTTAATAATTACGAGTACAACATCTGATCTACTTCCACGTCTTTGAACGCCCTTTCTATACAAGAGGTGATTCGAACCCATCCGTTAATCCCTAATGACATTCCAGTTCATGGCATATCATTGAAAATGGCTATAAGCATTAACCATAAACAAAGAGAGTAAGCGAGAAAAAGAAGCAATCCCACCGGCCTTTGCAAAACGGTGGGATTGCTTCTTTTGCATGGATCATTGAACTATCGCATTCGCCCTATTGATGTAACGTTCTAAACTTATTATATCCTGATGCCGTATGTTCACCGTTAGCTGAATATCGTTTCGGGGAAATGTTATATGAGTGTTTTGGTCATTATAAAATCTATTTGTTCATCATCACCCATATAGAAAGAGTGGGCTCCTGTTTGCACAAACCCCATCTTCTTATAAAAAGCAATGGCATTTTCATTTTTTTTCCATACGCCCAGCCAGATTTTCTTTTTATTATGTTCCAGCGCAATTTCCGCAGCTTTATTTAGCAGATATTTGCCCAGCCCATGCTTTTGGAATTTGTTCTTTATGTAAATCCGCTCGATCTCAAGTGACTCATCACCCATGTTTTCGGATTGGGCATCATTCATATTTACCTTTAAATATCCTGCAAGTTGTTCATGGGAACAAATGAAAAAGAATTCCGAAGCGTTATTGGACAATTCCTTTTCCAACTGTTTAGAGTTAAACGCTCTTTCCAAATAGGCTCTCATATGATCAGGTGAATTCTGATCTTTAAATGTATCGTTGAATGTTTCTATACTTATTTCTTGGAGTAATTGTAAATCTTCATGGCTGCACTTTTTTATTGTTATGGTCATTAGAATAGGTCTCTCCTTTAATAATCAATACGTTCTCTTATTTCCTTTTTTTACAAATTCCCAATCTTTTTCTATGTTTTTTCTTACTCTTTGCAGAAGACTGAAAATGGTTTCTGCTTCACTTTCGGATAATCCCGCTAATGCGACACGATTTGAATGCTCATTTTCTCTTTTTATATAGGGAAACACATGTTTCCCTTTTTCTGTTGGAAAGAGCTTATTAATTTTTTTGTTATGTTCATCATCTTTCTTTTCGATAAAATCATTCATTTCAAGTTTTTTTATGGCCCGGGCTGCGGTTGTCCGGTCTACTTTAATCATTTCAGCCAACTTTTCCTGAATGATTCCGGGATGTTCACAGATTCGGACAAGATACAAGTACTGCCCTTTGGTAAGGTCATGTTCTTTAAATTCTATATTGCTTATAGAATCCAATGCCCTTGCGATCATTCCAATTTCCCTCAGAATTTCCCTCATAGCTAACCTCATTTACATATATTTTGTTGCAAATGCAATAAAAACGACATGCATTAACTTTATCCTAATTTTGTTGAGTTTGCAATAAAAACAAGGATAATAAGGCCAAATAAAATGAGCTATGTTTTTTTAGATGACGGATTGTGGAAGAATACATGATGATGCTGATTCCCGATTCCCTTGACCTGGTGTTGGCTCCAGGTTGTAAAATAGCTCTATAATTTCAGCAAAGAGGAGAGCGGTATTGGAATGAACAGTTATACAATGAAAGAGATGATGTACTTATGCGATACGACCGAAGATGCTCTGCGATATTATGAAAAAATCGGGCTGCTCACCCAGATCCAAAGAAAGAAAAACAGGCATCGTATCTACAACGATCAGGATAAAGAAATTATTTTAGTCATCAAATGCTTAAGGAAAACAGGAATGTCTCTTGAAGAAATTCGTCCTTTTCTGGGGCTTTACAGAGACAATAACATGGTGATGGATGAGGAAATGAGAGAGATGCTGCGTTGCTATCAGGAGAAGATCAAAAGGCAGCAAAGCGATTTGCAGAAAATTTGGGAGACGATCGAATACAAGCTGCAAAGCGGAGAGCCGCTATCGGTCATTCCAGCTTCCAAGAGATAATCCGAACATTACTTTTATGCTCCTGATCAGGTTGACCTGGTGTTCAGACAAGGTTGCAGGCAATACGATGATGTACCCGAAGGTTACGGAGGAAATGGGGAGAGAGCTTGTACAAGCAGCGCTCGGGCTGGGCATTAAGAGTCGCGGTTTGCGAATCGTGGCACAGGACTGAAAAGAGGACGCAGGAACACGGAAAGTCCATACAAGATAGCGGAATAAAGTAAAACAATGGCCAGAACGCGCACATCATCGTTCCGGCCATTGTTATTATGGTAATCAGCGCCGATTTTAAGGGAAAAACAACAATAAATAATTGCGTATAACATAAATTATACGCTGTTTTTGTTTATTTCGATTTTATTTGTTAAGGAAGATCACTTACCCGATAAAATCAGAGAGATTTAAAATACATAATTAAAATTATGTAAATTAAAAACTTGCATTATTATCCCGACTTCCTATACACTGTGTGGGTAGAAACAGTTTCCAATAGATGAAAGGGAGAAAAAAGTTGCCGAAATCAAAAACAGATCACTCCATCATCGAAGAAATCTATGAAGAAGAGCTGCAGGCCTTTCGAATTTGGATGAAGGATAGCGGCTTTACGGCCCATACGCAAAAAAATTATATAAGCGATGTGTACCAGTTCCTCCATTCCTTGAATGAAAAGCCTTTACAGCTGGTGAAAAAGATTCATGTCATGGCGTATCTGTCGCAAGCGAGAGAGAACGGCGCGGGAGACAGCACACGCAACCGGAAGCATGCTGCCGTCAACAGCTTCTTCAAAGCTTTGCAGGAATTCGAGCTAAGCACGAACAACCCGGCGGCTGGCATCAAGAAGGCCAAGACCGAAAAGAACAGATCGCCCGTCTATTTGGATGAAAACGACATTCAGCCGTTTCTATTATCTGTAACCGGGAAATATGCGAGCCGAAATCAGGCCATATTTTTGCTGATGGTGTATATGGGGCTGCGTGTCGGTGAAGTTCATGCGCTTAATGTAGGGGATTTTAATCCGGAACGCCGGGAGCTGAGCGTATTTGGCAAAGGACGCAAATGGCGGACCCTGCCAGTTCCGGCCGAGGTGGTCCGCGTGTTGCAGGAGGCGGTGAGTACCCGGCTTCAGCCCTGGCGCAGCAAGGAACAAGCCTTATTCGTCTCGCAAAAAGGCCGGCGGCTGGCCATTCGTTCCATTCAGCAGATCGCTTATGAAACGTTCGAGCAGTACCAGGTGAAAAAAGGAACTGTTCAGCGAACAGCTTTTTCGAGCCATAAGCTGCGGCATACGTTTGCCACGATGCTGCTGCGCAAAGGGGCTGACCTGAGAACGGTGCAAGAGCTGCTGGGTCACTCGTCGATTCAGACAACGACTATTTACACACATGTGACCAACCGGGAGAAAGAGACAGCAATGAATTTGTTGAATGTACACCTCCCCTCATAGTAGTTTCATAAATATTATTATGTAAACTAAAAATGTGATACAAGATGGACTGGAAAACAAACGATGAAGCGCCGCTACTCTGATAGGTATGCGGCGCTTTTTATAGTTCAACCTCACGTGGGAAGTCCTTGTTTCTTTCCAAATCAAGTTTTTCATCTTGTTCGAAAAATCAATATGCGATATATTGGTTTTATGGATAAATTACATATTGCCAAAGTGAATCGTATGTCGTTAAGAGATCAGGTGTATATGTTGTTAAAAGAAGCTATAGTCTCGCTTGAGCTTGCTCCGGAGGAGCGGATTCATGACGCCAAGCTGGCCGATTCCTTCGGCGTCAGTCGGACGCCTGTACGTGAAGCTTTGAAGCGGCTGGAGGATGAAGGGCTGATCCAGTCCTTTCCAGGATCGGTAACTAAAGTAGCGCCACTCCGTGAGGAGGATGCGACCCACGCTTTCGTCGTTGTGGCTTCCTTGTTCGGGCTTGCCGCCAGATTGGGCTGCAAGCATCTGGACCAGGAGCATCTTGAGCGTTTGAAGGCTGCCAATGAAAGGCTGCTCATGGCTTTGCAGCAGCAGGACGCTGCAGCCGCATTGGAGGAGGATACACGGTTTCACTCCATTTTTATTGAAGCGGCTGCCAATCCGGAGCTGCAGGATGCGCTGGACCGGATTCTCCCGAAAGTGCGCCGCATCTCGCTGGCAAAATTTTCATCCATTACCGGCTTTCACTCGGTGGAGGATCATAAAGAGATTATTTCAGCGGCCAGGGAGGGAAATGCACAAAAGGCCGGGGAACTGACGGAACAGAACTGGTTAACATTGGGGGCGCTGTTGGCCGGGCAGAAGGGGGGGAGCAAATGAAGCCGCTGTGGATCGGGATTTTAGCAGCCTTTTTCTTTGCGTTCACTTTTATTCTGAACCGGATTATGAATCTGGAAGGGGGCAGCTGGGCCTGGAGCGCTTCCTTGCGATATGAGATGATGCTTCCGCTGCTGCTTGGGCTCGTGGCCTTGCGCGGCGGGATTAAGCCCGTTCTTAGAGAAATCAGAAGCAATCCGTGGGCATGGATGCTGTGGAGCTTTATCGGCTTTGTGTTGTTCTATGCTCCTATTTGTTTTGCTTCCGTATATGGTCCTGGTTGGCTGGTCGCGGCCACATGGCAGCTTACCATCGTCATCGGCTTGATGATTGCCCCCGTACTTGAGGAAGGCTGGAGGAAGCAGGGACTGGTCGCCGCCTTCAAATCCTCTATCCCCGTTGCCGCTTTATACACATCTCTCATCATCTTATTGGGTATAGTTCTTGTTCAGGCGGGTCATACGGCAAATATAACCGGCCGTGAATTGCTGCTGGGAGTACTGCTGATTATCGTCGCCTGTGCCGCATACCCTGCAGGGAACCGAAGGCTGATGCAAATCAGCGGCGGACGGCTTGATGCTCCCCAGCGTGTGCTGGCCATGACGTTGTGCAGCCTGCCGTTCTGGCTGCTGCTGTCCCTGTATGCATGGATTACGTCCGGACCTCCAAGTGCAGGCCAGCTGTATAACTCGTTGCTTGTTGCCGTTTTCTCCGGTGTGGCGGCCACGGTGCTGTTTTTTCAGGCAACCCAAATGGTCCGCAGCAGCCCGCAGCGGCTGGCCGGAGTGGAAGCGACGCAATCGCTGGAGGTCGTTTTTGCCTTGATCGCAGAAGTTATAGTGCTGTCTGCGCCTTTGCCCGCAATGACAGGCTGGGTCGGTCTGATCCTCGTCGTCGGGGGTATGATCATTCACTCCTTCGCCACACTTCCTAAAGCGGCCAGGAAGACAGGATCCGTCCGCACGGAATCGGCAGGACCATCGAATTAAGCCCAAGGCTCCTTCTTGAACGCTGTTCCTTTTTCCCGCCAGGTGATATAATTACGCGGTACATGCCTGAAAAAGGAGCTTAATTGATGCTATGAACTTTACAGTTGAATTTCTATCTTTTTTTGTCATCCAGGTTGACGGCAAGGATGGACAGGGCGGCAAAACATACAAGCATTACGCCACGATGGACGATTATGATTACGAAGAGAGCGATGTCAAGAAATTTCTTGACGGAGAATTCGCGCGGATCAGCAAACGCAAGGTGGAGAAAAATCCGAGCACAGAGCAGGCTCCGACCAAAATCGGTCGCTTTATCGTAGAGCTGGAGCATGATTTGAGCAGCAACCCCAACTTTAACATGTTTGCCCGTCTGCGTGCGGCAAGGGACAAGGAAGATTTTAAAAATGCCTGCGATGATCTGGTCCGTATGTACCTTGATACAAGCGCTGTACGGGGTGGTGCGCTGATTGTCGTGCAGGCCATCATGAACACCCATTCAGATGATCCGTTTATTTTCGTGTTGAAATGCGACTTTGAACCGAAAATTGCGCGCATTTCCGAGAGCAGCCTCATCAGCGAGGTGGAAATGGCCATTTCCGCCCGCAACATGAAATCTATTATGTATCCTTATATGATCGAAGAAGGCATGGTAGATGAGTGGGAGCTCAAGATTCACCAATCCTCCCATGCACGCTATTTTGAGGATTTCCTGAAATTTGTGACCTATGAGCAGTCCATGCCAGAGATTGTGAATGAGCATGTCATGAGCTTTGTACAGGACTACGTCGAGACCAAGTGGCCGGATGCGGAGAGCGAGGCGAGACAGCAAGAAGAACGTGACCTGGAGCTGTGGGCGTCCAGCGAGAAGCGTGATTTGCAGGAAAAATGGGAGCCTGTTCAGGTTGTCGAGGCGGCCCAGCGTATCGTGGAACTCAAGCCGGAGATTGAAATCCGCTTCAAGCTTGACGATACGACCGTGCGTGGTCTGCTGTCCGACTTCGGCGGCAAGCTGCATATTGCAAAGCTGCATGATCGGTATGCACTCATTATTGAAGGGGACTCCTTTACGTTTGACAAAGGCTTTTCGCCAGTCGAGCTGCTACAGCCGGAGTCGTTTGCGGAAGTGGCTGAGCGGCTGCTGCAGAAGAGAGAAGAGGAAGCGGAGATTATGTGAAAAGCTGATTGGCCCGTACACCATATTTTTTAAAGGAGGAAACCCGTTGTTCTCATTATCTGCCATGATGCTCTTTATCGGCGCGTCGGTATTATTGATTTTGGTTCCGGGTCCTGACCTGATTTTCACGGTTACACAGGGCATAACGAACGGACGCAAGGCAGGGGTCATGACGGCCATTGGCCTCAGTCTTGGCAATACTGTACATACGCTGGCAGCGGCATTGGGTTTATCGATTATTGTACAGACCTCGGCCACCGTGTTTACTGTATTTAAAGTAGCTGGGGCATGTTATCTCTTTTATCTGGCCTATCAATCCTTTATTCACCGCAAGGACCGGAGTGTTTTGGCGGGTGCTTCCAAACAGCAGGGCTTCAGGCTCCTGTTCAAAGGGATGACCATGAATGTTCTGAATCCGAAGGTTGCCATTTTCTTTCTTGCTTTTCTGCCCCAGTTTGTCAATTACAGTTATGGATATGTACCTCTGCAGATGATTGTGCTCGGCGTTGTGTTTATGGTGCTTACCGCCATCATCTTCGGGTTGCTCGGGTATTTTGCCGGCGTATTTAACCGCAGACTGCTGCATAGCGATCGATTTAACGAATGGCTTGCCTGTGGGGCATCTGCTATTTTTGTGCTTCTTGGGATTAAACTGATCACTACGAAAGCATAACAGTCAATCCGGGCAGTGTCCTACAAGAAGTCCGGCGGATGAGATTGCGTGCTTGTTATGATATAATAGTAGATTCAGAAACACCAATCTTGTGTTTGCAGTTTTAAAACCGGCGGCAACTGGAGGGACTAATGAAATGAAAATGCGTTGGTGCAGGCCGCTTGCCGGGCTCCTGCTGACCAGCATGATGCTGATTTCCTGCACGTCAGAGCCGGCTGAAGAAAAGGACAAGCCAGCGATGACGGATGCACAGGATATTGAAGATGGACAGATGATTACTGTCGTACCGGCTGTGCCGGCCAAGACAGGGGAAGATACGACCAAATATCAAATTCAAACGAGATTGACGGATTTTCATTTGTTTGACAGCACCAGCGGGATTGCCTGGGGCGTGACACGCAATGCACTGCGCATCTACTATACCCATGACCAGGGAGAAACGTGGACGAACATCTCTCCATCCGAGAATATTCCTTTTCCCGGAGAGCTGGAATACGGCAAGGAGATTTGGTTTACGGACGCAAACCATGGATGGATCGTACGCCAAACCTGGGACCGGACTTCAACGATTGTACTGCGGACGAATAACGGAGGGACCACCTGGAATCTCACCGCATTGCCAAGCGGTGGAACCGTAAGCGCCCTGTTTTTTTCGAACCCGTCTACCGGCTGGATTATGGCGTCTGGCTTCGCCAACGAAACCAGGGAACAGAAGATTTTGTATCACACGAAGGACAGCGGCGCAACCTGGGCCATGTATATGCAGAATTCTGGCGATTTGGCCGAAGACAGCCGTCTTCCCGTGCTGCCTCTGACCGGCAAGGTAACCGGAATTCGCTTCAGGCAAAACGGTGAAGGGATGGTTACCTTGAATTTTGAAGGATCACCGGCCCTGTATGTGACAAAGGATGAAGGAAAGACCTGGTCCTCCTCCTCTGATCTGGACACGCCTGCGGCGTGCAGTGCAGATGCCGGCAGCAAGCCGCAGTTTGCGGATGCGATCGATCTTTCCGGCTGGCTGCCGCTAAAATGCTCTACATCCGGGAAAACACAATACAGCGGCTACTTCACATCGGATAGTGGCTTGAACTGGGACTTTTCCTTCATGCCTTTGGCTGTGCCCGAGCATCCGGAGGGCGCAGCCGTCCCAACCTTTCTGAACCGAAGGGAAGGCTGGATTCTGCTGAATGGGGCGGTTCATTATACGGCGGATGGAGGCCGTACCTGGACGCGCTTTGCGCCCAACAGGATTTTGTCGGACATGCTGGCCAAGTATCCTGAGCTGGTAAAAATCAGATTTGCCTCATCCCGAGTGGGTTGGCTATTGATTGAAAAAGCGGAGGACCGTAAATCGCTGCTGATGCAGACGACAGACGGCGGCCGTACCTGGAGAGTTTTATAGCAGACACGAGGACAAGCAGCGGTGATTGCCGTCTGCTTGTTTTTCAATTTGTAGTGCTTCAATTTTTGTTTTATATGTGAAAATAATCACAATATTATCGAGCTCCTGTTGTTATAATGGGTACATAAAGAACTTGAGGAGTGATCCCCTTGAAAGCTAATCCGAATGTCGAGCCGAACATGACCGCATATCTGCTTCAATTCTGCTACACCTGTATCGATGCAAGTGAATGTACGACTGAAGATGATTGCAGACGCTGTGCTGAGCATTATGCAGAGCAAAACCGGATGGAGGCAGAAAGCGATGAAACCCAATGGTATCTGCGGCAGGTTCACGCTTAAGGTGCTACAGCATGAGCTGCATGGCCCCATTTCAAATACAAATTTGGCTGAAGCCTCCCGAACGCTGTTTCGGAGAGGCTTTTGCTGTTGCTGGTAAAAGTCGGGGCCAGGCGTGGTCAAGTATTTGCCGCTCGGGCATATACATGGGGAGAAGGAAGAACAGCTCTCTACTTCGTAAAGGGGGATCATTCTGTGGGGTTCGAATCACTATGGATGTTTGATTTGATGGGAACCGTATTTCCTGTCTTTTTTGTCATGATACTTGGAATTATCATTTTGTCGGCCGGGAAGGAAATTTTGGGCTGGAAGCGGAACCGGACAGAGCCGGTGCTGACGGTAAGCTCCCGCATCGCCTCCAGACGAATGTATATACAGCAAAGACAGCTGGACGATTCGTCCCCTGCTACGACTACATTGTATTATTTAACCTTTGAAGTAGAGAGCGGGGACAGACTCGAGTTTAAAGTGAACGGGGAGCAGTACGGGATGTGCTCGGAGGGGGATTCGGGCAGGCTGACCTTCCAGGGGACCAGGTATATCGGGTTTGAGCGCGACCATCGTCCCCATTCCATGGGCACCGGAGGCATGGTGTCCGGGTGAGCGCAGCAGGAACGTGCAATCCATCGCTCATTCTTGTTTCTGCGGCCGCCTGGAAGGTTTCATAATATAGAAAGGAGTCGTTATATTGAGGTAAATGCCTTCACGGAGGACTATACCTTTCCGGAACGAGAAGTTTCGGAAAGGTATTTTTTTGTATCCGAACAAGTCACCTAATAGGCGGATGCACAATACGATATAGTATGTAATCAGAAGCAAGGAGGGGATTGGGTGGCTGTCATCAAATCCAATTCAGAGGACGTCAAGCTGCTGGGCCGCCTGATGAGAGCGGAAGCCGAGGGCGAAGGGGAGCAGGGAATGCTGATGGTCGGCAATGTCGGCGTGAACCGCATTCTCGGCAACTGCCTCGATTTCAGGGATATCCGGCAGATGAAGCAGATGGTTTTTCAGAGCCCTGGCGGCTTTGAAGCAACACAGAAGGGGTATTTTTATCAAAGGGCTCGTGAACGGGATATCCGGCTTGCCCGGCGGGTCATCAACGGAGAAAAAATTTGGCCGGCTTCCAACGCTTTATGGTTTTTCAGGCCTGCTGGCGGCTGTCCCGGAACATGGTATAACCAAAGCCACTCAGGCCGTTTTAAAGCTCATTGCTTCTATAACCCGTCAGCAGCTGACTGTCCTGCAGTTTATTAGAGGTAGTTCAAAAAGTCATCTTTTGATCACGAAGGAAGTCAGGAAGCGGACTCGACATCGAATCTTGAATTCAGCCGGGCCTTCCGGTGCTCACGTACCCCAAGTACGCTCCGCTCCTCAGTCCCTAGCTTCATTCAACCTTCTCGGTGCTGAAAACCTGACTTTTTGAACACGCATTTTTGGAAGAAAGAACATATTCAGGGAGGGTATTCAATGATGTCTCAATTTTATCCGCCATATGCATATGAGGGGGGGTTCACGGATCCGTACAGATTTGCATCCAATGCCGCACCCGTGCAGATGATGCCCCAAGCCGGGATGATGCCGATGGGAACGAACATGGGCATGAACGTTACAGGTCAAGGCATGGTTCCGCCACAGGTTAACAGCGGAAGCATGATGACCCCGACAGGAACCGTCGTACAGGCGCCGCAGTTTGAACAATCCTACATCGAGAACATTTTGCGTTTGAATCTTGGAAAAACAGGTACTTTTTATATGACCTATGAGAACAATAAAGACTGGAACGCCAAAATTTTCAAAGGAAAAGTGGAAGCCGCCGGCCGTGATCATATTATTATCAGCGACCCGTCAGGCATGCGGATTATGCTATTAATGGTGAACCTCGACTATGCCACCTTTAACGAGCCGCTCGTCTATCAGTATCCCGGAGTCATGGGCAATCCTCCGACAACGTCGAGATAAATCATTTTTCCTCTCATATGATGTACGAACCCTCTGCTGAGCAGAGGGTTAACTGTCGTTTTGGAGCAAAATCGGGCTTTTCGGCCTCAAAATACCGGATATCAGCTAAAATCTGCATAAAATCGGGTTATCTTCCGTGTTTGCAGTCATAGCTGGCTATTTCGTTGTGTAGTCTATAACTATATAATGTAATATAAGAATTTACTTATGAGAAGAGGAGTGAGCCCGTTGGGAAGTTGAAGCTGAGTCTTGGATTCAATCACAGTACAGTACAAACCAATCGAAGGAGGTGCTCCTGTCTGTCTGCAACGAGGACGGATAGGGAAATTTATTGAGTAGTGATCCTTTACCCATAATTTTGAATTTGGTGGCAGTCCTCTTTTTGGTACTGCTTAACGGCTTTTTTGTATCCGCTGAGTTTGCCATGGTCAAGGTCAGGGGGAGCCGGATCGATATGCTGATGGATACCGGCAACAAGAGGGCTGCTTATGCCTCAAACATGATTCATAATCTGGACGCTTATTTATCCGCTTGTCAGTTGGGCATCACCCTGGCATCCCTGGGATTGGGATGGATCGGCGAACCCGCCATTGCTGGCCTGATTGAGCCGCTGTTTGCGTCTGCGGGTCTTGGACCCGTCTATGTACACGGAACCGCCGTTGTCATTGCTTTTATCCTGATTACCATTCTTCATATTGTGCTTGGTGAATTGGCTCCAAAGACGATCGCCATCCGCAATGCAGAAAAGATTACATTACACTCGGCCGTCTTGATGACATGGTTTTATAAGATCATGTATCCATTTATCTGGGTACTGAACGGCCTGGCCAACCGACTGCTGCGGTTATTCCGGACCGAGCCGGTATCTGAATATGATGGATCCGCTCATACCGAAGAGGAAATCCGCATACTGATGAAAGAAAGCAATAAAAGCGGACTAATTGATAACACAGAATTGGCGCTTGTTGATAATATATTTGATTTTTCGACAACCACGGCGCGTGAGATTATGATTCCGCGAACGGAAATGATCTGTCTGTACAGTCATTTTTCGACAGAAGAGAACTTGGCCATCGCTCTGGACAGCATGCGAACCCGCTATCCGATCTGCGGGGAAGACAAGGATCATATTATCGGGTTCATTCATATCAAGGATCTGCTGCGGGCGGATACTTTGGATACCCGCACGATGATCAGGCCGATCCTGGCTGTTCCCGAGTCGACACAGATCAGCGATTTGCTGAAAAAGATGCAGCGCAGCAAGACGCAAATTGCGATCCTGATCGACGAATATGGCGGGACCTCCGGCCTCGTCACCCTTGAAGACATTATGGAAGAAATCGTGGGTGAAATTCAGGATGAATTTGATCAGGAGCGGCCAGTGCTGGAGCAGATCGGGGAAGAAGAATTCTCCATCGACGGCATGATGCTGATTGAAGAGTTCAACGACCATTTCGGTCTTGAACTGAGCAGCGAGGATCTCGATACGGTCGGAGGGTGGATGTACTCGCATATTGAAGCCATTCCTCCCCAGCCGGGACAATCTGTTGCCCATAATGGCTTCCTGATTATGGTGGAAGAGACGGAGAATAAACGGATCTCACGTGTCCGGCTTATGAAAGAAGAGGTTATTATTGAAGAAGCGGGGGCCTGATCGGCCCCCGCAGAAAAGGAGTACCCTGCAGCCGTATCAAATGACGCAGGGTACTCCTTTTTGGTTGTTCAATTTACTTTGTTGAGTTAAAATGCCCAGTTGCCCTTGCGGAAAACAGGCTCACGTTGTCCGTCATGTGTGATGCCATCGATGTCCATGTCTGCAGAGCCGATCATAAAATCGACATGGGTCAGACTGTGGTTCAGGCCGTGCTCGGCCAGCTGCTCCTGCGTCATGTCCTTGCCACCCTTCAGACAGAAGGAATACGCCGTGCCGATTGCGAGATGATTGGAGGCATTTTCATCAAACAGGGTGTTGTAAAACAAAATGTTGCTCTCCGAGATGGGGGAATGGTGCGGCACCAGGGCCACCTCGCCTAAATAATGGGCCCCCTCATCCATTTCAATCAGGTGCTGCAGCGTTTCCAGCCCGGTTTGTGCCTGCACGTCCACAATGCGGCCATTCTCAAAGGTAAGGGTGAAATTGTCGATAATATTGCCGCCGTAGCTGAGCGGTTTGGTGCTGTGGACTTTGCCGTTTACGCCGGTTTTGAGCGGAGCTGTAAATACTTCCTCTGTCGGCATGTTGGCTACATAACTATGTCCCTGTGCGTTAATGCTGTCCCCTTGCGCCCATATATGACCTTCAGGCAGCTCGATGGTCAGGTCCGTGCCGGGCGCGGTATAGTGCAGCTTATGATAGTTCTTGCTGTTAAGCACATCCGACTTGGATTGCAGGTTTTGCAGATGATCGTTCCAGGCCGCCACCGGATCAGGCTCACTCAGACGCACGGTATTAAAAATGGCATCCCACAGCTTGTCCACCTGCTCTGCGGCTGGAGCGTCCGGGAACACCTTCGCGGCCCATGCGGCGGAAGGCACGGCAACAATTGACCAGCTGAACTTGTCCGCCATCTGGTAGGCGCGGTATTTGGCCAATGCGGTAGCCCGGACGCGTTGCGACGCCTGAATGCGGCTGGAAGGGATGCCTGCCAGCAGATCAGGATCTTCTGCAAGCACATGCAGCACGGCTCCCCCATTTTCGACCAGCTCGGTCATTTCCGCGGCATACCATTTTGGCGGAATCTCGAACGTCTCATCAGGTGCCATTTCATACTGCAGGCGCGTAACTGTCTCGTCACTCCAATTTACCTTGACCAGGTTGGAGCCCGCTGCATAGGCTTCTTTAACGATAAGCCGGACAAATTCGGCAGCCGAAATCGGCGCATGCACGACAAGTGTTTGGCCCTGTTGTACATTGACTCCAATGCGGACGGCCAGTTCGGCATATTTTTGCAGCTTTTGCTGAAAGTTTGACATGTTCATTCCTCCGTTTTAAAGGATGATACGCTTTCGCTGTATCGTATGTATCTTTTCTATTGTACAATGGAAAGATAAGGTTCACAAATCAGCCGCCGTTGTATAACGGACAAGCCTTTGCAAACAGAGCATTTTTACATATGGGGAGATGATGGGCATGACAGAATTATCACAAGAGGTTCAAATTAAACAGGCAGCAATGAAAAGGGGCGAGGATGGCGTTTATATGGGCCAGGTTATTTTCACGCTCGCGGGCAATCAATCCTCGTATGAAGTTCTGCTCTATAGCAAGAAGGGAAAGGATTGGGACTATAGCCTCCATTTTGCTGAAGGATTGCGCAACGAGGAGGAGATGCTGGCTGTTGACGCGAGGCTGGAGGAAGACGATGATCTGTTCGATCTGTTGCTGGAGGCGGCTCAAGCCTCTCTTCAGGAATAAAGAGAGGCTATGCAGGCAGATTGTTGGACTATCTTTAGGCTGGACATCATATGATGACAAGGGTACGGGAACACCATTAGGTGTTTAACATCTTTCCGTGAGAAGTCCCCTTCCTCTGCAGGTAGGGGATGAATTCTCGGTTAGGCGAAGCCTATGCACTTGTTTATTGTATGAGGCGCGTGCTTTCCTAGTCGAATGTTTGTGTGGTATGATGGGAATATACGTTCTTATTAAGGCGGTGACCCTTCGTGCAAATCACGTATCAATTTCGCCTCTACCCGACCCCCGAACAGGAAGAACGCATGATTCGAACGTTGATCTTGTGCCGGAAGCTTTACAATCGGGCGAAGGAGCAACGGGATACCGTCTACAACCAAGAGGGCAAAACCGTAACCTACGCCAAGCAGCAGAATGGATTGCCCGCCTTCAAGAAGGAATTTCCCGAGTATAAAGAAGTTCATTCGCAAGTGCTGCAAGATTGCCTGCGGCGTTTGGATGATGCCTATCAGCGGTTCTTTCGCGGCGATGCGGGCTTTCCTCACTATAAGTCAGCCGACCGATATCTCCCCTTCACGTACCCTCAGCCGGGTGCGGTAGACAAGACTTTCGCCCGGGATGGATACGTCTATCTGTCCAAAATCGGCTTTGTCCGCATGCGGACACACCGTCCGTTCGACCGGGCGAAGGTGACCCAAATCAACGTGAAACGGCATGCAGACGGGTGGATCGCGGGGATCGGCGTGAACATAGAGGCAGCGGAAGCAGGCCAGACGGCGGAAACAGCCGTGGGCATCGACGTCGGGCTACGCACGTTTGCGGCGCTGTCCGATGAGACGAAGGTGGACAACCCACGGTATCTGCGAAGAGCGGAGAAGCGGCTCAGACGCGCCCAGCGGCGGCTATCCCGCAAAGCGCGCGGTTCCCGCAACCGGCAGAAGGCCAAACGGAAAGTCGCGAACATCCACCAGAAAGTGGCGCGGCAGCGCAAAGATTTTTTGCACAAACAATCGCATCGCATCGTTCAGGGACATGACCTGATTGCGGTGGAGCAACTGAAAGTGAAGAACATGATCCGCAATCGCCGGCTGTCCAAAAGCATCTTAGATGCCGGATGGCGAATGTTCATCACGTATCTGTCGTATAAAGCCGCAAAACAGGGGAAGCGACTCGTACAAGTGCCCGCCCACGGCACATCGCAAACCTGCGTATGCGGTGCGGATGTTCCCAAAACGTTGGCGATCCGGCTTCATGAATGCGAAGCATGCGGACTGGTGCAGGACAGGGACATCGTTTCGGCCCAGGTCATTTTGCAGCGGGCTTTGAACATCGTAGCGTGATGGACCGAAGACCGTAGGGAGGGTTTGCCCCGAACGGGATGCGTGCCGCATCGAACGCTTGTGGAGATCCAGTTAGACCTTTCCTATGGAAAGGCAGCGATCATTGAAACAAGAAGCCCCCGCCTCTTCAGGCGGTGGGAGCATTCACCTGAGATATTTCCGTGTATACTGGAGGTTCCTTGCATATGACAGATTCCCTGATCTTCGATGGATTGACAGCAACGGAAGAGGCTGCTCCAGACATTCTGAAGCTGCGAACATTATTTGTGAATACGGTGTTTATAGGTGAGCCGGGCCGCCGTGGCTGGGTATTGGTGGATACCGGTATGCCCGGATTTCAAGACGCCATTATCGCGGTTGCTGAAGCCAGATACCCCGGGCCGCCGTCGGCAATCATCCTGACACACGGCCATTTTGACCATGTAGGCACAGTAATCGGCCTGATCCAGCATTGGGGTTCTCCGGTGTACGCGCACCCGCTGGAGCTTCCTTATCTCACGGGGTGGCAGGATTATCTTCCAGCAGACCCCTCTGTAGGAGGCGGCTTGCTGGCAGGCGTATCCTTTCTGTACCCGAATGAAGCAATCGATCTGGATGATCGTGTGGAGCCGCTCCCTGCCGACGGCACCGTACCGGGGGCACCAGGCTGGAGCTGGCTTCATACACCCGGGCATACGCCCGGACATGTATCTCTTCTCCGGCCGGCGGATCGGATGCTCGTTTCCGGGGATGCTATGATCAGTGTGAAACAGGAATCGGCTCTGGCCGTCGTACAGCAGGCAGGGGAGATCCATGGCCCGCCGACTTATTTCACTACCGATTGGGCTGCCGCCAGGCGTTCGGTTGAGCTGATTGCGAAGCATCGCCCTGCCACTGTTGTAACAGGTCACGGTCCTGTCATGAAGGGGGCCGAACTGGATCGCCAGCTGCAGCAGATGGCAGAGCATTTCGAGGAAATGGCGGTGCCGAAGGAAGGCAAATATGTCTGAATCAAGCGGCCTGGGAGGGCCGTTTTCTTTTTGCAATGGAATTTTTGCACAGAGCGTGGTATAGTCTTGCCGACAGACATATTAGCGTTTTCATAAGTTTATAGAACAGGATACATATTTTCAAGGAGGTTTCACATGTCTATCGAGCACACTGTTTATCAAGAGCCGTTTAATGGCCTGGACGCAATTTGGTTGAAGTTCGGAACGTACGAGGCCGTGTTGATTCCGGAATATGGCGGAAATCTGGTGGCGTTCCGGGATACGGAGCGAGGATACCGCTTTTTACGGGAGCCGGACGAAAATGCAATGAATGACTTCATCACCAATCCTTCGGTATACGGAATTCCTTTTCTCTTTCCGCCAAACCGTTACGAGGATGGTAAATTCCCTTGGAAAGGAACCGTGTATGAGCTGCCGATCAATGAGCAAGCGACACATAATCACCTGCACGGCTTTCTGCATAACGTGCCATGGAAAGTCGTCGCCTCCGGCACGACCGATGTGGAAAGCTATGTATTGATCAGTCAAAAGGTAGATGAACAACATCCGATGTATCGGTACCTTCCGTTTAAATTCACGGTCTATCTGCGTTATAACCTGGACGGTACTGGCCTGCACCAACAGTATTCTATTGTGAATGAGGGAACGGAAGCGATGCCTAACCTGTTTGCGTTTCATACCGCCATTAACGCACCCTTTGCTGCCGGCAGCACGCCTGACGATTACCGGATCAAGATTACCATTGGCGAACGTATTGAACTGAATGAGCGCTCCTTGCCAACCGGCAGGCTGCTGCCGCTGTCTGAAGAAGAACAGGCCATGAAGACGGAAGGTGTTAACCCGTATTTTGCGGCTATGGACAACCATTACACGGCTGTTCCGCAAAATGGGCGCAATTATATGGAGCTTACGGATCTTCGGACAGGGGTCAAACTGGTATATGATGTCGGCACTTCCTACAAGCACTGGATGATTTGGAACAACCGCGCAAGCCGTTCATTTATCTGTCCTGAACCACAAATGAACAGGGTCAACGCTCCTAACCTGAGCAATATTGCACCAGAGGAAGCAGGCCTGGTCCAATTATCGCCAGGTGAACGGTTCGAACAAAGCGCCAGCCTGTACTGCATTTATCCGGATTCCCGATGAAGTTGAGAGTTGGGAAGGAAGAGGCAGCAATGAAGGCGTTGCTTCAAGCGGGCTGCGGGCGCAGGATGTGGAAAGAGCTGTAGACGAGACCGTTTGGTAGGCTCAATATCCGGAAATTCACCCGCTTGGCTGAATGTGAGCCATGGGCTGTCCCGAACCGTATGGTTTTCGTTTGGGGCAGCCCATTTTCATATTATTCAATCTAGGATAATAACAATTTTTTGGTAGCCTAGAGGGGGAAGAATAGCAGACTTGTAGTGTGAGGGGAGATAGGATGCGAAACTTTATAATTTTCGGAGCCAGTAAAGGGCTGGGGGAATCCTTCGTCAAAGAATTGCCCGAGGCGGGAGACCATGTCTGGATCGTTTCCAGAAGCCGTCCAGAGACGTTGCAGCTTGATGATGGAGTCAACAGATATTGGATCAAAGCAGATCTGACTTCGGTCGAAGCGGGTAATAAGATTGCCGATGCATTCAATGACACTGCTCTAGATGTGCTTATTTATAACGTTGGGATATGGGAGAGCAATGGCTTCAGGGAAGACTATGACTTTGAGCAGGATGATACTGCTGAAATCGTTAATATTCTAAATGTTAATATCGTATCCGCCATTAATTGTATTCAAAAGCTGCTGCCCAATCTGAGAAAATCGGATAACGCAAAAATCATCTTGATCGGTTCGACTGCCGGGCTTGAGAACAATCATTTTACCCAGGTGTCATTTACGGCTTCCAAGTTTGGACTGCGCGGTATCGGCAACTCTTTAAGGGAGCATGTGAAAAAGTATGGTATCGGGGTAACCGTTATCAATCCGGGAGAAATTGCAACCCAGGTTCCTTATAAAGACGGGGTGGAGAAAGTTTTGTCAGCTTATCAGGGGACACAAATTCCATTACAGGATATCGTTTCACTGGTCAAATGTGTCATTCATCTCTCCAGAGCATCCTGTGTGAAAGAAATCAACATTCCGGCGATGCTTGATGAGAATGCATGATATCTAAGTTTACATATCAATAATTATGTAAACTTAATTCTTATACAAAAAAGCGCTTGCAAAAAACGGTGAAGATTGATCGTAGATGCGGTATAATGTGACAGGAAGTCATAAATTTTGAGAGAACATGCAGTACATACGATGAGGGAGGAATTGCAGTGGAATACCGGATTGAAAAAGATACCATTGGTGAAATCAAAGTTCCCGCGGACCGTCTTTGGGGTGCTCAAACCCAGCGCAGCAAGGAGAATTTCCCGATCGGCACGGAAAAAATGCCCATAGAGGTCATTTATGCCTTTGCAGTACTCAAGAAGAGCGCAGCGATCAGCAACCACCAGTTGGGCAAGCTATCGGCGGACAAGCAGGATGCGATCGTATATGCTGCAGATGAAATTTTGACTGGCAAGCTGAATGATCATTTTCCACTGGTCGTATGGCAGACCGGAAGCGGCACACAGTCGAATATGAACGTGAACGAAGTCATTGCCCGCCTTGGCAGCCAGTGGCTGGAACAGAACGGCAAAGAAGAGCGTCTGCATCCCAATGATGATGTGAATATGTCGCAAAGCTCCAACGATACGTTTCCGACGGCCCTGCACGTTGCAGGTGTGCTCGCTGTAGAGGATCATCTGCTGCCTGCCATAGCCAAGCTGAAAGAGACGTTCCACAGCAAGTCAGAGCAGTTCAAGGACATCATCAAAATCGGCCGCACACACCTGCAGGACGCCACCCCGTTAACCCTCGGTCAAGAAATCAGCGGCTGGGAGGCGATGCTGGACAAGAGTGCCCGCATGATCACCGATACGGTCGAATACATGAAAGAACTGGCCATTGGCGGAACGGCTGTGGGCACCGGAATTAACGCCCATCCGGAGTTCGGGGCGATGACATCCGCCGAGATTTCCGGTTTCACAGGCAAAACGTTTACATCGGCGCCGAACAAGTTTCATGCCCTCACCAGCCATGATGAGGTCGTAGCGGTTCATGGGGCCGTGAAGGCACTGGCCGCCGATTTGATGAAAATCGCCAACGATGTGCGCTGGCTCGCAAGCGGACCGCGCAGCGGCCTTGGCGAAATCACGATTCCGGCCAATGAACCGGGAAGCTCCATTATGCCGGGCAAAGTTAACCCTACTCAAAGTGAAGCGTTAACGATGGTCGTTACGCAGGTGATGGGCAATGATGCGGCGATCGGCTTTGCGGCCAGCCAGGGTAATTTTGAGCTCAATGTGTTCAAGCCTGTCATCATTTACAATTTCCTGCAATCGGTGTATCTGCTGGCCGATTCCATCGTTGCCTTTAATGACAACTGCGCGGTTGGCATTGAGCCGAATATGGCGAAAATCGAGCATAACCTGCATAACTCGCTCATGCTTGTCACCGCATTGAATCCTTACATCGGATATGAAAATGCGGCCAAAATCGCGAAGCTTGCTCATGCAGAGGGACTGTCATTGAAGGAAGCCGCTCTTAAGACCGGATTGTTAACCGAAGAGCAGTTTGACCAGTATGTCGATCCGGCCAAAATGATTTAATTCACGAATGAACCTCTGGCTCGGACGAGAGCCAAGCATATGACGAAGAAGCTAAAAACCGTGCATCCGTAAGAGGTGACACGGTTTTTTTGTGTGAAAAAAATTCAAGAGCTCATGTCAGTTTTTTCTCGAGAGAGGATGTTATAATAACTAACAAACTAAAAATGGATATATAACATAACACGATAATTAAAAGGGAGGTATCATCATGCGACTGACGGTAAAAGAAGCTTTAAGCATTTATCCCCTCTCCGAAGCGAAGCTGGTAGCCGGCTCTGAGGGAACAATGAGAATGATGAAGTCGGTCAATGTTATGGATGCACCCGATATAGCGGACTGGATAAAAAACGGTGAAATGCTGTTTACAACAGGCTTCATTTTTAAAGATAGCCAGGAGGGGGTCATGCGGCTGCTGCAGCGGCTGGACGAACGGGGCTGTGCGGGACTTGGCGTCAAGCTGGGCCGCTTCTGGCAGCATATTCCCGAGCAGGTCATTGAGGAAGCGGACCGGCTGAAGTTTCCGCTGCTTGAACTTCCTTTTCAATTTACGTTTTCCGATCAGATAGATGCCCTGTTTCGCGCCGAGTATGAACGCAGCACCAAGGCCTTGCAGTCCATTGTCGACAGGCAAAAGCGATTGATGCAATTCGCCCTGAGAAAAGGCACGGACCCCAATGTGTTCGCTGGGCTTTCTGAGGTGCTTGGATGCCGCCTCGCTGTGATCGGATCAAGAGGGCATGTTCTGTTCGCCAACACCGATGAAGGTGCGCAGCCCGGTCTGATGCAGGGGTGGCCGTGGAAGCCGATGTATTCCAAGACCAAATGGCGTGCCGGTCTCTGTCACCGCCTGCCCATCAGACAGCAGGAGGAGGAGTACGGTTTTCTGCTTGTGTTCACGGAATCTCCCCATTCACCCAGATCTGAGGAAGGGCTGTACCAGCAGGCTGCGGAGGTGCTGGCTTATTACATGGATTTGACCTACAGAGAGCACATTCACCCGACAGTTCAGGATGAGATGAAGACGGTCATGATGCAGTATTTGAACGGCAAAATCAGTTCCTCCGATCTCGGCAGCTATACTGCAGGTAAAGGAGTCTCCCTTGCGGAGGGAGCTTACCAATGTGTGCTTACCACCCTGGAGCCTGCGGCTTTGTCCTCCCAAAAGCTGCTGAAGCAAATTCACAGGGAGCTGCAATACAATCCGCTTATGCAACTGAGCTCTGCCCATCATTTTCATGTCGATCAAGGAATATTATCCATCTATAGCTGCCCGGCGAGCAAAGACAGCGGGGAGCGGCTGGTGAAGTTTCTGTCCAGCAGGTTCAGCGATATTATCGAAAGCCAGCGTGCCAAAAATGAACCCGAGCCCCGGTTCTGGATCAGCAAAATGAAGCCCGGGCTTGCCCAGCTCCGGGAAGCGTACCAGGAATGTCTGGAGACGCGCAAGCTTGCGATCAGGTTCGGCATGGAGGATACGGCGCTGCAATTTGATACGCTGGAGTTTGCATACGTGTATCAGCATGTGCCTGCGGAGGTGATGTCCAATTACTGCGACAAGCTGCTGGAACCACTGCTGCACGACGGGGAAGCAAATCATATGCTGATGCTTACGCTGGAAGCTTTTATAGAGCATGACGGGCTCATCAATGAAGCGGCCAAACGCCTCTACGTGCACAGGAATACGGTAACTTACCGAATGGATAAGATCGCGGGCCTGCTGCAGATGGATTTCAAGAAGAATAATGACCTTTTGAAATTGAAGATGGCATTCACATTTCGTAAATTCCTGCAATCAGCTGATCAAAAGCGGGGCGAATAACATGGCTTCATGCACGATGACCAAATTTTTTTCATAATGTTAGTTTAAGTGACAATAATGCGTTATTAACATTGTCGTGTGAGAGAGCGGGTTTTACAATTACGTTTAATCAAGCAGCATGGGAGGCAGGACAATGAGCGATACGGCGGTGACGGAGTACATTAACAGCCTTGATCTTGCACAGTTTGCAGCTGCTTTCGGCACTCTTTTTGAGCATTCGCCGTGGATTGCGGAGCAAGCATGGGAGAAGAGGCCCTTTATGTCTCCTTCACATATGTTCGAAGAGATGAAGACGATTGTGGAACAGGCGGAGCCGGAAGCGGTGCTGCAGCTGCTGCACAGCCATCCCGATCTGGGAACCAGAATGGCCATGAGTCCCGATTCGGTAATGGAGCAGGCAGGGGCGGGGCTGGATTCCCTGTCTCCGGCGCAATATGAGGATCTGACAGAGTTGAATCGGCGTTATACGGAGAAGTTTGCTTTTCCATTTATTCTGGCTGTAAAAGGGCACACACCGGCAACCATTATTGAAGCGGCCAAGCGGCGCATTCATCATTCCGAAAAGGAAGAACGGAGAACAGCTGTAGAACAGGTGTTACGGATTGCCGGCTTCAGGCTGGAGGATTGGCTCAATAAGCATCAAGGGGTGAATGGGTCTTGATGGCGGGACGGATTACAACCCATGTACTGGATACCGGGCGGGGAAAGCCGGCAGCAGGGATGCAAATTGAGCTGTACTGCATAACCGGGGATAACACGTGGGAGTTGGTGGCTGAAAGCTTGACGAACGAAAACGGGCGCTCCGTGTCTCCTCTGCTGGAAGGCCCGGAAGTTGTGCCAGGCCTATATGAGCTGAGATTCGGAGCTGGAGTTTATCTGAAACAGGTCTATAACTCCGGGATCTCAGAACAGCCGTTGTGGGATATCATCCCGATCCGGTTCCGCATTGCCGATGCAGAGCAGCATTATCATATTCCGCTGCTCGTTGCGCCGGGAGGTTACAGTACTTATCGAGGAAGCTGATTTTAAGAGGTAGTTCAAAAAGTCATCTTTTGATCACGAAGGAAGTCAGGAAGCGAACTCGACATCGAATCTTGAATTCAGCCGGGACTTCCGGTGCTCACGTACCCAAGTACGCTCCGCTCCTCAGTCCCTAGCTTCATTCAACCTTCTCGGTGCTGAAAACCTGACTTTTTGAACACGCACTATAAGGGGGAGAACGGATGTCTCCGAAATATGATCTCATTCTCAAGGGAGGTACCGTCGTCCTGCCTGACGGCTGCAAGGAGACGGATATCGCCGTAAAAGACGGAGTAATCACAGCCATCGGCACCATTCCTGACACGGATGCGGGGCAGGTGTATGAAGCGGCCGGGTTAACCGTGATGCCAGGGGCGATCGACATTCATGTACATTTTAATGAACCGGGCTTGGGCTCCTGGGAGGGTTTTGCCACCGGCTCTGCCTCACTCGCCGCCGGAGGGGTCACGACCTACGTGGATATGCCGCTGAACGGGGTTCCGCCGACCGTCAGCGCCAAAGCTTTCGATCTCAAGCTGCAGCATGCGGAGAGCTCCTCTTATGTTGATTATGCCTTGTGGGGAGGGCTTGTTCCCGGCAACAAGGATGAGCTGGCCGGGCTGGCCGCAAGAGGAGCGGTTGGCTTCAAGGCTTTCATGTCCGAGCCGGGCGGCGAGGGGGAAGACATTTTTACAAGAGCTGACGATCTGACCCTGCTGGAAGGCATGCGTGAAATCGCCGGACTGGGCGGGCTGCTGGCGCTTCATGCAGAGAGTGACGCCATTACGCAGGAGATGGCTGCACGTCTGCGCTCCCAGGACAGTATAGATATGCGGGCATATCTTGCTTCGAGGCCGGTGATTGCTGAAGTGGAAGCGGTAAACCGGGCTTTGCTGTATGCAAGGCAAACAGGCTGTGCCCTGCATTTTGTGCATATCAGCAGTGTGCAGGCGCTTGAGCTTATCGATGCCGCCAAGGCGGAAGGCTTGGATGTCACGGCGGAAACCTGCCCCCACTATCTAAGCCTTACCGATGAGGATGCGGTGCGTATCGGTGCGGTGGCCAAATGTGCTCCTCCACTGCGGGACCGCGACAACAGAGAGCTGATGTGGGAAGCTTTTCGCAGGGGCTCCATTGATATCATTGCCTCAGATCATTCGCCATGTCCGCCTGAAATGAAGCTGTCGGACAATAATTTCGAGATATGGGGCGGAATTTCGGGCGCACAAAGCACGCTGAACATGATGATCGAGGAAGGATATATCAAGCGTGGAGTTGATTTGCAGTGTATTGCTGAAGCTACTGCTGCCACACCAGCTCGCAGAACGGGGCTTGCTTACCGCAAGGGCTCGATTGAGGTTGGTAAGGATGCGGATTTTGCATTGATTGATTTCAGCAGCGGGTTTGTATTGCAGCCTGAGAACCTGCTGTATCGCCACAAGCAGAGTCCTTATATCGGGTATGCATTTTCTCATTCGATAGCTGCAACCTTCTGCAGAGGGCATCAAGTATATGAACACGGCACAGGTGTGGCTCAAGCTCAAGGGTGCAAGGGGATCTTCATTCCTGGTAAGCAAAGCGGTGTTTACGAGCGGGGAACGGCATATGCATGACATGGTGAGGCCTGCTGAAGAGGCTGCGCAATTGCTGGAGCAGTACTGTGATCGATTGCCGGAAATGCTGGATTGGCTTTCGCAGTTCGGAAAAGATCCGGAAGGAGGAGTTACCCGCCTGCTGTACAGCGATGCGTGGCTGGAGGCTCAGCAGGCGCTAAGGCAATGGATGGAGCAGGAAGGGCTTGAGGCAGACTTTGACCAGACCGGCAATCTTGCAGGCAGACTGCAGGGAACCGATCCTTCGCTTCCGCCGGTCGCCGCAGGCTCGCATATCGATACCGTCGTCAACGGCGGAAGGTTCGACGGAGCCCTCGGGGTGGTGGCGGCGGCTTTGACTTTATCGTATTTGCATACGGCGTATGGTCCGCCAAAGCGGACATTGCTCGCCCTGTCCCTCTGCGAGGAAGAGGGAAGCCGCTTCCCCGTAACCTATTGGGGCTCGGGCAGCATCGCTGGCTTGCGCAGTTGGGAGTCTGACGGACACCATGCCGACAAGGATGGCGTCACGCTGCTGGAGGCAGCAAAACGATGCGGATTCGGTCCGGACTGCTTGTACAGAGCCCCTTCGCTGGAGCCGCACGCTTATGTGGAGCTTCACATTGAACAGGGTTTTGTGCTGGAAAGAACAGGCTTGCAGGCAGGGATTGTATCCGCCATTGTGGGCCAGCACCGCTATGAGATTCAATTGCAGGGTGAAGCGAATCATGCGGGCACCACCCCGATGCGGTGGCGGAAGGATACGCTGGCTGCCGCCGGGCAGATGATCGCCTTGACGAGGGAAGCGGCGCTGCGGGAAGGAGATCCACTCGTGGCGACGGTTGGCTCGCTGCATGCTTCTCCGGGAGTATCTAATGTTGTTGCGGGGGGCGTTACTTTTACATTGGATATCCGCCATCCGCATGATGCTGTGCTGCAAAAGTTCGCGGATGAGCTTTTACAGTGCTTCGCACAGATCGCGGATACCGAGGGAGTGCGGTTTACCGCTGTGGAAAGACTGCGAGCGGCAGCGGTGCCGATGCATGACCGGATTGTGCGGGAACTGGAGCACATTTGTGGGGAGCGCGGGCTGGCCAGCAACGTGATGCCAAGCGGGGCAGGCCATGATGCGCAGATGCTGAGCGCCATTTGTCCGACAGGCATGATTTTTGTCCCGAGCCGTCACGGAATCAGCCACAACCCTGCAGAATATACAGAGCCTGAAGCTTTAAAGAACGGTTTTAAAATCCTTTCAGATATCCTATATCAATTCGGCTACGGGAGTGTAGATTTATGAGTACTTACAGAGAACTGTCCCCTTCATTGCGAACGATAATGACGCCCGGCCCCGTGGAGGCGGACCCGCGCGTGCTGAGAGCGATGTCCTTTCCGGTGCTGGGTCAATTCGATCCCGAGTTCACAGGCTTGATGAACGAAACGATGTCCATGCTGAGGGAAGTGTTCCGCACCGGCAATGAGTGGTGTTTTCCCGTGGACGGCACCTCCAGATCAGGGCTTGAAGCCGTGTTAGTCAGCCTGATCCGGCCAGGGGACAGGGTGCTGGTGCCGATCTTCGGGCGCTTCGGTCATCTGCTGGCGGAAATTGCGGAGCGCTGCGGGGCCGAAGTCAGCGTCATGGAGACGGAGTGGGGAACGGTATTTGATCCGGAAATCGTCATTCAGGCCATCCACCGGCATAAGCCGCAGCTTGTCGCTATCGTGCACGGGGAAACGTCCACGGGACAGATGCAGCCCCTGAATGAGATCGGCAAAGCTTGCAGGGAACTGGACATTCTGCTCGTCGTTGATGCTGTGGCTACGATCGGCGGTACACCGGTAGAAACGGACCAATGGATGCTGGACGCGGTGATCGGAGGCACACAGAAATGTCTCTCCGTCCCTTCCGGGATGGCGCCAATTACTTATAACAGTCGTGTAGAGCAGCAGCTGCTGAGCCGTAAACGGATTGAACGCGGGCTGGCTGATCCGGTGGCTGGCGAAGCTGCTGTACGTCCGGTGTCCGATTCGATCCGCAGCAACTATTTTGATCTCAGCCAGCTGCAGGATTATTGGGGTCCGATGCGCCTGAATCATCATACCGAGGCGACCAGCATGCTGTACGCGCTTCATGAAGGGCTTCGCATTGTGCTGGCTGAGGGGCTGGAGGAGCGTTTTACAAGGCATCGCATCAATGAGCTGGCGCTGACAGCCGGTCTGCAGACGATGGGGCTGCAGCTGTATGGGGATCAGGCTAGTAAGCTGCCGGTCGTAACGTGCCCGCTCATTCCCGAAGGCATTGACGGTGAGCAGGTGCGTTCCATGCTGCTGCATCAATTCGGCATCGAGATTGCCAGCTCGTTCGGGCCGCTCAAGGGACGGATCTGGCGGATTGGCACGATGGGCTTCAGCTGCCGTCAAACGAATGTGCTGCAAGTGCTCGGCGCGCTGGAGGCTGTTCTGCTGCGCTGTGGCTTCCGGCTTCCGGCTGGTGAGGCGGTGCAGGCGGCACTGGATGTGTACACCGGACAATGACGGACGCCGCTGGTTATTCATAAGGGGGACAACAGCATGGCAAGTATTTTGATTAAAGGCGCACAAATCGTTTCCATGAACGCGGATGAAGATGTTTTTGTCGGGGACCTGTATGTTGAAAACGGCTTGATTACGGAGATCGGGACGGAGCTTCAGCAGGATGCTGACCGTATCATCGACGCGAAAGGAAAGGTTTTGCTGCCCGGCTTTGTGCAGACGCATATTCACCTCTGCCAAACCCTGTTTCGCGGGCGTGCCGATGATATGGAGCTGATGGATTGGCTGCGCAAAAGAATCTGGCCGCTCGAGGCGGCCCACGACGAGGAATCGGTCTACTATTCCGCTTTGCTGGGCATCGGGGAACTGCTCGCCAGCGGAACGACAACCGTGCTTGATATGGAGACGGTGCATCACACGGAATCAGCCTTTCAGGCGATTGCCCAGAGCGGGATTCGCGCCATTTCAGGCAAGGTGATGATGGATCACGGGGATGAGGTCCCTGTACCACTGCGCGAAAAGACGGAGGATTCCATCCGTGAGAGTGTCGATCTGCTGGAGAAATGGAACGGCTTCGGCGGCGGCAGAATCCAGTATGCGTTCAGCCCGCGCTTTGTCGTGTCCTGTACAGAGTCACTGCTGAAGCAGGTGCGGGACCTGTCGGCCAAGTACCATGTCAGAGTGCATACACACGCCTCGGAAAATCGCGGCGAAATCGCGCTGGTGGAAGCGGAGCGGGGGATGCGCAATATCGTGTACCTCGATCATATCGGGCTGGCGCATTCCAGACTCATTTTGGCCCATTGCATCTGGCTTAGTGAGGAAGAGAAGGAGATCATTCGCAAACGGGGCGTCAAGGTCACCCATTGTCCGGGCTCAAATTTGAAGCTGGCGTCAGGCATTGCCGAGATTCCGGATCTGTTAAATCGGCAGATTCATGTTGGCATCGGCGCTGACGGGGCTCCCTGCAATAATAATCTCGACATGTTTCAGGAAATGCGGCTGACGGCGCTCATTCATAAGGTGCCGCAAGGACCAACGGCAATGGATGCACGCACCGTGCTGCGTATGGCGACCATGGGAGGGGCGGAGGTGCTGGGCATGAGCCGCGAGATCGGGAGCCTGGAGGTTGGCAAGAAGGCCGACATGGTGCTGCTCGATCTGGAGGACTACCATACGTACCCATCTTATGACGTGGATATTTATTCCCGTGTTGTGTATTCCGCGACCAGAAGCAATGTAGATACGGTCATGGTCGACGGGAATATCGTTTTTGAGAACCGCAAAGTCATGACGATGGACCGTTCCATTGTATTGAAGGAAGCGGATAAATCAATCGCGCGTTTGGTGAAAACCATGTAGCTGAGAGCAAGCCCGAACTGGCAGAGGAGGAGTATGCGATGGAAATGGCAGACTTATGTGCAGCGGCAGCGAACAGTGAGGAACGCAAGGTGCTGGCTACCGTCGTATACGTTGACGGGCATGCTTACCGCAAAGAGGGAGCTTTGATGCTGCTGGGCGAGCAGGGCTCCATCTGGGGCAGCATCAGCCCGGGATGTCTGGAGAGTGACCTCTTGGCATGGGGGGAAATGGTGCTTCGCTCCGGAAAAATCGAACGGGTCCCTTATGACATGCGGCCGGAGGATGACTTTTCCTGGGGTGAAAATATCGGCTGCGGAGGCTTGCTGCATATTGTGCTGGAGCCTGTAACCGGAGAGCTTGAACAGGTGATGCATGAGATGCATCTCCGCTTCCTTGCAGGAGAGCGTATCATGCTGACACGCCGTTATGACTGGGACTCCGGAACGGCGGAATATGAGCTGGACGGAACGGCAGAACTGCAGGAGGCCTCCCCTTGGCCGAAGGTATATTCACGGGCTTACGAAGGGAAGCCGCGCCTCATCCTGTTTGGCGCCGGAGAAGACGCGATGCCAGTATGCCGTCTCGCTGCGAGCATCGGATTTCGGGTTACGGTTGCGGACTGGCGGAAGGCGATGCTGACAGCGGACCGGTTTCCGGGAGCGGAGCTGGTTTACGGATTTCCGGCTGAACTCTTCGCCCTGCTGGACATTATCAGCAGCGATTATGTGCTGTTGATGAGCCACCAATTCCAGCGGGAGAAGGAATTTCTCGCCCTGCTGCATAATGCCGAGTGCGCCTATCTCGGCATTATGGGCTCCAGGGACCGCACGGCACGGCTGACCCAGGAACTGGCCCTGCCAATGGCTCTGCACTCACCAGTCGGGCTCGCCATTGGCGCGGACGGACCGGAGGAGATCGCCGTCAGTATTGCGGCCGAGCTGATCGCCGTACGGCGGGAAAAGCAGCTTGTGCAGCCGAAAGGAGCAGCGCGTTATGAAGTCAGCCGGAATAGTGCTCGCAGCCGGAAGCAGCACGCGCATGGGACGTGACAAGCTTGCCCTGCCACTGGCGGACGGAGGCAGTCTGGCTGCCCGCGTCGTGCAAGCAGCGGCTGCTTCCCAACTCGATACCATTCTGGTCATCGGGCGAACGGAACGGCCGCCAATATGGCTGCAAACGGCACAGCTGCAAACGGCACATGGCGTCCAGACTGCGCCGGAGCGAAGCCGCTATATCGCTTGTCCCGATGCGGACAAAGGGCTCGCTCATTCGCTTAGATGCGGCCTCCAAACCGCGGAAGCTCTCCAATATGACGCTGCGATGATCCTGCTCGCCGACCAGCCTTTCGTAAGGAGCGAGCATATCAACACACTGCTGGAGCGTTTTGCATCGAATCGGCAGGTGGATTATGTCGCAGCCTCCGACCAAGGAAAGGCGAAACCGCCTGTGCTGCTGGCCAGCAGCTTGTTCGGCAGGCTGCAGTCTCTCGAAGGCGACCAGGGGGCAGGGGCTTTGATTAACGGCTCCTCCGCGCAGGGAATCAGGATTTCGATGCATCCAGTTATTTTTCTCGACGCAGATACGCCTGAGGATTTCAATTTCATTAGAACGAAGGAGGCTGAAGGAACATGAGCAATGGAAGTTTTGCAAATCGTGCGCTGCCCGCTGTTCGGCTTCCTGCAGCTGTCGGGGAAGCGCTGCATTGGAAAAGCTCCGCAGAAGGAACCTCCTGCTACGTTGCGGGCGGAACCCTTTTGCGCACCCAATGGGAGGGAGAAACTGCTCCTTTGCCACAGCAAATCGTATCGCTGCATGGCATTCGTGCCATGTATGGAATAAGCCTGGAGGACGGCATGCTGTCCATTGGGGCGATGACAAGTCTGGCCGAATGCTGCCGCAGCCCGCTTGTGGCTGCAAACGCCCCGCTGCTGGCGGAAGCGGCACGGCAGATCGGTGCTCCTTCGATTCGGACGACCGCCACCCTCGGGGGTAATATTGCGTCAGGTGTCGGAGATTCCATTCCTGTCCTGCTCGTCTTGCGGGCACAGCTTGAGTGGCATACCGAAGACGGAACTGTCCGGATCGCCACCGAAGATTGGCTGCAAATGGTCCGTCAGGGCACACAATGTCAGGGGTTCATTCTTCAGCGGGTGCTTATCCCCTTACCATCCGGTGATGAAGTCGTGTTTTTTCGTAAAATCGGCAGACGTGAAGCGTTCACCCCTTCGTTGGTGACCGTGGCGTTTATGGGCAGGCCTGACAGTATCGGAGGCTGGAGCAATGTACATGTGGCGGCAGGTGGAGGATCAGGTATCGCCATGAGACTTGCCCGTTCCGAGGTTTTGCTGCACAAGGGGCTCACGGATCTTTCGCTTCTCGCCAGGACGGTAAAAGATGAATTTGTAACCTTCACAGACGCATTTGCTACGGCGGAATACCGTGCCATGACAGCAGGCAATCTGCTGGCCGCAGCGCTGTATAAGCTTGCAAGTCATGATTAGGGAAAGGAAGTGAACACATGCTGCTGAATCGTGAAAACAGCGGTAAGCGCTGGTATCAACGCCCGGACGGTCCGGATAAGGTGGCGGGAAAGCTACAGTATTTAACAGACCTGTCTCTTCCCGGCATGTTATACGGACGCGTGCTGCGCAGCATGTATCCGCATGCGCGCATTCTTTCGCTGGACACATCCATGGCGGAACGACTTGAAGGAGTACATGCCGTCCTGACCCACCGTGATGTGCCAGGGTTAAATCTGTTTGGCATCGCCACGCCGGATCAGCCGGTATTTTGTGATACTGTGGTGCGTTACACTGGAGATGCCATAGCCGCCGTTGCTGCCGAAAGCCCGCAAATCGCCGCAGCCGCGCTGGAGCTGATCGCCGTGGAATACGAAGAGCTGCCAGTGATGGATTCCCCTGAGGCGGCCCTTGCGCCGGATGCGATCCATCTGCACCCACAAGGCAACATTCTGCATCAGACGGAAGTGAAAAGAGGCTCAGTGGAAGAAGCGTTCCATTCCTGCGCTTACATCGTTGAGGAGACTTATTGGACTCCGCGCCAGATGCACACGTATATGGAAACCGAGGGTGGCCTGTTCGTACCGGAAGCGGATGGCCGCCTGACTGTATATGCCGCCACACAGCACGGCTATAAAGACAGAATGCAGCTGTCCCGGATTCTTGACATGCCAGAGGAGTCGATCCGTGTTGTCTCCAGCCCCATCGGCGGCTCGTTCGGCGGCAAGGATGAGCTGAATGTGCAGCCTTACGGCTCATTGCTGGCGCTCCGTTGCAAACGTCCGGTCAAAATGCACAACTCGCGCAAGGAATCCGTTCGAGCTGGGTTAAAACGCCATCCCATGAAAATCGAGATGCGGACGGGAACCGACGCTGACGGCAGGCTGATTGCGCACCAGGTCAGGATTACGGCGGATACCGGAGCCTATGCCACCCTGGGGGCGCCGGTGCTGAATTTTGCGACAGAGCACAGCATGGGCCCCTATAATATCCCGCATGTAGATGTTGAAGGGGTATCCGTCTATACGAACAACGGGGTATCCGGGGAATTCAGGGGCTTCGGCGGCAATCAGGCGATTTTCGCGATGGAAGGGCAGATGGACCGGCTGGCTGCGAAGCTAGGCATGGATCCATGGAAATTCCGCCGCATCAATCTACGCGCAAGCTCGGACCCCGGTCCGCTCGGACAGCGCATCCTGCAGACCGAAGGATTGGCACAGGTATGGGAAGCAGTCGAGAAATTGGAGCTTTGGCAGCGCAAGCACAGCCCGGAGCTGCAGGATCATCCGCCCTGGATCAAAAAAGGAGTTGGAGCAGCGATCGCTATGCACGGTGCGGGGCTCGGCTACGGTATACCCGATCCGGCCGGAGGCAGGCTGTCGCTGACAGCGGTGGGCAAAATTGCAGCAGCCTTCAGCTACGAGGAATTCGGGCAAGGGCTTGTTGCAACCCTTGAAATCATGCTCATGGATATTTTTGCTTGTACATCAGCGGATCTCAGCATTGTCATCGGGGATACGGACAAGGTGCCGCACAGCGGATCCAGCACGGCATCAAGGTCCACGACGATGGCATGGATGGCGCTGCAAAGACTGAAAGCTCCTTTTATAAGCAAAATCAAGACCATCGCCTCCGCACTCAGCGGCGTTCCGGAGGAACATCTGGTTACCGGGCCGGGGGGAGTGTGGGAAATGCCTGCGGAACATGGAGCGGATGGCAGCTTCAACAAGGAACCCGGCGGTAATCCGCTTGTCACCTATGCCCAAATTGCAGCTGCTGCCGATGAAGAGCTTATATTTGATACCCAATTTGATTATCCGACTACGCCGGATGATGTCGTCGGCGGTCATTATTTGTATACTTATGCAGCCGTAATCACCGAGGTGGAAGTGAACACGCTGAGCGGAGAGGTGAAGCTGCTCGATACGAAGCATGTGGTGGCAGCGGGCCCAGTCATCAATCCGATGGGTTACCTTGGGCAAATTGAAGGGGGCAGCGTTATGGCGCTCGGCTTCACGCTGACTGAAGATGCGGTTATGGCTGGCGGCCGTTACCTGACACCGAATCTGGATACGTACCTTATTCCGACGATCAGCGATATCCATACGTCACTGGAGGTTGAAGCGATTCAGGATTTGCCTGAAGGGGATCCATACGGGCCACGGGGTGTCGGTGAGGTGGGTTCCGTTGCTCTGGCCCCGGCCATCGCAGCCGCTATTCAGCAGGCAACAGGCGTGTGGGTCAACAGACTGCCGGTGAACCGGGAGCTGCTGCTTCGTCCCGTTGAGCTGGCCGCCAAGGAAGGAGCGGAGCGCTGATGAACGAGCAAACTTATAAGTGGCATGCCGTGATTAACGGAGCGCCCACCGAGCTGCAGGTTCCTCCGGCAAGAAGGTTGCTGGATATTTTGCGGATGGACTTGAACATGACGGGCACGAAAATTTCCTGTGAAGTGGGGCGCTGCGGAGCCTGCATGGTGCTGCTTGACGGGCAGCCAGCCAACGCCTGTCTGCTGATGGCCTACCAATGCGAGGGCTGTCAGATTACGACCATTGAAGGTTTGGGGCCAGAGGATGAGCAACTGCGGGATCAAGATGACAGGCTGGGCAATCTTCATCCGATTCAGAAGGCGTTTGTGGAAGAGGGCGGATTTCAATGCGGTTACTGCACTCCGGGCATGATCATTTCAACCAAAGCGCTACTGGACCACAATCCTGCGCCTTCACAGGAGGAGATCGAGACAGCGCTGTGCGGCAATCTCTGCCGCTGCACAGGCTACGGCGGCATCGTCCGTTCTGTGCAGAAGGCGGCAGAGCTGTGCAGCAGACGGGCAGCATCAAGCCTGGAATCATAGCTCAAAGCGGAAGAGCAAGTCTCTAAATCCAAAAGATGTTTCAATAGATTTATAAATGAAGCAAATTCATAGATTTTGTTCAAAGGCGAGGACCTGTCTAACCTTATCCGTACTAAAACTCAACTTGGCTGATGCGATGTCCAGTCAAACGCTCATCATAAGTGTGACTTGGCCCTATGATCGGAATCAGAGAGCCTTCTTCTTCACGGGTAAATCTTCATCAAATACCGGGCGCGAGCGCATACTTCACTTGTGTCATCTCCTCGGAAACCGTCCACAACCGCCGCGCGACTGCTTCATCATGCGAGTGCGCGCTCGAATCGACCTTCTTGGGGTAGCCGCGTAATTCGAGATTGCTTGGCCCAAAGAAATCTCCACCCCGGACACCTGGCGCAGTTGCCGCATAAAGGGTCGGCAATACGCCCATTTTCGGGGGCTGCGCGAAAATCGGATTCAGGCGTCGCATGAAGCTGGAATGCCGCAGCGCATTGGTCGCTGACCAGCCCGGATGCACAGCTACTGCCAGCGTTGATTGGCCTGTGGTAGCAAGTCGACGCTGCAGCTCATAGGTGAACAGCAGATTGGCCAGCTTGCTCTGAGCATAGCCGCGCGCTGGCTTGTAATTCCGTTCCAAGTTCAAGTCATCAAAGTGGATGATTCCCGACCGATGTGAAATACTGCTTACGGTCACAATGCGTGCGCCCGGCGTCGCGTTGAGTCGATCCAGCAGTAAACCGGTCAGCGCAAAGTGCCCCAGATGATTGATTCCAAATTGCTGCTCGAAACCCTGCGTCGTCTTCCTGTAAGGCGGATGTGCCACGCCAGCATTGTTGATCAGAAGATCAAGCCGCTGGTAGCCCTGACGAAAGGCCGTCGCAAAAGCGCGGATGGATGCCAGATCGCCCAGATCGAGCGCCATTACTACGACCTTACCCGGCAGCTTAGGTGCTTTAATCTGGTCAGCGGCAGGCTTGGCTTTGGCGATACTGCGGCAGGCCATAATGACCGTCGCCCCTTTGCTGGCTAACGCCCGCGCCGCTTCCCAACCAATCCCGCTGTTTGCTCCGGTTACAATGGCCACTCGTCCAGTCTGATCTGGCATGTGGTTTTCTGTCCATAGTGTTGTCATGTGGTTTCGTCCTTCCTCTGTTCAATCCAAAAACTAGCTGTACAAGAATTCCGATGTTTGTCCAGTAAACCGTGAATCACGGTTTACTGGACAATTCAATTGCTTGAGCTCAGTGTTACCTGATTATGTGGCTTCGATCCAAGACACGATCTTAGATCTGAGAGCCGCCTCCGTCCAGGGGGAACTCGGCTCCGGTTGTGTATGTCGCGTCGAATGCAAGGAATGCGACTGCGTTGTTGCCAAGTTTTTCACGAGCTGAATCAAGCTTGGCCTGGGTACGGCCGGTGATCAGAACGTGTGCTCCTTCATCCGCCAGAAGCTTCGCTGTCGTGAGGCCGAGCCCGCTGCTTCCCCCGTGATCACTACTTTCTTGCCTGCGTATTTACTTACTGGATTGTTTTCCATTTTAAATCTTCCTCCCTTGGTTTATCAGGTATATGATTTCGCTAAGCTAACGATCAATTTGGACCAACGATTGACCCGACAGTGTAGTATAATCTACACTGTCTGTGCTAATCTTATCTAAGCAGTCTGGGCTATACAACCATTAAACAAGCGCATTCGTGGCTTATACAACACACGTGCTTATTTGTTGTTCTTTAGCTTTCCTAAAGCGCACGCTAACCAATATAACCTGAGGGAGAGGGAGAAGCGTAACATGTCCACCAATACAAACGATCCACGTGTGAAACGGACACGCCAACTGTTGATGCAAGCTTTTATGGAATTGCTTGAGCAGAGGAAGAATAATATCTCTTCCATTACCGTACAAGATATTACGGCCTACGCGACCATAAACCGCTCCACGTTCTATGCGCATTTTGAAGATAAATTCGCATTTCTTGAGAGCTGGATGAGAGATAAATTTCAAAAGAAGCTAAAGGATGAGCTGCCTAATGTGGCTTTATCCGATACAGGGAGCCTGCGAACGCTTATTTTAATTGTTTTCGATTTTCTTTTCTGTACTCGTCCGTATTTGACCCTGGCTGATCGTCAGTATGAACCCTTATTTGAGGCCGCGATGCAAAAGGAACTATATGACCTGCTATTTACCTGGTTAAGTGAACAATCGGAACCCTCCGTTTCACGAGAGACGGTGGAGACTGCCGCCCTGATAGCAAGCTGGGGCATATTTGGATCGGCCGTCGAGTGGAGTAGACATCCGCAATATAGATCGGCTGAAGACATGGCGCGAGATGTTTTGGCGGTCGTTGCTGCTGGTTTAGCACCCGTAATAGGGCAATAGCTAGTGTCGCGTACAGGCGGCGCGTCTGTCCTTTCTTTGTGTCTATCCATATCACTACTGTTCGAGAATAAATCCATGATTCGGGGTGATCAAGCGATTCGGAAAATCTGATTTCTTCGCAGGAAGCAACGAGTCGTTCCAACCACGGGAAAGCGTCGCGAAGTCAAGCTGCTCGCGACGGTTGATGAGACGGGCAAACCGTTTCTCGCTGTTCATCCTAACGGTGTAACAAAAAACAATTGACTTTCTAATAGTAAGGTTGTAATTTTATAGCACAGAGATACTTTAAGTGTCTTTGTGAAAAATTAAAGTGTTTTTGAATTTACGTAAATAAAATTATGTAAACCATATGAAAGCAGGGAGAACAATGAAATCACAAATTCATCCGGCAACGGATATTGGGCTGGTCAGTCTGAAAATAAAAAATCTGGAGCGTTCCATTACGTTTTACACCGAGGTGATCGGGCTCAAAGTGCTGAAACAGGAGGGACGCCTGGCTGAAATGACGGCCGATGGGGTTACACCGCTGCTGATTCTCCGGGAAATCGAGGACGCGCTTGTTCTGCCGGAGCGTTCCGGAGCTGGCTTGTACCATTTTGCTATCCTCGTCCCTGATCGTGCATCGCTCGGTCTGGCCGTCCGCAACCTGATCCGCCATAATGTGCCGGTGGGGCAGGGGGACCATATTGTCAGCGAAGCTTTGTACCTGAGCGATCCGGATAATAACGGAATAGAAATCTATGCTGACCGGCCCCGTGAAACCTGGGAGCGCGACAGCAGAGGGCATTATGTGATGGGCACCGATCCTGTGGATGTAGAGGGGCTGCTGGCGGCCTCCGAGCATTTGCAGTGGACAGGTCTGCCTGCGGGCACGGTTATTGGGCACGTTCATTTTCACGTATCGGATTTGAAGGATGCGGAGCAATTTTATGTCAACTTGTTGGGTTTCGATATTACAGCCTTCTACGGCTCCATGGCTTTGTTCATCTCGGCTGGCGGCTATCACCACCATATCGGATTGAACACGTGGGCGGGAGTTGGCGTACCGCCAGTGCCCGAAAATGCTGCGGGAATTGACTATTTTACATTGCGGCTGCCTGATCAAAAGGAGCTGGATGCAGTCGTCACCCGTTTAACGGAGAGCGGTTATTCCATTACACAACGTGATGGCGCCCTGTTTATAAAAGATCCATTTAATATCGGGATGAAGCTGGAGGTTAAATCCAACAGCTAAATCCATGTAAACAAAAAGTATCCCTCAACCGGATTGATAGGGTCGAAGGGATACTTTTTTGCTGGAACTGCTAGAACATGCTCCAGTCCAGCTCCCCCGACAGTGTCTCCAGCAGGTGCACACCTGTCGTGCTATTGCCCATCCGGTTCAGAGCTGGGCCGACAACGCCGATGCCGTAACGTCCGGGAACCATCGTCAGGATGCCGCCCGACACGCCGCTTTTGGCAGGCAGTCCTACCTGAATGGCAAAATGGCCTGATGCATCGTACATTCCGCAGGTGGTCATGAACGTCTTGGCAATCTGCACATAACGGCGCGGGATCAGTTGCTCATTCCGGATGGGATCATAACCGTTATAGGCGAGAACAAGGCCCATGCGGGCAAGATCGGCGCAGGTGGCGTTGACCGCGCAATGGCGGAAGTACACCTCCAGCACATCCTCGACCTTGCCTCTTAAAATCCCTTTTTCCATCAGAAAATAAGCGAGCGAGCGGTTCAGGTGACCTGTGGCCGATTCCGATTCGTATACGCCCTGGTCGAAGTCCATCCGGTCATTATGAGCGAGCAATCTGAAAAATTGCAAAATCCGCGCATATCTTTCCTCAATGCTGTTGCCTGCAATCAGGGAAGAAACGGCGATAGCCCCTGCGTTGATGAACGGGTTAAACGGAATGCCGGGCTCCACCAGCTCCAGCTTCAGCATGGAGTTAAAACGGTCTCCTGTCGGTTCCATGCCGACTTTGGAGAACACGAGGCGCTCACCGTTATCCATCAAGGCCAGGATGAGGGTAAATACTTTGGAAATGCTCTGTAGCGTAAAAATACAGCCACAGTCACCGGAAGTGATGGTATGTCCTCTGCCATCCATAATTGTAATGCCAAGCGCCTCCTTCGGGGCCTTGGACAGCTCGGGAATATAAGCGGCGACCTGGCCGTGAACATGCTGTTTGCGGCTTTCCTCCACCCATTGCGGCAGCTTGGTTTGAAGCTGCTCCCATTCGTAGCTGTACATGATGTCCTCCTGTTCTGAACAGTATCTTCTATATATCCTGCTCTGCGTGTATCTTCAGTATGATTGTACTTTCCATATCCCCTTTACAACAAGCATGAAACACGTTATATGGACAGGGTTTCTTTCAAGCGGGCCGGTTCTGTTTTTTCCACAATGATATGGTCTGCCTGAAAAGAAGTCGCAAAACGCACCAATCCGCTGCGCAATGCTTCAATCAGCTCGTCCGTGATCTGAATATGCTCGTTCAACTGCAAAAGGGGAACGGTTAATATGCCGGTTTTGCGGTCAAGCCGGGGGTCGATTCTGCCGATCAGCTCATCCCCATACAGAATTGGCATCGCGTAGTAGCCATAGCGCCGTTTCACGGCCGGGGTATAAATTTCCCATCTATAGTGAAAGTTGAACAGGTCAGCCAGGCGTTCCCTGCGCCATAACAGGTTGTCCAGAGGCGGCAAAAAGATCACTGGACAACCGCCGTTTTCATCGGCAGCGTATTGGCCGGAAAGCTCCTGCAGCATCTGCACATCGGCGGCTGGCATGTAATACGGCCTCGTTACGCCCTCAATCTCCAGAGCCGCAAGTTGTCCGGTTTGAAGTCGTGATTCGATCCAGCTTTTTCGCTCGGACACGGTGGATTTAACCCAGCCAAGGCGCGGATCTTGCACGTCGAACACTCGGTAAGCCTGGATGTACTTGTTCAGCAGTTCGCTGCGGATGGCTGCCGGATCAGCCGTAGCCGCTTGCTGCAACAGCTCATCAGGCACGGTCATATCAGTCAATGCAAAGAAACGTTCCGTACCTTTTCTCCCGACGACACGCACAATGCCTGCATCCACCAGCAGGGTCAGGGCATGGGACGTATCCTTGGTCTTCGGAATGTTGTTCGGATTTTCCCAATACCCCGTCACCTTGGCTGCTGATTGAAAAGCACGGGAGGGCAGGGGCCCCTCAGCTTGCAATCGGGCAAGCACGGCTTGTACGACCGCTTCCATTTCTGTCAATCTGTCTTGAAGAGCTGTGCGTTTCCGTTCACGGACAGGCTCATAAAGGGGATAATCCTCCATCGGCATTACACAGGCCGCGTTAGACACATACTCGAATACTTTATGCTCCGCCAGCAGCTCTTCGAGCATTTCCGGCCGATACCCCGGAAGACGGGCTGCCAGTACGAGGTGCTGATTGGGGGCTACGGCAGATACCGGGTCCAATTGTAAGGCTGCCAGTGAACGAAGCATGTCCAGCACGGTTTGTGAGGAAGGTGTTTTCGGAACGGGCAAAGAGAATGGGTTCGGCAGCAGATGTTGGGTATGAAGAAGATACCTGCGTAAAGCTTTACGATTTGTTTTGATGGGTGGCATGGAAGCTGCATTCTCCTTTATCGAAGTTAGATGTATGTGTTTGTCAAATCCATAATTTACAAATTAGTATACTGCTTGGGAGAGGAGAATGAAACCAAAGAAAGAGAATTCATTGGATTTATAATTTACGATATGAACTATTTGTGTGATAAAAAACCGCTGCCAAATCTTCAGGAGCGCGGCGGCGGCAGTAAATAGCCTTGTTTTCTGAATCTTTATGTATTTGCAAAAATCCACGGTTGACTTGGTTGTGTCTCATGGTTAATATGATAAACATATTAATCGCATGAAAAATATCGGAATTCAAGTTCGACCGGACAAACCGGAGACATTGGAAGAGAAGGGCCACATGTGCTCGCTTTTCCCGTGTCTCTTTTTTTGTTCCAAGATTCAAGGGGGAGAGGGATGAGACAGCATGATGAGTAAAAAAGCGGACCGGACAGCCGGAGCTTTAGCGGTATTGCTCGGTGCAGCAGCTCTGGCAGAAGCGGTAAAGCTGCTTCAATACAAAGCAGGGCTATGGATTGGGGATCACGTATTTCCCTTTTTGATCGGAGCCGGACTTGTTTTGTCTGGTATTGCGTTAACGGTGAAAGGCAGTGCTGCACATGCAATAGTCAAGCCGTTTCCCACAGGGAGAACGGCTGTTATGCTGGCGGCTGTACCTGCTTTGCTATTTGCATACCTTTTTCTGATGACATTCGTCGGCTACACGGCTGCAACTCTGGTATGCTCATTGGTGCTGTTTCGCTGGATCGGCGCCATGCGGTGGTGGTCGGCTGCACTGATAGCTGTTCTTCTGACCGGCGCGCTTTACTTTATCTTTATCACCTGGCTCATGACACCTTTGCCAGTCGGCAGATGGATGGGGGTATGGTTATGATTGAGTCCGCTGCAGCTCTGCTTTATGGATTTGCGGACGCGCTTACGCCCATGAATCTGCTCATGGCAGCCATTGGTGCGCTGATCGGGACTTTTGTGGGTGTATTGCCTGGGCTCGGCCCTACCTCCGCCATAGCGATTCTGCTGCCGCTCACCGCAGTGCTTGAGCCTGCCCAGGCGATCATCATGCTTGCCGGTATTTATTATGGCGCGATGTATGGAGGCTCAACGACGGCCATACTGCTGAACATTCCCGGTGAAGCATCCTCCGTGCCGACCTGTCTTGACGGTTATCCGCTGGCGGTCCAGGGCAGAGGTGGGCCTGCGCTTGGCATTGCAGCGATTTCTTCCTTTATTGCAGGCATTATTGGCGTATTAGGATTGGTATTCTTTGCGCCGGTCCTGGCAGAGCAGGCCATTAAGCTCGGACCACCGGAGCTGTTCAGCGTCATGCTGCTGGCGCTGGCGGTGACATCCGGCTTGACGGGCGGTTCATTGCTGAAATCGCTCATTATGGGTTTGTTCGGCTTTCTCCTCTCGATGGTTGGCCTGGGCAGCTCCACCGGCATGTTTCGCTTCACCTTCGGACTCGGCAGCCTGTCCGGCGGCTTCGAGATGATCAGCATCATTATTGGGCTGTTTGCGATCACGGAGGTGTTACGAAGCATGGAGGAAAAGAAAACAGCCGTCTCCTCCGACCGGATCGGCAGTGTCTATCCTTCACGCAGCGATCTGCGCCAGAGCTCGGGCGCGATTGCGGCGGGCAGCGTGATCGGCTTTGTCCTGGGGCTGCTGCCGGGCATATCGGCGGCCATCACTTCATTTCTGTCCTATGATGTGGTGAAGCGGTTTTCGAAGAGACGCCACCTGTTTGGGCGCGGGGCGATTGAAGGCGTGGCGGCACCGGAGGCGGCCAACAATGCAACCAGCTCTGCCGGCTTTATTCCGCTTTTTGCGCTGGGCATTCCTTCATCTCCGCCGCTTGCCGTGCTGCTGGCCGGATTGATGATCTACGGGGTGGCTCCCGGACCGCTCCTGTTTGAGCAAAAAGGCGGATTCATCTGGACCGTCATCGCCAGCATGGTGATCGGCAACATCGTGCTTCTGCTCCTTAATCTGCCGCTGGTGGGGTTGTGGGCACGGTTGACGCGTGTTCCTTTTGGCATCATGGCCCCCATCATTCTGATGCTCAGCATCATCGGAGCTTATACGGTGCGCAATAGTCTTTTTGACGTCGGAGTTGCGGTTGTTTTTGGGGTGCTCGGCTACTTTATGCACAAGTTTGACTGGCCAGTGATGCCGCTCATTCTGTGCTTTATTCTGGGACCGCTGATGGAACAGTCGTTCACACAGGCGTTATCCATGTCAGGTGGCAGCTTTTCCATTTTCGTAACTCGTCCGCTCGCGCTTACCTTCCTTATCATAACAGCTGTCCTGTTCCTGGTATCCATCTGGCTGGTGGGACGGACGAGAAGGAGAGTGCAGGAAGAAGGGGCGGAAGCGCTGGATTTTTGAAATATTGGTTATGGACGATAAGATTAACTTGTGAGGGAGAACAGACATGATGAAGAAAACAACATCGGTGACGAAAAAAATCGGCATATTGTTAACAGGCTTGGCAGCAGTATCACTGCTGCTGGCGGGCTGTGGAGCAGGGCAGCAGCCGGAGCGCAACGCAGAAGGCGCGCAAAGCGCGGAAGGCAGTTCGGCTGGTTATCCACAAAGAGCGATTGAATATGTGGTTCCTTACGCGGCAGGCGGGGGCGTGGATCTGGTGGCGAGAGCAGTGGCGGAAAAACTGAGCGAGAAATGGGGACAGCCGGTTAATGTGGTCAACAAGCCGGGAGGCGGAGGTGCGACGGGAGCGCAGTATGCGCTGAAGCAAGCTCAGCCGGACGGTTATACGGTGATGGCCAATGTGGTTTCGCTTGCCTCCATGATGGCGGCCGGGTATACGAACCCGCCTGTCAAGGCGGAGGATCAGATTTTTGTATCCCGGATCGTGCAGGATGTTCCGGCGTTTACGGTGAAGGGGGATGCGCAGTGGCAGAGTTTTCAGGAATTTTCCGAGTGGGTGAAGGCCAATCCGGAGCAGCTGACCTGGACGACCTCCGGCGTCGCGGGTTTCTCTTCCTTTGCTGTTGCGGAGTGGCTGAATGAAATCGGTGTGGACATCTCTAAAACCCGCATGATCGTTACAAAAGGGACAGCAGAGTCGATCCCGCTCGTGGCAGGAGGCAATGCGGTGCTGGCTGTGCATCCGGTAAGTGAAGTGTCTGCCATGGCCGAGGCCGGAAAGCTGAAAATACTCGCCGTTTCGGGTGAGGAAAGAAGCCCCTATTTCCCGAATGTGCCGACAGCCAGGGAACAAGGAATTGAAAATCTGTCCGCATTTTGGTGGACCGGTGTGAGTATGGCACAAGGGACGCCGGATGAGGTTGTGAAAAAGTGGAATGAAGCACTGGCCGAGCTGGCTGAGGACCCCGATTTTATCGCGAAGCTGAAGACTTTGAAGCTGCAGCCCTCTTATTTAAATCAGCAGGAATATGAGCAATTTTTGCAGAAAGAAACGGATTATTACACCGAGCTGGCGGCTAAGCTGGGGCTGCGGAAATAGGGGGCAAGTATGAAGATCGTCATTGCGGAACATATAACGGACTCGGGTTTGCGTATCCTGCAGGACAGCGGGCATGAAGTGCAGTACGATCCGGGACTCTGGGCTGACCGTGAGCGGCTGGAAGAAGCTGCAGCCTCGGCGCAGGCTCTAATCGTGCGTAATCAGACGCAGGTGGATGCTTCCCTGTTAGCTGGCATGGAGAAAAGGGCTGTCATTGGCAGACTGGGAGTGGGCTTGGACAATATTGACTTGGACGAGGCAAAACGGCGGGGAATCGCAGTCCTCCGTGCGAAGAACGCCAACGCATCATCTGTAGCTGAATATGTGATTGCCGCCATCTTTACGTTCACGCGCCCGCTGCTGGCGGCATCTGACGATGTAAAAGCAGGAAACTGGGACCGCAAGCGCTTTGGTGGTCATGAGGTCGCAGGCAAAACACTCGGTCTCATCGGAATTGGCGAGATCGGCCATCGCACAGCAGTACGGGCCAACGCGCTCGGTATGAAGGTGGTGGGCAGCGATCCAAAGTTGTCCGCATACGATTTTGCGGCTGCTGAATCCGGGATTCGGCTGGCTGCTATGGAGGAGGTGCTGCAAAGCTCTGATTTTATAAGCCTGCATATTCCGCTTCTGCCGGAAACGAAAGGGCTTATCCATCAAGCGGCGATCGAGCAGATGCAGCCGCACGCGTATATGATCAATACATCACGGGGCGGTGTCGTTGATGAACAGGCGCTGTATGAAGCGTTGCTGCACAAGAGGATTGCCGGGGCCATGCTTGATGTGTTGTCCGTTGAGCCTCCGGCCCCCGATCATCCGCTGCTTTCTCTGGAAAACTGTATAATTACGCCGCATGTAGCCGGGCTGACAGAGGAAGCGAACCATCGTACTTCTACGCTTGTTGCTTCTGAATTACTGAAAGAACTGCAAGGCATTCGGTCTCTGTGCAGGGTTGTTTGACAAACAGATCATTTTCAAATGCGACAAGATCCAATTCCATTTTCGGGGATTGGATTTTTTGTGCGCCTCACAGTCGCACCATCTAGGTGGTTCAAATCCACCCGGTAACTTTACCCTTTAAAGTGCCGTAGTCGA